>JBDHTJ010000346.1:0-2502 GCA_039808585.1 Hyphomicrobiaceae bacterium | reverse complement strand
TACAATCTGCACGTCATGATGCGCTTCGATCTCGAGATCGAAATGCTGGAAGGCCGCCTCGCCGTGAAGGACCTGCCCGAGGCCTGGCGCGAGCGCTTCCGCGCCGACTTTGGTTTCGCCCCGCCCGATGATCGCGACGGCTGCCTGCAGGACGTGCATTGGTATGCGGGCTCGCTTGGCGGTGGCTTCCAGGGCTACACCATCGGCAACATCATGAGCGTGCAGCTGTTCGATGCGGCCGTGCGCGCACGGCCCACCATCCCCGATGAAATTCGCGCCGGCCAATTCGCGCCGCTGCACGCCTGGCTCACCGACAACCTCTATCGCCACGGCCGCAAGCATGCGCCCGCTGTGCTGATCGAGAAGGCCACGGGCTCAGCCCTCGCAACCGAACCCTACAAGGCCTACCTGCGCAGGAAGTACGCGCCCCTCTACGGGTTGCCGATGACATGAGTTGGCTTGGGCGAAGCGTTCCGCGTCAGCTCCGGCCCTTGCCCTTGCTGCGGCAGCGCGCGAGATGTTCGGCGCGAAGCTCGGTGTTGACCTTGCCCATCAGGGTGCGGGTGCCGGCGAGGGCTTCGCCCTGCAGCTTGGGACGCGCGTCACGCGTCTCGGCAACCGCGCGATCGAGTTCGGCGCACGTCATCTTCCGGCGCAGGGCGCGATAAGCGAAGAGGCGTGTGCCATCCGCGTAGCGTTCAGGTGGCTGCTCGCTGCCGATCCAGTCGCGGTTGGGCTGCGCCACGAGCTTGCGCAGCACCGATGCACAGGCCTGGGCCGTCTTGCACGTGGGCTCGGCGGGCTTCTCGGGCTTGGCGTCCTCCGCCTGCTCCTGCTTGAGGCCAGGAAGCAGCGGCAAGCCCGTCGTCCCCGAGCATCCCGGCAGGAGCATGGGCACCACAGCCGCGACCACCAGTGCTGTCAGCGCGCGCTTCATAGCGGGCTCCTTAGGGTGGCAACCCGCCTAATTTGTGGTCGGATAGCTTGCAGCCCTGGGCCCAACACTAACGCCATAGCCGGCACGCCACCTCATGCGTTCGAGGGCAACCCATTGGAAAGGTTAACTTGGCCGCAAGACGCAGCGTCTCATGCTGTTCCCCCTGGCGGCACCGGCGGCAGTGGGTATAGTCCCGCCACGAACGGGAGGATTTTCGCATGGACATGACCGGCGAACAGCGCATCGCGGCCAGCCGCCAGAAGGTGTGGGAGGCACTCAACGACCCCGAGGTGCTGCGCCAGTGCATCCCCGGCTGCCAGTCGATCGAGAAGCTGTCGGACACGGAGATGACGGCAAAGGTGCTGCTGCAGGTGGGCCCCGTGCGCGCCACCTTCTCAGGCAAGGTGACACTGTCCGAGCTCGATCCGCCCAACGGCTACAAGATCTCGGGCGAAGGCTCGGGCGGCGTTGCCGGCCATGCGAAGGGGGGCGCAAGCGTCCGCCTCAAGGACGACGGGCCCGGCTTCACGCTGCTGAGCTATGTCGTGCACGCTGACGTGGGCGGCAAGATCGCCCAGGTGGGCGGCCGCCTGATCGATTCCACCGCCAAGAAGCTTGCCGGTGAGTTTTTCGACCGCTTCGGCGAAATCGTCGGCAAGCCCACAGAGCCTGCCATATCGGGCGCACCCACCAAGCAGGCCAAGCTCTCCTGGTGGCAGCGGCTTCTCGCCTGGCTGTTCGGCCGCTGAAGCGGCTTCAACCGGCTCGGCCTCGCATCACTTCGCCAGGCCGAACTGGCGGCACAGCAGCACCAGCGTCTCGTAGATGACGTGCGCGCACAGGTGCGCCGCCATGTTGTTGACGTCCTGCGGCGGGCTGACCGTGTTGACGTCGATGGCCACGATGTTTAGGCCGGCCAGGCTGCGCAACAGGTCGATACCCTCGCGCGCGGAAAGCCCGCCCCACGACGGCGTGCAAACGCCTGGCGCACACGACGGGTCGAACACGTCCATGTCGAAGCAGAGATAGACGGGCCGGTCTGCCGCCTGGTCGCGGAACTCGGCCATGCGCTGGGCAAAGCCGCCCCGCACCAGTTCATCGAGCGACATCACCCGGTAGCCGAGGCTCGTCGTGCGTCCCACCACGCCTTGCGCGAAGGTCGTCCCGCGGATGCCCACGTGCCACGAAGACTTGGGATCGATCAGCCCCTCCTCCGCCACATGCGTGAACTGCGTGGCCGCGTTGTACTTCTCGGCATCCGTGTAGGGATAGGTATCGGTGTGCGAGTCGATGTGCAGCGCCACCATGTTCTTGTGCCGCTTGGCGGCAGCCCGCGCCACCGGCACCGTGATCGATCCGTCGCCACCGATGGTGATAGGAACCGCGCCAGCGCCGACGATGTGGTCCACCGCCTGCTCGATGCGCTCGAAGGCATCCACGATGCGGGCCGGCGTCAGTTTGACGTTGCCGCAGTCGACCAGCCCGAGTGTGGTGACGGGATCGAAGTCGGCGTGCGTGGGATTGAAGCGGCGCATCAATACTGATTGCAGGCGCACCGAATCCGG
>JBDHTJ010000345.1:0-2514 GCA_039808585.1 Hyphomicrobiaceae bacterium | reverse complement strand
CCAAGCCGGCCCTCGACAACAACAAGCGTGTGAAGGCGGAGTTCGCGATCTGCAATCGCGATCGCGCGGCCGGCGCCATGCTGTCCGGCGAGATCGCCAAGCGTTTCGGTCATCCGGGCCTGCCCGAGGACACCATCTGGCTCACCCTCAAGGGCACCGCCGGCCAGAGCTTCGGCGCCTGGGCCGCGCACGGCCTCACACTCGATCTCGTCGGCGAGGGCAACGACTATGTCGGCAAGGGGCTTTCCGGCGGCAAGATCATCGTGCGGCCCGATCCCACTTCCGGCATCGTGCCCGAGGAGAGCATCATCGTCGGCAACACGCTGCTTTATGGCGCCATCACGGGTGAGGCCTATATCCGCGGCATCGCGGGCGAGCGCTTCGCCGTGCGCAACTCCGGCGCCATCGCGGTAGTCGAGGGTACGGGCGACCACGGCTGCGAGTACATGACCGGCGGCGTGGTGGTGGTGCTCGGTCCTACCGGGCGCAACTTCGCAGCCGGTATGTCCGGCGGCATCGCCTACGTGCTCGACGAGGATGGCACATTCGAGAAGCGCTGCAACCTCGCCATGATCGACCTCGCTCCTGTCGAGGCCGAGGAAGAGGTGATGCGCCGTCTCGAGGGCCAGGGTGGTGATCTGCAGAGCATGGGTCTGGTCGACGTCATGGGTGACATGACGCGACAGGATGCCGAGCGCCTGCATCAGCTCATCGCCCGCCACGCGCACTACACGAACTCGGCGAAGGCCAAGCACATCCTCGAGCATTGGGCAGCCTTCCAGCCCAAGTTCAAGAAGGTGATGCCGGTCGAGTACGCGCGTGCTCTCGCCGAGATCGCCAAGCACCAGGCCGTTGTCGAGAACCCGCTCGAGAAAATCGAGATCGGCCTGCGCAGCAAGAACTAGCGGCGCAGCATCGCCTGCATCCTCGAGCGAAGAAGGTCTTCGCTCGAGCCACCCCGAACGCAGCGCTTTCGAAGTGTGACACCGATGGGCAAGATCACTGGCTTCATGGAATTCGACCGCAAGGACCGCAATTATCGGCCGGTCGAGGAGCGGTTGAAGCATTGGAAGGAATTCGTCGTCCCGCTCGCCCCCGGCGAGGTGAAGACGCAGGCCGCGCGCTGCATGGATTGCGGCATTCCCTACTGTCATAACGGCTGTCCGGTGAACAACCAGATCCCGGACTGGAACGACCTCGTCTACCGCGGGCACTGGAAGCAGGCGATCGACAACCTGCACTCCACCAACAACTTCCCAGAGGTCACAGGCCGCGTTTGTCCCGCCCCTTGTGAGGCGTCCTGCACGCTCAACATCGACGACAAGCCCGTCACCATCAAGACCATCGAGTGCGCCATCGCCGACAAGGCCTTCGAGGAAGGCTGGGTCACACCCCAGCTGCCCACGCACAAGACCGGCAAGAAGATCGCTGTCGTCGGCTCTGGCCCCGCGGGGCTTGCGGCCGCCCAGCAGCTCGCCCGCGCCGGTCACGAGGTGCACGTCTACGAGAAGAACGCGCATCCCGGCGGGCTCCTGCGCTACGGCATCCCCGACTTCAAGATGGAGAAGGGTGTGATCGAGCGGCGCGTGAAGCAGATGGAGGCCGAAGGCGTCGCGTTCCACTGCAACGTGCACGTCGGCAAGGACGTATCGGCGCGTGAGCTCGAACACGCGCACGACGCGGTGCTGCTTGCCGGCGGTTCCGAGGCGCCGTTCGACTTCTTTGCCAACGCGCCCGGCCGCGACCTCAAGGGTCTCCACTACGCCATGGATTTTCTTCCCCAGCAGAACCGGCGCGTCTCTGGTGAGCCGCTCGGCAAGATCGAGGAGATCTCGGCCAAGGGAAAGAACGTGATCGTGATCGGCGGCGGCGACACCGGTTCCGACTGCATCGGCACCTCGCTGCGCCAGGGGGCGAAGTCCGTCACCCAGCTCGAGATCATGCCCATGCCGCCCGAGCGCGAGAACAAGTCGATGAGCTGGCCGCACTGGCCGCTCAAGCTGCGGGTCTCCTCCAGCCAGGCCGAGGGTGCCAAGGTGGAATACTCCATCTCCACCGTCGGGTTCGCAGGCGCCAAGGGCCACGTGCAGAAGCTTCTCTATACGCGCGTTGACAGCAGCCTGAAGCCCATTCCCGGCAGCGAGGGCGAGTTGCCGGCCGACCTCGTGCTGTTCGCCATGGGCTTCTCGGGCCCCATCGAGACGGACGTCGTGAAGGAGCTTGAAACACCCGTCGTCCCCCGCGGCCGCTTCAAGGGTCTCGACGCGAACGACCGCGACTACCGCGTCAAGTCGCGCGACAAGGTCTTTGCCGCCGGCGACATCCGCCGCGGCCAGAGCCTAGTCGTCTGGGCCATCCGCGAAGGCCGCCAGGCCGCCCACGCCATCGATCGTTTCCTGATGGGCCGCACCGACCTGCCGCGCTAGAGCCTGATCGGTTGAGATGGACGCGGCTCCGCGTCCATCGAAAGCGTGAATCAGCCTCTCAACAAAAAACTTAGCGCATGTCCGAGCA
>JBDHTJ010000344.1:0-2514 GCA_039808585.1 Hyphomicrobiaceae bacterium | reverse complement strand
TGCTCGGACATGCGCTAAGTTTTTTGTTGAGAGGCTGATTCACGCTTTCGATGGACGCGGAGCCGCGTCCATCTCAACCGATCAGGCTCTAGCGCGGCAGGTCGGTGCGGCCCATCAGGAACCGATCGATAGCGTGAGCGGCCTGGCGGCCTTCGCGGATGGCCCAGACGACTAGGCTTTGGCCGCGGCGAATGTCGCCGGCAGCAAACACCTTCTCGCGCGACTTGATGCGATAGTCGCGGTCATTGGCGTCGACGCCCTTGAAGCGGCCGCGCGGGACGACTGGGGTTTCCAGCTCCTTCACGACGTCCGTCTCGATGGGGCCTGAGAAGCCCATGGCGAACAGGACGAGGTCGGCCTGCAACTCACCTTCGCTTCCGGGAACGGGCTTCAGGCTGCTGTCAACGCGCGTGTAGAGAAGCTTCTGCACATGGCCCTTGGCGCCGGCAAAGCCGACGGTGGAGATGGAGTATTCCACCTTGGCGCCCTCGGCCTGGCTGGAGGAGACGCGCAGCTTGAGCGGCCAGTGCGGCCAGCTCATCGACTTGTTCTCGCGCTCGGGCGGCATGGGCATGATTTCGAGCTGGGTGACGGACTTGGCGCCCTGACGCAGCGACGTGCCGATGCAGTCGGAGCCGGTGTCGCCACCGCCGATGACGATCACGTGCTTGCCCTTGGCGGAGATCTCCTCGATCTTGCCGAGCGCCTCGCCGGACACGCGCCGGTTCTGCTGCGGCAGGAAATCCATGGCGTAATGCAGGCCCTTGAGGTCGCGGCCCGGCGCATTGGCGAAGAAGTCGAACGGCGTCTCTGAGCCGCCGGCGAGCAGCACGGCATCGTGGGCATGCTCCAGCTCGCGCGCCGACACGTCCTTGCCCACGTGCACATTGCAGTGGAACACGACGCCTTCGGCCTCCATCTGCTTCACGCGCCGCTCGACGACACCCTTCTCCATCTTGAAGTCGGGGATGCCGTAGCGCAGAAGCCCGCCTGGATGCGCATTCTTCTCGTAGACGTGCACCTCGTGGCCGACGCGGGCGAGCTGCTGGGCGGCGGCGAGGCCGGCAGGACCTGAGCCGATGATGGCGATCTTCTTGCCCGTCTTGTGCGTGGGCAGCTGCGGCGTGACCCAGCCTTCCTCGAAAGCCTTGTCGGCGATGGCGCACTCGATGGTCTTGATGGTGACCGGCTTGTCGTCGATGTTGAGCGTGCACGAGGCTTCGCACGGCGCGGGACAGACGCGGCCCGTGACCTCGGGGAAGTTGTTGGTGGAGTGCAGGTTGTCGATCGCCTGCTTCCAGTGCCCGCGGTAGACGAGGTCGTTCCAGTCCGGGATCTGGTTGTTCACCGGACAGCCGTTGTGACAGTAGGGAATGCCGCAGTCCATGCAGCGCGCGGCCTGCGTCTTCACCTCGCCGGGGGCCAGGGGAACGACGAATTCCTTCCAGTGCTTCAACCGCTCCTCGACCGGCCGGTAGTTGCGGTCCTTGCGGTCGAATTCCATGAAGCCAGTGATCTTGCCCATCGGTGTCACACTTCGAATGTGCTGCGTTCGGGGTGGCTCGAGCGAAGGACATCCTTCGCTCGAGGTGCGGGCGCTGCCGCCCAGCTAGTTCTTGCTGCGCAGGCCGATCTCGATTTTTTCGAGCGGGTTCTCCACGACCGCTTGCGCCTTCGCCATCTGCGACAGCGCCTTGGCGTACTCCACGGGCATCACCTTCTTGAACTTGGACTGGTACTGCGCCCAGTGCTCCAGAATGTGCTTGGCCTTGGCCGAGTTCGTGTAGTGCGCGTGGCGGGCGATGAGCTGATGCAGGCGCTCGGCATCCTGCCGCGTCATGTCGCCCATGACGTCGACGAGACCCATGCTCTGCAGATCACCACCCTGGCCCTCGAGACGGCGCATCACTTCCTCCTCGGCCTCGACGGGAGCGAGGTCGATCATGGCGAGGTTGCAGCGCTTCTCGAAGGTGCCGTCCTCGTCGAGCACGTAGGCGATGCCGCCGGACATGCCGGCTGCAAAGTTGCGCCCCGTTGGACCGAGCACCACCACCACGCCACCTGTCATGTACTCACAGCCATGGTCGCCCGTGCCCTCGACCACCGCGATGGCGCCCGAGTTGCGCACGGCGAAGCGCTCGCCTGCGATGCCACGGATGTAGGCCTCACCCGTGATGGCGCCGTAGAGCAGCGTGTTGCCGACGATGATGCTTTCCTCAGGCACGATGCCCGAAGTCGGATCCGGCCGGACGATGATCTTGCCGCCCGACAGCCCCTTGCCGACGTAGTCGTTGCCCTCGCCGACAAGATCGAGCGTGAGGCCGTGCGCGGCCCAGGCGCCGAAGCTCTGGCCGGCGGTGCCCTTGAGGGTGAGCCAGATGGTGTCCTCGGGGAGGCCCGGATGACCGAAACGCTTGGCGATCTCGCCGGACAGCATGGCGCCGGCCGCGCGATCGCGATTGCAGATCGCGAACTCCGCCTTCACACGCTTGTTGTTGTCGAGGGCCGGCTTGG
>JBDHTJ010000343.1:0-2537 GCA_039808585.1 Hyphomicrobiaceae bacterium | reverse complement strand
CGCGTTCAGAACGAGTTCAGTGCACGGGCCTTAGAACTGTCATCCAAGCGATACCCGCGGGACATCCCGCCTGCGGGATCGGGATGAGAAGAAAGGAAACTCCATGTCGCGTACTGTGCTGACTGCTGGCCTGCTGAGTGTCATGGCGCTGGGTCTTGGCGTCGTGTCGGCGCAAGCCGCGCCCGCCGCTTCCGGCCTGTCCGGACTGACCGGCCAGACGTCGGGTTCTGTCGAGAAGGTGCATTGGCGCGAGCGGCGCTGGTATAACCACTACCGCTTCCATCGCCATCATCGTCATCACCGTCACTACCGTCACTACCGTTGGTGGTAACGGCGTACGGGCTTCCTCGCCCCTCCTGAAGCCTGACCCGGCGAGCCGGCTGGTTGCCCCCGACCAGCCGGCTTTTCGTATTCCGAGCGGTTCGCGGGCCGGTCCGCTTATCCCCGCCCACGCTTCCTCGTGTAGAATAGCGTGTTTTGCCTCGTGCATTCATGCAAACCATTGAATTTACGATAGAAAGCGTTTGACAGCGTCACGCTTCTCGAGTACCTTTCAGCTATAACGCGAAATTTGCGTGAAACGCTTTTCCCGGCCATTCCCGCCTCGCCCCCAAACATCTGAGCCCCTGACATGCGCCCTCTCGCACCATCCGAGTGGGAGGAGGTTGTGCGCCGCGTGCGTGGCGGCGAGACGATCGCTGCTCTCGCGCGCGAATTTGGCGTCCACCCCTCCAGCATCAGCCGTCGCTTGCCGAAGGCGAAGAAGCCCGCAGCGCCGCGCCCCGGCGCGCCGAAAAGGTCGGCAGGCGCTGCCCCGGCAACGGCCTGCAAGGGCAGGGCAGGGGCCGAGGCGCGCACCCCGCGTGCGGCGCCACGTGCGCGCTCACCGCTCGTCGTCCGCCGGCAGCTGATCGGCCGCCTCTACCGCGCCATCGACACCAAGCTCAAGCTTATGGAGCGCCGCATGAACAGCGAGATCACCGCCCTCGACGCCGGCAACGGCGATGACGGCGCAAGCAACCTCACCGCCGCCGATCACGAACGCGAGACGCGCGCCTTCGGTGCCCTCGTCAAGACCATCAACAGCGTCCGTCAGATGCAGGCCGAGCTCGACCAACTTGCCATCGCCAATCCCAACACCACCGCCGCCGATGCCCGCCTCGCCGCCGACGCGGACCGCTACCGCCGCGACATTGCGGAGCGTCTTGCAAAGTTTGTCCCGCCTCAGTCCTGAGACAAAGAATGCGGCGCTCGAAAGCCTCGATCCCGAAAGCCTCGCGCGCCTCTTCCACGACTGGATGGTCTGGGCGCGCGACGACCAGCTTCCGCCCGCAGCCACCGCCTCCGGCATGCCCTGGAGCACCTGGCTCGTCCTCGGCGGCCGCGGCGCCGGCAAGACACGCACCGGCGCCGAATGGGTCCGTGCCCGCGCCCTTGGCCTCGAAGGCTTCGGCCCGCTTGCCAGCCGCATCGCCCTCGTCGGCGAGACCATCTCACAGGTGAGAAGCGTCATGATCGAAGGTGTCTCGGGTCTGCTCTCCGTGCATCCGCCGGCCGAGCGCCCCGCCTACATCGCTGCCCGCAACGAGCTTCTGTGGCCCAACGGCTCCATGGCGCAGATGTTCGCCGCCGACGATCCCGAAAGCCTGCGCGGGCCACAATTCGATGCCGCCTGGTGCGACGAGCTTGCGAAGTGGCCGCGTCCCGAGCGTGCGTGGGATGTGCTCCAGCTCGCCATGCGCCTCGGCCAGCATCCCCAGACCGTCGTCACCACCACGCCGCGCGCCAAGGCGATCGTGAAGCGTCTCGCGGAGGACCCCATGACCGTCGTCAGCCGCTCGCGCACCGCCGACAACGCCCGCAACCTCGCTCCCTCATTCCTTGCCGAGATGCAGCGCCGCTACGGTGGCACCGCCTTCGGCGCGCAGGAACTCGACGGCCTCATCGTCGAGGAACGCATGACGGGCCTGTGGAAGCGCGACTGGCTCGATCAGTCCCGCGTCGCCCGTGCCCCTGAGCTCACGCGCATCGTCGTCGCGGTCGATCCCCCCGTCACCGCCAACGCGGGCTCGGACAGCTGCGGCATAATCGTTGCGGGGCTCGGCATCGACAGGCGCGCCTATGTCATCGCCGATCGCACGCTGCAGGGACGCGACCCTTCCATCTGGGCCCGCGCGGCCATCGCCGCCTATCACGATTTCCAGGCCAACCTGATCGTTGCCGAAGCCAACCAGGGCGGCGATCTCGTGCTGCAGGTGTTCAAGACCGCCGATCCCACCGTTCCCGTGCGCAAGGTGCATGCCGCTCGTGGCAAGTACCTGCGCGCCGAGCCCGTCTCCGTCCTCTACACGGAAGGCCGCGTCATCCACGCGGGTACCTTCCCCGAGCTCGAGCGCCAGATGTGCGACTTCGCCGCCGACGGCCTCTCCCAGGGGCGCAGTCCCGACCGTCTCGACGCCCTCGTCTGGGCCATCACCGAACTGATGCTCACCTCCACCCGCACCCCGCTCATCCGTCCGCTGTAGGCAACGCGCCGA
>JBDHTJ010000342.1:0-2579 GCA_039808585.1 Hyphomicrobiaceae bacterium | reverse complement strand
AGGGCGTCATAGGCACGGCCCAGCAGCTCGCCGCGCAGGCGGGCCTCGTGCAGGTCGATCTGCGGGGTGATCCAGGCGCTGTCGGTGATCAGCGGGCCGCGGAGGCGCACGATGGGCGGCAGAGCGGCCGGGGCCTGGGCGGCATCGGGACCGGGCTCGATCGCAGGGGTTGCGACGGTGGCGGTGGAGTTGGGTTCGAGGTGCATCGGGTCCCCATCGGGTTGGATGGGGCCAACGTCATTCATTTAACTGAATTAGTCAAGAAGGCAATTCATAATAATGAACAACATCATACGTGGGCAGTTCCACGTGTTTATCGTTTGCGACAGCCTATAGCAGAGAGCGGCTATAGCGAAGGGCGAGGCGCCTTTGCTAGGGTCTACGGGCAGATGATCGGCTGAGTAGAGTACAGCAGATTGGCGGCTTCTCGGGAGGTTGTCGCACTATCCTGAGAGCGCCTGGAATGCCGAGAGTTTGGCCGACATGGTGGCATGATCGATGCCGCCAGGCCAAAGCTAGGCAAGCATGGGCTGCACGCAAAGTTCTAGGAAAATATCGGCGATTATAACGTTGACAAAGCAACCCCACCCGGATAGGAATCCGGGCAGGAGAACATGCGATGTCAACCGACGCCACCGACCTGAAGTTCACCGATGACGATGCCGCTCGCGAGCATCTGGAGTCGATCCACTGGCCCAACGGCCCGGTCTGCCCGCATTGCGGTGAGGCTGAGAACGTCACGCGGCTGAGCGGTGACGCACATCGCCCCGGCGTCGTCCAGTGCAACAGTTGCCGCCAGCAGTTCACCGTCACGGTCGGCACGGTGCTGGAACGCTCCAAGATCCCGCTGCACAAGTGGGTCTACGCCATGCATCTACTCTGCTCTTCCAAGAAGGGCATGAGCGCCCACCAGCTGCACCGCATGCTCGGCATCAGCTACAAGTCGGCGTGGTTCATGGCGCACCGCCTGCGCGAGGCCATGCGTGACGATGCCCCCGAGGGGCTGGGCGGCACCGGCAAGGTGGTCGAGGCCGACGAGACGTACTTCGGCGCCAAGGACGTGGTGACCAAGCGCACCAAGCATGGCAAGGCGGGCCTCGCCAGCAAGCGCGCCGTCATCGGTCTGGTCGAGCGTGGCGGCAAGGTCCGCACCTTCCACCCGCAGCGCGCCACGTCAGACACGGTGGCCGCCATCCTGCGCACCACGGCCCATCGCTCCAGCCAACTGATGACCGACGAGAGCAAGCTCTACATCAAGGTGGGCAAGGAGTTCGCCGGGCACGAGACGGTGGAGCACTCGGCCGAGGAGTACGTTCGCGGCGCCGTCCATACCAACACGATCGAGGGCTACTTCTCCGTGTTCAAGCGCGGGATGAAGGGCATCTACCAGCACTGCGGGGAGGCCCATCTCCACCGCTACCTGAGCGAGTTCGATTTCCGCTACAACCATCGCACCAAGCTGGGCTTCACGGACGCCGATCGTGCCGTCGTCGCGTGGCTCGGCATCAAGGGCAAGCGCCTCACCTATCGGCGGGCTGACTAGCCCGGTCAGCTTCAAGCAGAAGGTTCGCTACCTCAAGCGCCTGCTGATGAAGCGAAAAAAGACTAGACCGCCAAACGTTTGACGTTAGCCTGCCTGAAATAGCAGGGGGGACGCCCGTGAGCCACATTCTGTCTGACGCCATCAAGCGTCGGGTGCTCGTCGAATTGCGATATGACGGGTTCCAGCGAGTGGTCGAGCCTTACGTGTTCGGTGCGGGCTCTAACCGGCAACACCTAACTCGCGTCTACCAGATCGAAGGCGGGAGCGTTTCGGGCGAACGCAAGGGCTGGAAGCTGCTCCGACTTGACGAGGTGAAGGAGGTCAGCGCGCTAGATCGGCCGTTTGCGCCTCGTCCTGACTATAAGCGGGTCGATCCCGCGATTTCTGTTGTCCTTGCTCAGGTTTGAACCCGCCGCAATCGCATGGGCCAGCCGGATACGCGGGCTCGTTGTGAACGGCGCATGACGACCAGTGCCCGTCGTAGGCTGCCGCCTTCCGCCTCGGCTTCCCGAGCTTCATGTCCTCATGCGGCTTGGGCGGCATCCTCAGCAGCCGGGCGAGCGCTTCATCGCGCCGCCGGCCGGTTTCATCATCGCTTGCCTCTGCCACCGCCATCATCCTTACCGCAAGGTCCACATGCCGCCTCCAACATTCTACCAGATCAGATGCGTGCGCGGACAGGGCGAACTGCCATGCCACGTGACCATGATACTTCCCGGCGAGTCTGCGCCCTCGCCGCCGGCCGCAGACACTTTCTATTTCGAGACGCCCATCCCGGAAGGCACCGCACATCATCTTCAGATCGGGCTCTTTCTCAACTCCTGGGGCAACCTTGAGGTGCTTCTGAATGAGCTGCTTTACCGGCTTCTTGGCTCTGATCGCCCAAGCGCCAGTGCCGTAGCAGCCACCCTGAGCAATAATACCGGCCCTACGAACTGGTGACGGATGTGGGCAGCCAAGGAAAGTTGGTGAGCGAGCGGAGCCGCCCTGGCTCGGCCAGGAGCGCGTTCCAGGCCGCGCAGGCGGCGTCCACCAC
>JBDHTJ010000341.1:0-2581 GCA_039808585.1 Hyphomicrobiaceae bacterium | reverse complement strand
GAAAGCGCCCGGCTCGACCGGCTGGCCAACGCCGCGCACGACGCGGTGAAGCTCGCCGAAAGCCTCCGCCGGCTGAACTTCGAGGTGCTGTCGCAAACGGACCTGACATCCAGCGGCTTCCGGCAGCTCCTCGATCAGGCCGAAAGGAAGCTTCCCACCGCGACGGCCGTGCTGATCTTCTACGCCGGCCACGGCATCCAGCTTCAGGGCGAGAACTATCTGCTGCCGGTGGACACGCCCGATCCCGACAGCATCGACAGCCTCACCGCGCGCGCCGTCAAGCTCAACGACGTCATCGCGCGCTTCGCCAGCCGCGACCGGCAGACCTTCATCTTCCTCGACGCCTGCCGCAACAATCCCATGGGGCAAGGCGGCGGCAACGGTCTCGCGCAGGTCGAGGTCGGCGAAAACACTTTCGTCGCCTTCGCCACGCAGCCCGGCAATGTAACGGTCGACGGGTCGGGCGAGAACAGCCCCTTCACGACGGCGCTGCTCAAGAATGTCGAGATTCCCGGCCTCAGCATCTCGGACATGATGATCCGGGTGCGCAACGAGACGGAAGCGCTGACGCTCGGCCGGCAGGTGCCGTGGGATCAGTCAAATCTGCGTGAGCAATTCTACTTCACCGAGCAGCAGGTGCTCGATCCCGCGCAGCTCAGCGCCAGCCTCTCGCGCATCCTGTCCGATCCGGCGGCCAAGGAGAAGCTGCAGATCGAGCTCGCGTCCAACGATCTGCAGACGGCCGTGCTGATCGTCGGCCAGACACTGCGCTCGGTCGACGTTCCGTCGCAGTCCCAGGAGCCGCTCACGGTGGGCACGCAGGTGGCCAGCCTGTCGACGGGCGATCGGCGGAGCGTCGTCTCCGGCCTCGAAACGCTGATCGTCGGCGCCGACCCGAACGAGACCGACAACCAGAAGGCCGAGGATCTCGCCCGCAAGGTCCAGACCGAGCTGCGGCGCCTCGGCTGCTACAGGATGGAAGTGGACGGCGATTGGGGTCCGGGCTCCTCGCGCGCGCTGAACGACTATTACCGCAACACGAAGCAGCAGGTCGCGAGCGCCGGGCCTACCGTCGAACTGCTCGGCGACCTGTTCCTGCAATCCGGACGCATCTGCAAGGCACCCGTCATCGTCAAGAAGGTCAAGCAGACGAATGTCGCGTCGGACGCCGATTCCCGGTCGGGCGCCTCGAAGGCCGGCAAGGGAGCCAAGCAGCGCAGCACGAAGAAGAGCTCCGGCGGAACCCGGCCCGCCGCGCCACCTCCGGATATCAGCGGCGGCATCGGCATCGGCGGCGTTTTCTAGACCCGGTCCGGCAAAATCAACGACCGATCAGGCAAGGGGGTCGCGCAACGCGGTTTCATTTCCCAAAGCCATGCTCTAGCATTCCGCTACGACAACACAGACGCGCCACGGCGGGGAGGCCTTCACCGCGAATGTCCTGGTACAGCAAGGTAGCCTGGTCGGAAGGCCTGTTCCTGCGGCAGCACCATCTGCAGCAGAACGACCGCTATGTCGAGCGATTGCTCGAAAGCCGCGTCGCGCAGATCACGCCCTATCCGTGGGGCTTTTCCCAGATCGAGATCGACCGCGATCTCGCGCAGCAGAACAAGTTCGCTCTGCGCCGGGCGTCCGGCATCTTTCAGGACGGGACGCCGTTCGACATGCCGGGGACGAGTCCGTTACCCGAGCCAATCGACATGCCGGAAGGCGTCGACCGCCAGCTTCTGTGGCTGACGCTGCCGGCCGCGACCGTGAACGGCCGCGAGATCGACATGGCCGAGGCGGCAACCGGCAGCCGCTACGTGCGCGACCTCGAGACCGTCATCGATTCCGCCTCGAACCTTTTCGTGGAGCAGGAGATCGAGGTCGCCCATCCACGCGCGGAATTCGAGGTGCGCAAGACGCCGAAGCCGGGCTTCCACTCCCTGAAGGTCGCCCGCATCCTTGAAGTGCGCGACAAGACGATCGTCTTCGACGAGACCTTCGCGCCGCCCGTTCTGGTGACGCACGCGCATCCCGTCGTCGCCGGATGGACGGATCGCGTCATCGGCTGGGTGGACACCAAGCTTGAGACGCTCGCGCGCTATGCGGCCGATCCGAGTTCCGGCGGCGGTCTCCAAACATTCGACTATTTTATGCTTCAGATGCTCAATCGCGAGGTCAATGTCCTCAAGCATCTGCGGAGCTCGAAATACGTGCATCCGGTTGAGGTCTACAAGGAATTGCTGCGTATCTCGGGAGAACTCTGGACGTTCTCGCCGAAACGGCTCGCGTCCGAATATGCCGAATACGATCACGACTCGCTCGACACGACCTTCGAGCCCGTGCTCGGCGACATACAGCGCCTGCTCAGCCTCGACATCGGCCGCGCGATCCGGCTGAACCTGATCGAGCGCGCGCCCAACGCCTTCATCGCGCAGGTGACCGATCGGGCGCTGTTCCGCAACGCGACCTTCGTCATCGAGGTGGCGGCAAGCCGTCCGCTGACGCAGATCCAGCAGCAGTTCCCCGCTCTCTGCAAGGTCGGCCCGAACACGCGCATGAACGAGATCGTGCAGACCCACCTGCCGGGCATCGA
>JBDHTJ010000340.1:0-2595 GCA_039808585.1 Hyphomicrobiaceae bacterium | reverse complement strand
CCAATCGCGACGACGTGCCAACGGCGCGCAACTACGTGCGCGAGGCGATCGCTGCCGTGCTCGCGGGCCAACCGGTGAAGACGGCATCGACGCGTGCCTACGGCTGTAGCATCAAGTACCAGGACCCGCGCAGCTAAGGTGACGGCCTGCGCCGGATCACAAACGACAAGAGCCGTGGCCCTGGGCCACGGCTCCTGCACATTCGCCACCGCAAAACAGGATCAGGCGAGTTTCATGACCTGCAGCACCGCGGGACCCAGGATCACCACGAACAGCACCGGCAGGAAGAAGACGATCATCGGAACGGTCAGCTTGGGCGGCAGGGCGGCAGCCTTCTTCTCGGCCTCCGACATGCGCATGTCGCGATTTTCCTTGGCCATGACGCGGAGCGCCTGGCTGACCGGCGTACCATAGCGCTCGGCCTGAATGAGCGCGGTGGCAACGGCCTTGATGCCAGGGATGCCGGTGCGCTTGCCGAGGTTCTCGAAGGCCATGCGACGATCCTGAAGGTAGGATAGCTCGGCCGTCGTGAGGCTGAACTCCTCGGCGAGCTCGAGCGACTGGCTTGCGACCTCCTTGGCGACCTTGCCGAAGGCGGCCTCGATCGACATGCCGGCCTGCACGCAGATGAGCAGCATGTCGAGGCTGTCCGGGAAGGACTGGCCGATGGCCGTCTGACGGCGTTGCACCAGGTTCTCGATGAACATGTTCGGCAGGTAATAGCCGAGGTAGCCGGCGCCGATCGACATGCCGAGCTTCACGATCGGCGGATACTGGTAGTTCGTGAGCACGAAGAGATAGACCAAGGCGACGATGGCCACGATGATCGGCGCCACAAGACGAAAGAACATGTAGGCGACGAGCGGCGCCTGACCGCGCAGACCGGCCATCTTGAGGCGGTTCTTCAGCTCTTCCGACTCGAACTGGTCGCGCAGATTGAACTGGTCAACGATCTGCTGCATGAAGCCCTTCGGCGTCTGCCGCAGGCGACCGCCCTGGGTTTCCTTCTGCAACTCGGCGAGGCGGCTCGCGCGCATCTTGTCGCGCTCCGTCGCCATGACCTTCATGCGCTGCGCCGTGCGATCCCGCGACAGCACGGGCAAGGCGATGGTGAGGACCGTCACGAAGGTCGCGACGGACGCCAGGATCATCACCATGATCTGGGGCTTCAACCAGGCTTCGATCCAATCAATCACGGCACGTCCCTCGCGATTCTGACCCGTGCATCCATCCGTTGTCGACGCGGGGCGACCGTCGCCCCGGCGTGACCATCAGTATTTGAAGTTGATCATCTTGCGCATGATCAGCAGCCCGCATGTCATCCAGCCGGCGGCGGCCAGAAGCAGGAACTGACCGACCTTGGTCGAGAACAAGATGCCGATGTAGTGCGGCGTCGTCACATAGACCATGGTCATGACGATGAAGGGCAGGGAGCCAAGCACCGCGGCGGACGCCTTGGCTTCGGCGGAGAGCGCCTTGACCTTGGCCGCCATGCGCTTGCGGTCGCGCAGCACGCCCGAGAGGTTGCCCAGGGCTTCCGAGAGGTTGCCGCCCGCCTGCGCCTGGATGCCGATGACGATGGCGAAGAACTTCACCTCGGGCAGCGGCATGCGCACCATCATGCGCTCGAAGCAGTCCGACAGCGGCAGGCCGACGCGCTGATGCTCGACGAGCTCCTGGAACTCCTCCTTGATCGGAGACGGGCTCTCGCGGGCAATGATTCCAAGACATTCGTTGAGCGGAAGTCCCGACTTCACACCGCGCACGATGACGTCGATGGCATTGGCGAACTCGTCGAGAAACTTGTTCTGGCGCCACTTGATCTTCTGCGCGAGGAGGAACCGCGGCAAGCCAAAGGCGCCGACGAACGCAGCAGCGAGCGAGACAAGCGGCGTCATGCCCGGCGTCGAGAAGAAGGTCACGAGACCGATGACGACACCAAGGGCGATGCTCGCGATCCAGAACGTGCGCGGAGACAGGTCGAGGCCGGCCCGCTCCAGGCGGATACGCAGCGTCATCTTCTCACGGGCCTTCTGGCGCTCCTCGAGGTCGCGGAGCGTATCGGCCACCTGCTTGCGGCGGTTCGAGGCCTCCTCGTCGCGAGCGTTGCGAACCTGGCGCTTGGAGCGATTTTCGGTCACTCCCTTGATGCGCTTCTCGGCCTGCGCGTCGCCGGACATCATCGGGTAGACGATGAGATAGATCACGGCCGCGGCGCTGACGGCGATGATGCCGCCGAGCAGGAGCTGGAGAGTCTCGGGCGATAGATTATCCATTGAGCTCTCCCAAGGTATTGCCGTGCTGGTCGCGCACCTCGGCGGCGGCCAGGGCCTCGGCCAGGCGTTCGGTCTCGCCGTAGTATTCGGCGCGCTCCCAGAAGCGCGGACGCGCGATGCCAGTGGAGCGGTGGCGGCCGACGATTTTGCCGTTCGAATCCTCGCCCGTGATCTCGAACACCATGAGGTTCTGCAGCGTCACGACCTCGCCTTCCATGCCGACCACCTCGGTGATGTGGGTGATCTTGCGCGAGCCGTCGCGGAGACGCGAGGCCTGAACGATGATGTCGACGGAGCCGGTGATCATCTCGCGGATGGT
>JBDHTJ010000339.1:0-2610 GCA_039808585.1 Hyphomicrobiaceae bacterium | reverse complement strand
GCAGGTGGCGCGGGATCGAGCCGAGGAACTTGCCCCGCTGCACGATGACCCCGTCATTCTGCTGGACGACCTCGGTCTCGCCTTCGTCGATCAGTTGCAGCCCTGGGAAGGGCGGCCACAACCCCATGATGCAGCCGCAGGTGTGCCATTGCGGGTCCATCCCGAAGAAGAGATCGGGGTTGGCGCCGGCGGGATAGCCCTGCTCCTGCCAGATGGGCAGCGTCTCATCCCAGAAGCCGAAATCCATGATTGGGCAGCGGTCGCGCGGCTGGTAGTGCATGACCGCTGCGTAGCGTTCGCGTGCGTTCATAATAAGGATGTGTGGGTGTGTGAATCTCCAATCTCCAGTCTCTAATCTCGACAGATGGAGAATAGAGATTGGAGATTGGGAGATTGGAGATTAGGCCGCGGCAGCCATCAACTGGCGTGCCAGGTTCACGGCGCCGGCTGCGTTGTCGCTGTAGCCATCGGCGCCGATCTCGTCGGCGAAGTCCTGCGTCACCGGCGCACCGCCGATCATGACCTTGACGCCCCCACGCAGGCCGTCTGCCGCCAGGCGGTCGATCATGCGCTTCATGGAGGGCAGCGTGGTGGTGAGCAGCGCCGACAGCGCGATGAGCTGCGGTTGGTGCGTCGCCACGGCATCGGCCAGTTTGTCCGGGCTGACGTCGGTGCCGATGTCGACAATCTGAAAACCGCCGCCCTCAAGCATCGTCGCGACCAGGTTTTTGCCGATATCGTGCAGATCCCCTTGCACCGTGGCCACGACCACGCGGCCGGCCGGCTCGACGGCCTTGCCGAGTAGCAGCGGGCGTATGACCTCCATCGACGCCTTCATCGCGCGCGCCGAGATCAACAGTTCGGGCACGAAGCACTCATTGGCCTCGAACTTCGCACCGACTTCGTCCATCGCTGGAATCATGTAGTCGGTGAGCAACAATTGGGGGTCTACATCAGCGGCGACCGCCTCCTGCGTGACTGCGGCAGCCGCCTTGGCATTGCCGTCGACAATCGCAAAGTAGAGTTGGTCCAGGTCGAGATCAGGCATTGTACATGTTCCTTTCTAACAGTGTTGGGACATGGAAACAGTATAGAACGGAAAAGCCAGTGTTTCCCCAGTCTACAGGCGGGGATTTCATGTGTCAACGCAACAAATTTGAAAGCAGATCGTCCGCACTGGATCCCGGAATGCAAAGTGCCGCCTGCCGTGCGCACTTTCGTTGACCCAAAGCGCGGCGCGCGTGGTATGATTTACCCGGATTTCAGCAAGCCATGGTCCCCCGATCGGTGCGTGATTCTTGTGAATCGCGGCTGCATTGGCAGTGACAGTGGCTGGGTGGAACCGGCGGGTGCATTACCTGCGAAACCGCGCGATGAGGCTCAATTCTTACCAAAGAGGGTTTTTCCATGGACTTTCGCCTTTCTGACGAACACAAAATGATCGAAAAGATGGCGTACGACTTCACCCGCAAGGAAGTCATGCCCATCATCAAGGAACATGACCGCAACCATACCTACCCGCACGAGTTGTTGCCCAAGATGGCCGAACTTGGCTTCCTGGGCATCTGCCTGCCGGTGCGCTATGGCGGCGCCGGGCTGGACTACATCGCGCTAGGCATCATCTCTGAGGCGCTGGAGTATGGCGACTCGTCGGTGCGCGAGACGATTGCCGTGCACCTGGGCCTGCATGCCCTGCCCATCTTCCAATGGGGCACGGAGGAGCAGAAGCGCGAGTTCCTGCCGCCGCTTGCGCGCGGCGAGCACATCGCCTGCTTCGGCCTGACCGAGCCGGGCGCCGGCTCCGACGTGGCGGCCATGCGTTCCACGGCGCGCAAGGATGGCGACGACTACATCCTCAACGGCGAAAAGATGTGGATCACCCTCTCCAACGTGGCCGACCGCTTCCTCGTCTTCGCCAAAACCGACACGGCCAAGGGCGCAGGCGGCATCACGGGCTTCATCCTGGAGCGCGGCTGGAAGGGTCTGACAACCGGCACCATTGAGGGCAAGATGGGCGTCCACGCCAGCAACACGGGCTGGATCAGCATGCATGACGTGCGCGTACCCAAGAGCCACCGCCTGGGACTTGAGGGCGAGGGTTTCAAGATTGCCATGAGCGCGCTGGACAATGCCCGCTATGGCGTGGCGGCCGGCGCTGTTGGCATCATGAAGGCCTGCCTCGACGAGTCGATCAAATACGCCAAGCAGCGCGAGACCTTTGGCAAGCCAATTGCCGAGTACCAGCTCGTGCAGCAGATGCTGGCCAATATGCAGCAGAGCATCGACGCCGGCCAATTGCTGGTGTGGAAAGCAGGCTGGCTCAAGAACCAGGGCATCCGCAATACGCGCGAGACGAGCATGGCCAAGTGGTTCTGCACGGACGCTGCCAATCGCAGCGCCAACGATGCCGTCCAGATTCACGGCGCCTACGGCTACTCCGACGAATACAACGTCGAGCGTCACCTGCGCAACACCAAGAGCGCCGTCATCTATGAAGGCACCTCGCAGATCCACACGCTGGTACAGGCCGCCTACGCCCTGGGCGAACGCGAAGATCGCCCCATGCGCTGCGAACTGCCCGCCTACGACCCAATCGCCTGGCAGGCCGAA
>JBDHTJ010000338.1:0-2616 GCA_039808585.1 Hyphomicrobiaceae bacterium | reverse complement strand
CGTCACCGCCGCGCGCTCGCTCGACTTCCCGGCGATCATCGGCGTCACCATCGTCGGCGGGGTCATGTTCCTTCTCACCAACCTGCTCACGGATATCGCCTATGTGATGGCCAATCCGCGCGTCCGGCTGAACTGACGGAGCGGCCATGGTCTCGATCCAATCCAGATCGGCACGCTCTCGTCTCCCGTCATGGGCTTCGTCTCCCGCATTCATCCTGGGGGGACTGGTTCTGCTGTTCTGGCTTGCGGTTACGCTGTTTCCCTCGTGGACAGCGCCGTATGACCCGTTCAACATTGCCGGCCGGAGGCTGCAACCCCCAAGCGCGGAGCACCTCCTCGGCACCGATGCGCTGGGGCGCGACGTCCTGTCCCGGACATTGTACGGGGCGCAGCACTCGTTGCCGATCGCTTTCCTCGTGGTGTTCAGCGCCGTCGTGATCGGTTCCGCGGCCGGCGCCATATCCGGCTATGCGGGGGGCCTGACGGGTGCCGCCATCATGCGGCTGGTCGACATCACGCTGTCCTTTCCGCCGATTTTGCTGGCGATGGCCGTGGCTGCCTCGCTCGGGCCGGGACTTGGCAATGCGGCGATCGCCATGGTGGTCGTCTGGTGGCCTGTCTACGCCAGATTGATGCGCGCCCAGGTTCTCGAGGTGCGCGAACGCGAGCATGTGGAGGCGGCGGTCGCCGCCGGCGCCAGCAATGTCCGCATCCTCACCAAGCATATCCTGCCGCTGTGCTGGACGCCCATTTTGATCAGCGCCACCATGGATCTCGGCCAGGTGATCCTGCTCGCGGCCTCGCTGAGTTTCATCGGTCTCGGCGCCACGCCGCCCACACCGGAATGGGGTGCGATGATCTCGGACGGCGCCACCTATTTCTACAACTGGTGGATCGCATTCGGGCCGGGCGTCGCCATCCTCACCGCGGTGCTGGGCTTCAACTTCATCGGCGCCGCCTTGCGCGACTATTTCGATCCGAGGTCGGTGAAATGACGGCGATCGCACCGGGCGTAACCCGCAAGCCTGGCGAACCGCTTCTCAGCATTCGCGACCTCAAGGTCACCTTCAGGGGCCGCAATGGAGCGCTTCTCGCCGTGCGCGGCCTGAACATCCAATTGTCGAAGGGCGAGGTGCTTGGCATCGTCGGCGAATCCGGCTCCGGCAAGTCGCTGGGCATGCTGTCTTCGATCGGCTTGCAGGCGCGCAGCGCGGAAGTGACCGGATCGGTCGTGTTCGACGGGCAAGAGCTTGTGGGCAAGCCTCGTTCCGAGATGCGCGCGCTGCGCGGCTCTGAGATCGGCATGTTCTTCCAGGACCCGCTGTCGTCGCTCAACCCGGTGATGACCGTCGGCGACCAAATCCGTGAAGTGCTCTTCCTGCACAACAGGGGCATGAGCAAAGCGCAGGCCACCGAACGGGTGCTGGAACTGCTGCGGCTGGTCGCCATCCCGCAGCCGGACCAGCGCATCAAGCAATATCCGCATGAGTTTTCCGGCGGCATGCGCCAGCGCGTCATGATCGCCATGGCGATCGCCAACAATCCGGCCTTGCTGCTGGCGGACGAGCCGACAACGGCGCTCGACGTGACCGTGCAGGCGCAGATCATGCTGATGCTGCGCGAACTCAAGGAGAAGCTCGGCCTGGCCCTGGTCCTGATCACGCACGATCTCGGCGTCGTCGCCGGCCACGCCGACCGGGTGGCGGTGATCTACGCCGGGTTGATCGTCGAGGAAGCGGAGGTGCGCGAACTCTTTGCCAATCCCCGTCATCCCTATACGCGAGGTCTTATCGCCTCCATTCCGAAATTGAACTCGTCGGAGGACAAGCTCTATTCGATCCCCGGCGCGCCGCCCATGCTCGGCGCCATTCCCGAAGGGTGCGCGTTCCATCCGCGCTGCGGCTTCGCGCAGGACGTCTGCCGCAAGCGCCTGCCGCCGATGCGGGAGTTCGGCCAGCACCGCGCGGCCTGCCATTTCGCCGAGAGCCTGCCGCCATGGCGCCAGGCCGCGCCTGCGATGAAAGGGGCTGCTCATGAGTGAGGCGGCCGTGAGGGAACAGGGCCGGCCGGCGGGCGACGTCGCGCTGTCGGTGCGCAACCTTCGCAAGTCTTTTCCGGTGATGGGCGGAGCGATAATCCGGCGCGAGGTCGCACAGTTGACGGCGGTCGATGACGTTTCGTTCGACCTGGGGCGCGGCGAGACGCTGGGGCTGGTGGGCGAATCCGGTTGCGGCAAGTCCACGCTCGGGCGCTGCCTGCTGCGCCTGATCGAGCCGACATCGGGCAGCGTGCAGGTCAACGGCGTCGACGTCATCTCGCTCAACGAAGCCGAAATGCGCAAGATGCGCCGGCATCTGCAACTGGTCTTCCAGGACCCCTACGGGTCGCTGCATCCGCGCATGCGCATCGAAGACAGCATCGCCGAGCCCCTGCGCATCAGCGACATGACGGGGGCCCAACGACGCGAGCGCGTGCTGGAGATGCTGGATCTCGTCAGCCTCAGCCAGGCGCACGGCAAGCGCTATCCGCACGAGCTTTCCGGCGGCCAGCGCCAGCGTGTGGCGATCGCGCGGGCGCTGGCGCTGAAGCCGGAAGTGCTGGTGCTCGACGAGCCGG
>JBDHTJ010000337.1:0-2619 GCA_039808585.1 Hyphomicrobiaceae bacterium | reverse complement strand
AACGGCTTGCCGTTGATCGCCTTGTCGAATGTCACGTCGAGAATGTTGCGATTGGCGTCGATCTCGCCGAGCTTCACGGTGGCCGAGCCGCCCTGCTCAAAACTGAGCGTGAACGCCTTCTTCTGCGGGTCGAAAGCCACTTCCTTGATCTTCACGATCGGCCGGCCTTCCACCTCCACCGGCCCGATCAGGAAGGATGAGCCGAACGCCGTCGGCGCCATGCCGGCCGGTGCTTTGGGCCGCGCGCGCCAATAGCCATCCTGCGGATAGAGGACGAGCACCTCTTCGCCGCCCATGGGCCTGATCGTCCACACCTGCAGCAGGTGGATGCCTTTCTCCACACGGTCGCCGATGCGCACGGTGGTGTTGGCCCGACGCCAGTAGGGCGTCGTGAGCCGCAGCCCGATCACCCACATCTCGATGTCTTCATAAAGCGTGGTGCGCTTGGGCGGCGCCGGAGGCCCGGCCTGCGGATCGCCGCTGGCCGTGCAGCCCGTCCAGTCGGCCTCGAAGCTGTCGCGCTGGATGGTGCCGATATAGGAGGGATGCGCCGCCTCGATGCGAAACTTGCGCACCTCGGGCGACGACACGTTGAGCGTGACGTTGTCCTTCTCGGCGCACAGCACCGGCTCGCTGGTGTTGGTGATTTCGACGGCGAGCGGCTCAGGCTTCTGTTGCTGCTGCTGCTGCGCAAGCACCGGCCCGACGAAACAGGCAAGCCCCGCGACCGCCACTCCGAGGAACAAGCGCACGATCAACCCTCCAGCCGGCAGTAGACATCGCCGGAATTCGCCGCGTGAGGCAACCCAGCGATATGCGTGCCCATCTCCGCTGCGCTGATCCAGCGCTCGAAGGTGAGTCGCTGGCTTTCTCCCAGGGCGACATCGAAACGGTAGGGGCCGAGCTTGGAAAGCCGGTCGAGACAGCGCTGCGCCACATCCCGCTGGATTGTCGTGAACTCGAACGACAGCATCGGCAGGGGCAGATTGAGACCCGCCAGCACCGTATCCTCATAGCCCTCGACGTCGATCTTGGCGAAAGCCGGCGTGCCGTATTGCGCCACCAGCCGGTCGAGCGTGGTGCAGGGCACGGTGATCTCCAGGTCCCACCGCTGACCCTCCCATCCCCCAGCTCCATCGGCAGCCGTCACGAACTCGCGTGATGCCGTGGAAACGGTTGGATTGTCGGAGTTGATCGCGAACGTGATTTCTCCCTCGCTGTTGCCGCACGCCGTTTCGAGCAAGGTCACCTGCGCATCGTGCCCCCACAGACGGCGCAGAACTTCCGCACACAAGGGCTGCGGCTCGAGCGCCAGCACGCGGGCACCGAGCCGCCGGAAAGAACCGATGCGGTCGCCGACATGACTGCCGATATCGAAGGCAAGGTCGCCCGGCTTCACGAACTGCGCGTAAAGCGCATCCATCGCCGCGTCGCGCGCCGGATCGCCATAGTAGACCTCCAGCGATCGTCGCAGGGTGTCGTACCGCGGATCGGCGCGCAGGGCAGCAATGGCAGGCGGAAGCGTCATCGTGGTCAGCCCAGCACCTTGCGCACTTCCGAAGGCGTCTCGAAATCCTCGGGGATCCCGCACAGGCCCGCCCACTTCATGAAGCGGCCGAGAGCCGGGCTCGCAGTCACGACCGCGAACGGAATGGCAAGAAGATAGCCGGCCGTCAGCGGCAGGCTCCAGTAGAACGCGGCCGGCGCCACCAGGATCAGCGCGCCGCAAACGATCACGCCGAACAGAGTCTGCGGCCAGAGGTTGCGCGCGGCGTCCTCCCACGACAGCCGCTGCGCATCGCGCGACTGCCCGCCCCATATCACCGACTTGCCGAAAGCGAGGCCGATCATGAAGATCGAGGTGCGGATCGTGGAGACAGCGCCCTGCAGGAACGAGAACACCAGTTCCACCGCCGCGCTCACCACGAAGCGCAGCCAGCCGCCGTAGCGCGCGACCCCGCCTCGCGTCAGCATGGCATCCAGCAGACCGGCGATCTTCGGCATCAGGTACATGGTGAAGAAGATCACATAGAGCGCGATCGCCGTGTTCGCCGGGAAATCGGGCACGGCCTTCGCCTGATACGCCGCCAGCGGCAGAAGCGCGATCATCAACGTCCACGCCGGGATGCCGACGAACATGAGGATCGCCCACAGCAGCTGGAAGCGGCTCATCGGATAGAGGCCCGGCAGGTTCAGAAGCTTCGTGTATTGCATGTTGCCCTGGCACCAGCGCACGTCGCGCTGGGCGAAGTCGAGCATCGTCGGCGGGTTCTCTTCCCAGCTGCCGCGTTCTTCAGGAAGCACGCGCACCTCGTAGCCCGCGCGGCGCATCAAGGTGGCTTCCACCTGATCGTGGCTCAGCACGTGGCCGCCCAGCGGCGGCTTGCCCGGCAGCATCGGCAGTTCGCACTGCTCCATGAACGGCTTGATGCGCACGAGCGCGTTGTGGCCCCAGAACGGCCCACAATCACCGACCCACCACGCCTGGCCCATTGTGTACGAGCGCATGCCGTGCCGCATGCCGAACTGGAAGATGCGTGCGAAGGCACTGGATGACGGCATGCCCACCACGAGGCTCTGCAGGATGCCGATCTTGGGATAGGCCTGCATCATGCGCAC
>JBDHTJ010000336.1:0-2628 GCA_039808585.1 Hyphomicrobiaceae bacterium | reverse complement strand
CGACCCGGCCTGCGTCGCCCTCGTCTCGCGCATCGAAACGCTGCGCAAGGAAGGCGTAGCGGAGAAGATCGAGCGGGCTGCCAACAAGAAGTACAAGATGACGGCTGCAGATCTCGCGAAGGCCGATCAGCTTACGAAAGCCAACAACGAGTTCCAGGTCCGCTGCTCCACCATCACGCCCGCGCCCACGATGGCCTCGCCTGCGATGCCGAAGGGCCCCGGCCCCTCGCGGCCGATCCCGAACTGAGCCTCGCCAGCAATCCGCACGACACCGCTCCCGGAAAAAACGGGAGGCGGAGTCGGCTGAACGGCATGCTGCGTGGCGCATGGTCCTAAAGTGGTCATGTTGCCATGCTGCAAAGTTGCCACAGCGCTGTTGGCGCGGGTTGAAATTGCCGCTTCGGTATGTTTCGTAACGGCACACGATCGAAACCTTGGGAGAGTGTTCGTGGCGCGCATGGCGTCTAGCGTTAGGGCATTGGCCGGCATGCTGTTGATCGCTGGCGCGTTGAGCGGTTGCGCCAACGAGCCCGGCAACGACAATGGCGACCCAGGGCCGCGCCCGCTCGCAGCCGGGCAGACGTGCCAGTCGGTGCGTGCCGAACTCAACAGCCTCGACAAGAAGGGCACGCAGTCCAAGGTGGAACTCGCAAGCCAGGGCAAGAAGCTCGCGCCCAAGGATCAGGCGGACGTCAATCGCTACAACGACCTGCTGAACCAATACCTGGGCGCCCGCTGCCACGTCTGATCGGCGCCGCCCAAGCTTCCCGCCTTTCGCACTCCTGACATGGGTTGCGCGCATCAGATCCCGCGCGCTTGGTGCTTTACGCGGGCGGCAATCTGCTTTCAATTGCCGTGAGACACGCCCCGTCCACGCCACTCCGAAAGCGCTTCGCCCATGACCGACCAGAGCTTCGATGTGATCGTCGTAGGCTCAGGCCCCGGTGGCTACGTCGCCGCCATTCGCGCCGCGCAACTCGGGCTGAAGACGGCTGTCGTCGAGCGCGCGCATCTGGGCGGCATCTGCCTCAACTGGGGCTGCATCCCGACAAAGGCGCTGCTGCGCTCGGCCGAGATCTATCGCAACCTACAGCACGCGCGTGACTTCGGGCTGAAGGCCGAGGGCATCTCCTTCGACGGCGCGCAAGTGGTGCAGCGGTCGCGCGCCGTCTCCAAACGCCTCAACGACGGCGTCTCCTTCCTGCTCAAGAAAAACAAGGTGTCGGTGATCTGGGGCGAGGCGCAGCTGCAGGGCGCAGGCCGCCTTCTCGTCAAGCCGACAACAACCGCCGCGCCCAAGGGTGCACTCGGACCGGGCACCTATGCGGCTCCCCATATCATCCTCGCAACCGGTGCGCGGCCGCGCGTGTTGCCGGGCCTCGAGCCCGACAAGGAACGGATCTGGACCTACTTCGAGGCAATGGCACCGGCTGCCATTCCGAAATCCCTTCTCGTCGTCGGCTCGGGCGCCATCGGCGTCGAGTTCGCTTCCTTCTACCGCACGATGGGTGCGGAGGTGACGATCGTGGAAGTCCTGCCGCAGATCCTGCCCGTCGAAGACGCTGAGGTCGCGGCCTTCGCGCGCAAGGCCTTTGAGAAACAAGGCATCCGCATTCTCACCGGAGCCACGATCGGCAAGCTCGAGAAGACGGCGACTGGCGTGACAGCGCGCGTCGTCGACGGAAAGGGCGCCGAGCAGACGATCGCGGTCGAGCGCGTCATTTCCGCCGTGGGCGTGGTCGGCAACGTGGAGGGGCTGGGTCTCGAAGCGCTCGGCATCCGCACCGAACGCGGGGTCGTGGTGACGGATGGCCTCGGGCGCACGAGCGTCCCTGGCGTCTACGCCATCGGCGACGTTGCAGGCCCGCCGATGCTCGCGCACAAGGCCGAGCACGAGGGTGTCATCTGCGTAGAAGCCATCAAGGGCCTGCCGGCGCATGCCATGGATAAGGGCCGCATCCCTGGATGCACCTACTGCCATCCGCAGATCGCAAGCGTGGGGCTCACGGAGGCGAAGGCGAAAGAGGCGGGCCGGGCGATCAAGGTCGGCCGCTTTCCGTTCGTGGGCAATGGCAAGGCGATCGCGCTCGGCGAGGACCAGGGCTTCGTCAAGACGATCTTCGACGCGAAGAGCGGGCAGCTCCTGGGCGCGCATCTCGTCGGCCCGGAGGTGACAGAGTTGATCCAGGGCTACGTCATCGCCATGCAGCTCGAGACCACGGAGGAAGACCTGATGCACACGGTGTTCCCGCATCCGACGTTGTCGGAAGCGATGCACGAAAGCGTGCTGGATGCCTATGGGCGGGCAATCCATGTGTGACGCCACTCCCTCATCGCTTCCGTAGCGGCTGCCTATGAACCGGACGCTGCTCATCGTCTTCTGCGGCCTGCTGCTGTCGGTCAGCGCGTTCTCGTGCGACATCACGCTGCCGGCCTTCTGGTCGATGCGCGACGATCTCGGCGCGCCGATTGAACTGGTGCAGGCGATCGTTCCGATGTTCCTGATCTTCCAGGCCTTCGGTCAGCTGCTGTTCGGCCCTGTCTCCGATCGCTATGGCCGCAAGCCCGTGGTGATCGCGGGGCTTGCCATCTACATCGGCGGGTCCGTGATCGCGATTCTCGCCAACA
>JBDHTJ010000335.1:0-2644 GCA_039808585.1 Hyphomicrobiaceae bacterium | reverse complement strand
TTCCAATTCTCATTTCGGTACCGGCGGGCGAGGCGGTGGACATTGTGCTCGCCGCGAAGGCTGGTGTTGCCGTACCGCCTGAAGATCCGGTCGCAACAGCCAGGGAGATTGCGCGCCTCGCCGATGATCGAAGCGCCATGGCATACCTCAAGTCTTGTGCTACCGCAGCCGCGAGCAGTTATTCCAGGTCGGCTCAGGCCGAACGAATGCTCGCGATACTGGCGCAACACGCAAACGTTGTAGGTGCGTAGAGTGTGCAGCACGAGGCGCCCGCTCGAATATTCGTCTCCATGGAGAGACATTTGGGGGGGGGGGCGACTCACTGGAGTTACCATATTTGAGGTCCCAGAATAGAGTAAACTTTGACGTAGAGGAGTCGTGGTTGCCTTAGTACACTACTTCGTAATTACGATGACGTATAAAAGTCGCATATCTGATCCCTATATGGCACGCTTGCGGCCCAGGGAGGGAAGGATATGCCGCGCAAAAGCCCGTTCCGTATCGTACTGTCCCCCGCAGAGCGTGCGCAACTCGAGGCGACGGCCCAGAGATATACGTCATTGTATCGAGATGTCATACGTGCCAAGGTCGTGCTGTACGCGGCCGAAGGCCTCGACAACGACACCATCGCCGCGCGACTGGATACTGCGCGCCAAATTGTCAGCAAGTGGCGCAAGCGCTTCTTCCGAGAACGACTGCGGGGTTTGGAGGAACGATCCCGCAGCGGGCGCCCGGCGCTCTTTTCCCCCCAGCCTCGTCGTAGCCGTTAAGGCCCTGGCCTGCCAACTGCCCTACGAGTCTGAGGTGCCGCTGTCGCGCTGGAGCGTGCCGGAGATCCGCCGCGAAGTCATCCAGCGCGGGCTGGTGGCCTCGATCGGTGAAACGACCCTGTGGCGCTGGCTCAGCAACGATGCCATTCGACCCTGGGCTCATCGCGCCTGGATTTTCCCGCGCGATTCGGCTTTCGAGTTCAAAGCCGGCAGAGTACTGGACCTGTATCAGGCGCAGTGGCAAGGCAAACCCTTGAGCGAGACCGATTGCATTCTGTCCACCGATGAGAAGACGAGCATTCAGGCTCGCCGGCGCATTCACGCCACCCTGCCCGCCGCGGTCAACCGCCCCATGCGCGTCGAGCACGAATATGAGCGCTGCGGAGCGTGGGCCTATTTTGCCGCTTGGGATGTGCGTCGGGCCCGGGTCTTCGGGCGTTGTGAACGAAAGACAGGGATTCGCCCTTTCGAGCGCTTGGTCGCGCAGGTGATGAAACAGGAGCCCTATCGATCCGCTGCGCGAGTGTTCTGGATCATGGACAATGGCTCCTCGCACCGCGGACAAGCCTGCATCCGGCGCTTGCAGCGACGCTGGCCCACCATCATCCCGGTGCACACACCTGTACATGCCAGCTGGCTCAACCAAGTCGAAGTGTATTTCTCGATCGTCCAGCGCAAAGCCCTCACTCCGAACAACTTCCGATCCTTGACCGAGCTGAAAGAGCGGTTGCTGCGCTTCCAGGACCACTATTGCGCCGTCGCCCAGCCCTTCGAATGGAAGTTCACGCGCCAAGACCTTCAAGAGCTGCTCCGCAGGATCCGCTTCCATGAAAAATCCCTTTCCATGGCCGCCTGAATATGTCACCGAACTTACGAGCCAGAGTACTTAGGCGAAGCGGCCACAACGTTGTGGGACGCACGCTACAGGTCGATCAGGCTGAGTGGGAACAGATATGACTACGTTTTCGTTCGGCGCTGTCGCCAGCTTCTTCGTCTGTCTGCTGGCGATTATCACGCTGCGACCCTTGGCAGTTGCCATTGATCTGGTTGACAAGCCGGGCGGCCGCAAGACCCATCACGGAGATGTGCCTATCGTTGGCGGAATCGCAATGTTTCTGGGCCTTGCTGTTGGCCTTGGCCTCAATCCGATCGATTCGCTGCACGCAGAGACGGTCATCGCCGCCTCGGGGCTGCTGGTTGTTACCGGTCTGCTCGACGACCGGTTCGAACTTTCTCCCTGGCTCCGGTTGCCGGCGCAGGCGGCCGCGACACTGCTGGTCATTTCCAGCTTCTATCCGAATCCGACCCTCAGTTTTGGCAATCCTCTCGGTACGGGTGAGATCGCGTTCCACGGCCTGACGGCTTATCTGGTCATTCTGTTCTTCGTAGTGGGCGCGATCAACGCGATGAACATGCTCGATGGTATGGATGGTCTCGCTGGAGCCGTTTCGCTCGTGGCACTCGCCTCTATCGCTGCCTTGACCTGGAACGGTGGATTGACGTTTACGTCGCACGTGAGTTTGACGCTCGGCGGGGCGGTGGTGGCATTTCTGATCTTCAACCTGCCTACGCGCCGGAACCGGGAGTTGCGTTGCTTCATGGGTGATGCGGGCAGCATGATGATCGGGTTTCTCCTCGCGCTGTTGTGCATGCGCCTGACGCAGGGGGACGCTCCAGTCATGGCGCCGGTCGGTGTGCTCTGGCTTGTCGCGTTGCCGATCTACGAGTTGCTGTGGACTATCCTCCGGCGTATCTCGAGGCGCCAGTCACCGTTTACGGCCGACCGTGAACATTTTCACCACATGTTGATTGACGCGGGGCTGGGCGTGCGTGGTGCGTTCTTCATGTACATTCTCCTGGCAGTCCTGCTCGCC
>JBDHTJ010000334.1:0-2645 GCA_039808585.1 Hyphomicrobiaceae bacterium | reverse complement strand
ACAGAGCAGTCTTCCGGGCGGGCGCCGAGAATGGCCTTGGCGATGCGGCCGCTGACGGGCACCGATACCTTTGCTCCACGTGTCTGGAAGTTGCCGCCTTCGAGCGAACCGTGCACCACGTTCATGGGCGGCGAGCCGATGAACTGGGCAACGAAGAGATTGGCCGGATTGTTGTAGATGTTGGCGGGCGTATCGAGCTGCTGCAGCACGCCCTTTTCGAGAATGGCGACCCGGTGGGCGAGCGTCATGGCCTCGATCTGGTCGTGGGTCACATAGATCGTGGTGGTGCCCAGCGTCGACTGCATGTGCTTCAGTTCGGCGCGCATGTGGCCGCGCAGCTTGGCATCAAGGTTGGAGAGCGGCTCGTCCATGAGGAAGACGGACGGACGGCGCACCATGGCGCGGGCAAGCGCCACACGCTGGCGCTGGCCGCCCGAGAGCTGGCGGGGATAGCGGTCGAGCAGCTGGTCGATCTGCACCTGTGCCGCGGCATCGCGGATTGCGGCATCCTGCTCGGCCTTCGGCACCTTGCGCACCTTCAGCGGGAAGCCGATGTTCTCCGCCACCGTCTTGTGCGGATAGAGCGCGTAGGACTGGAAGACCATCGACACATCGCGGTACTTCGGCAGCACATTGGTGACCTCGCGCTCACCGATGGTGATGCGGCCGCTCGTGGCGGTTTCGAGACCTGCGAGAATGCGCAGCGCCGTGGTCTTGCCTGAGCCCGAGGCGCCGAGCAGAACGAGGAATTCGCCTGGCTGGACCTGGAGCGACAGCTCCTGCAGCACCTGCACCTGACCGAACGACTTTGCGATCTTGTCGTATGTGACGGGAACGCCCGTAGTGGAAGACATGGATGCCCCTCTTTACCCTTTGACCGCGCCGAGCAGAACGCCCTTGGCGATGTAACGCTGCAGGATGATGGCCATCAGGATCACGGGAATGATCATGATGACGATGATGGCGCACATTTCCCACCACAGGATGCCCTTTTCGCCGGCGTTCTTCGCCGCCACCATGATGGGCATGGTCTGCGCCTTGGCCGTGGAAAGGAACACGGCGAAAATGTATTCGTTCCAGTTCAGGATGAGCGTGAGCAGCGTCGTGGCGGCAAGGCCGGGCCTTGTCAGCGGCAGCACGATTTCCCAGAAGATGCCGAAGCGGCTGGAGCCGTCGAGCTGGGCCGATTCCTCAAGCTCGACCGGCAGGCTGGCGAAGAAGTCATGCATCAGCCAGACCACGATCGGCAGGTTGCCCACCGCATAGACGATGATCAGCGCAAGGTGCGTATCGAGCAGGCCCACCGCCTGGAACATCATGTAGATCGGAATGATCACCACGATGGGTGGCAGGATGCGCTGGGAGATGATCCAGAAGAGGATGTCGCCGTTGCCGAGGCTGGACTTGAAGCGCTTGCCGAGCGAGCGGGCGAGAAGGAAGAACAGCGCCAGGGCTGCGGCGGCACTCACGTACCACGGAATGCCCATGTAGCTGGTGGCGAGGATCATGGCGAGCGCCAGCAGCACGAAGACCACGGCATTGCCGAACTTCGGCTTGTACTGGAAGCGCACCAGCGCATAGGCGGCAAGGCTTCCGACCGAGACGCACAGCGCCGTTGCCGCAAGGCCGATCACCAGCGAGTTCGTGAAGGCCTGATAGACCTTGCAGATCTGCGGCTCCATCGGCGTGATGGTGACGACGGGCGAAACGATGAAGGCCAGCGTGTTGTGGACAAGCAGGACAAGCTGGCGGCCGAGCGAGTAGAGATCGCAATAGGGATCGACCGAGAAGTGCACGCGCCAGGCATCCAGCGTCGGCTCGAAGTCGACGAAGGGAATGTAGAACGGGCCCTGGTTGACCGCACCCGCATCCTTGAAGGCGGTGATGATCACCCAGTAGATCGGGAAGATCACGAAGAGCGACCAGAAGGCCAGCAGGCTGTAGGCGACAACCTTCGCAACGGGCGACATCTTGCCGACGGCGGGCGGCTCGAAGAGCCGTTCCATCAGGCTCTTGTTGGCTTCGACGAGCTTGAAGGACTGATCGCTCATTTCACGTTCCTCAACTGGCCGAGAACCACGTAGTTGAAGAAGGACGAGCAGACGACGACGGTGAGGATGAGCAGCAGGTAGGCCACCGCCGCGGACGAGCCCATGTCGTTGGCGCGCCAGAGGAAGTAGGAGTGCAGCGTCATCGACTCGGTGGCGATGCCGGGGCCGCCCGAGGTCATGATGTTGGGCAGGTCGACGATCTTGAAGGCCTCGATCATGCGGATGAGGATCACCGTCACGGCGACGGGAACGATCTGCGGCCAAGTGATCTCGCGGAAGATCTCGACGCTCGATGCGCCATCGACCTCGGCGGCTTCGATCTGGTCCTTGGAGACGTTTTCAAGCGCGGCGAGCATGCAGATGAAGACGAAGGGAATCCACTGCCAGGAATCACCGAGAATGACGAACCAGCGCGCCGCCCAGGCATCGGTGGACCAGGCCCAGTCCTGCAGGCCGATGGCGTTCCACAGGGGCTGCAGCGGGCCCTTGGTGATGTCGAGCACCATCTTGAAGGCATAGCCCACGCCTACCGGCGTGATCATCAGCGGAATGAAGAAAAGGACCCGGAAGAAGTTCTTGCCGGAAATGGGCTGC
>JBDHTJ010000333.1:0-2663 GCA_039808585.1 Hyphomicrobiaceae bacterium | reverse complement strand
AGCACTAAGTCGCTGCGCGACAGCCCGCTGCTGCGGGCACTTGAGCCGAGGGGCCGGTAACCAGTCCTGACGACAGTTGTGACGGGGGTGGGAGCCCCATCCTGAGGATCGAGGTCTTGGCAACCTCACTCAGGACAAGACTCCCATGACGAACCCTAGCACTGCCTCTGCCCTCCGCCGGCGCATGCTTGAAGATATGGCTTCTCGCCAGCTATCCAAGGGCACCCAGATCGGCCATATCCGCGCCTGTAAGCGGTTTGCGGTATGGCTGAAGCGCTCGCCGGAGACGGCGTCTGTCGACGAAGTTCGGCTGTTCCAGCTGCATCTCATGCAGACGGGCACCTCGATCCAGACGCGCAACCGGACGATGACGGGCCTGCGCTTTCTGTTCCGCGTCACCATGCGGCGGCTCGATCTGGCCAACGAGATCCATCACATCAAGGAGCCCGTTCGCATCCCGCAGATACTGAGCGCGGAGGAGGCGACCCGGCTTCTGGCGATGGCCGGCAACCTTCACGTGCGCGTGCTGCTTTCGATAGGCTATGGCGCTGGCCTGCGCGTCAGCGAGGTCGTGCGCCTCAAGGTCAAGCATATCGACAGCTCGCTTGGCATCATTCGCGTCGAGCAAGGAAAGGGGCGCAAGGACCGGCACGTCATGCTGTCGCCCCAGATGCTGGCGCTGCTGCGCGAGTGGTGGCAGGTCCGGACCAGCAAGTACGATCAGGGCGTCCCGGTCGGTGAACGCTGGCTGTTTCCAGGCCGGCGGAAGGGACTGCATCTGACGCCGCGACAGGTCAGCCGTCTGTTCCAGGAAGCCGTCGAAGCCGCCGGCCTCAAGAAGAAGGTGACGTTGCACGCGTTGCGGCACAGCTTCGCGACACACCTGTTCGATCGCGGCACGGATATCCGGACGATCCAAGCGCTGCTCGGCCATGAGAAGCTGGAGACGACGGCGCGCTATACGCGCGTGGCGACGGGTTTGATCACGGCAGTCGAGAGCCCGCTCGATCAACTCGAGATGCCCCACAGCGCCAAGGTCGGCAAGAGACACCGGCGAGCCAAATCCAAGACGGGCGACGCATAGCTCTCGTCCCTCGTGCCCTGTCCTGCATTGGAGATCGCGGACATCTTCCGCGATCACGGGCCCGCTTGGCGTTCTACCAACGCGGGTCACGTCAGCCTTGGACAGATGAAGGTGATGAGTGCCATCGAGCGCTGCCGGACCGCGGCGCTCGGCGGGCACGTTGCGCGTTGCGAGAACAGCGCGTGCGGTCACACCGTCATCGCCTACAACAGTTGCCGCAACCGTCACTGCCCCAAGTGCCAAGGGGCTGCGGCACGTGACTGGCTGGAAGAACGCAAGGCCGAGCTTTTGCCCGTGCCGTACTTCCATGTGGTCTACACCTTGCCGGCGCCGATCGCCGATATCGCCTTCACCAACAAAGCCGTCGTCTACGACATCCTGTTCAAAGCCTCCGCCGAGGCAACGATCACGATCGCTGCCGACAAGAAGCGGCTCGGTGCACGGATCGGCATCACCTCGGTGCTGCACACCTGGGGATCGGCGATGACGCATCATCCGCACGTGCACATGATCGTGCCGGGCGGCGGCCTGTCTGAGGACGGCACGAGATGGGTTGCCTGCCGGCCCGAGTTCTTCCTGCCCGTTCGCGTGCTCTCGCGCTTGTTCCGCCGGCTGGTGATCGAGATGCTGGCCGCCGCTCACGCCGCTGGCAAGCTTGCATTCTTCGGTCCACATACCGCGCTGACCGACGAGCAGGCGTTCGCCGCCTTCCTCGCACCGCTCAAACGCTGCGAATGGGTGGTCTACGCCAAGCAGCCGTTTGCCGGCCCCGAGGCCGTTCTCGCATACCTCTCGCTCTACACACACCGCGTCGCGCTCTCGAACCGCCGCCTCGTTGCCGCCGACGCCAAGACCGTCTCGTTCAATTACAAGGACTATCGCGTCGACGGGCAGGCACGCTTCAAGACCATGACCCTGGCCACTGGCGAGTTCATCCGCCGCTTCCTCTCCCACGTGCTGCCCAAGGGCTTCCACCGCATCCGGCACTATGGGTTGCTGGCGAACGGAGGCCGCGCCGACAACCTGGCAAAGGCGCGCGAGCTGCTGGCGGTGCCGCCTCCCGTAGCACCATCTGATCCCGAATGCGTCGCCGAGGATGGACCGCGCGTTCATCCGCGCGCCTGCGCCTGCTGTGGTGGCCGCATGCTCGTCATCGAAGTGTTCGAGCAAGGACAGACGCCGCGCCACTCGGCTACGCCGCTGCCGATCAGGATCGACACGTCATGACCCAGCGCCGCTATGCCAATGCTCTGTCCCGCGAAATAATCAGCTGGCTCGCCGCCGGCCGCAATGCCGATTGCCCAGCGCTGGCCATTAGCCCGCCATCCACGCTGGCGAACCGCCACGTACAACCGCTTTGCTGCCGATTGAACCATCATCCGGCCCCCCTCTCACCGGATCGGCCGAACCCGACGCCAGCCAAGACCCTCATTGCGAACGGCAGCCCAGCGATCAAATCGCCATAGAGACCGCTGCACCACCTCGGCTCCACCTCCCGCGACTTCGTGCCTGGGCGCTTCTCCGACGTCGGCCAGAGCAAGCCGCACGCCGTCAAGCCGACGTCCGAGAAACCTGCACC
>JBDHTJ010000332.1:0-2675 GCA_039808585.1 Hyphomicrobiaceae bacterium | reverse complement strand
CCAGCCAGCGACAAATACCACAAAGCCAGAAGGCCAAAGGATGCGGGGGTATGGTGGTTCAAAATCATTCGTGGCCTCGCAGTATCTTCCAGGTCTCGACCGAACTGGCGACGGCGAACTCGATTATGATGATCAGGTCTATTCCGTGAAAGAGGAATTTTACAGGCACAAGATTGAACAGGATTATGTTCTTCGCCACACCCATCGACTCGAGGGTAAACATGCAGGCGATCAGTGTGCCCGCGACAAGGGCGTGAGAAATGAGTTCGCCGATGGCGCGCACCGTTTTGATGGCAATTTCGGGCCACCAGTCCCAGAACCAAATCAGAAAACGTCCCACCTGTCACCCAATCGCAAAAAGCAATTGGATGAGTGCTAACACGCGTTCAGATCGGGCTCAAGCTGGCCTCGAGCACGGCAACAGACGAGGAATGCGGACTATTCCTTTTTCGACTTGGCCATCTCTTCCATGCGGCGGTCGAGGTAGGTGCCGACGACGTCGATGAGATCCGGGATTTTGTCCTGGAAGAAGTGGTTCGCATCCGGGACCACGGAATGCTCGATCTTGACGCCTTTTTGAACCTTCGTCTTCTGCGCAAGCTCACCAACGGAAGCCGAGGGCACCACGCGGTCCTTGTCGCCGTTGATCATCAGGCCGGATGAGGGGCAGGGTGCGAGAAACGAGTAGTCGTAGAGATTGGCCGGCGGCGCCACGCAGATGAAGCCGTCGATCTCGGGCCGACGCATCAAGAGCTGCATCGCGATCCACGTGCCGAAGGACATGCCGGCAATCCAGCACGAGCGCGAATCCGGATTTTGCAGCTGCAGCCAATCCAGCGCCGACGCGGCGTCCGCCAGTTCGCCTGGTCCGTTGTCGAAATAGCCCTGGCTGCGTCCTACGCCGCGGAAGTTGAAGCGCAGCACCGAGAAGCCCCGCTCCACGAACATGTAATAGAGCGCGTACACCACCTGATTGTTCATGGTGCCGCCGAACTGCGGGTGCGGGTGCAGGATGAGCGCGATGGGGCTGTTCGACGAGGATTCGTGGTGGTAGCGCGCCTCGAGTCGTCCCGCGGGGCCGTTGATGATCAATTCAGGCATAGTCGTCGTCTCCCGCGCTTCGATTGGGGGCGTCACTTACGTCCAGGCAGGGATGCTCGGACGCACGGGCTTGCGCCGCGATAATACTTGACTCGGCGGCTCGGAATTTCCATATAACCGGTGAAGTTTAGAACCATTCGAAAGTGCCGCTCCCGCCTGTGCCATGCTTGGGCGTTGGCGCAGCGGACTGACGAAGGAAATCAGAGGCGGCTCTTTAGCACGGGCCGGGGTGGCAAATGCAAGCTCAGACATGCATTGGCCCCGGCGCGACACCCGAAGCGGCGAGCGTAGGCGGAGACGCAGCGTGGAGTTGAATACCAAGGGGCGTTACGCGGTCACCGCCATGGCGGAACTCGCCCAGAGCGTGGAAGGGCCGGCCGTCGCGCTGTCCGCGATCGCCGAGCGCCAGATGATTTCTCTGGCCTATCTCGAGCAGTTGTTCCTGAAGCTGCGCCGCGCCGGCCTCGTCGAAAGCGCCCGCGGGCGTGCCGGTGGCTATCGGCTTGCGCGGGCCCCGAGCCAAATCTCCGTTGCTGACATCATGGCGGCCGTGGAAGAAGACATGCGCATGACTCGCTGCGGCGCTGAAGCCGCGACCTGCCTGCCGGGTCGTCGCTGCATCACGCACGGGCTCTGGGATGCGCTCAGCGATCACATCGAGACCTTCCTGCGCACCGTGACGTTGCAGCAGGTGATCGATGGCATGCCGGGCCGCGCCAAGTACGATTTTCTCGCGCCTTCGGAGCGTGGTGTGGTGAGGGCGGCGGAATGACGCTGCCGCGCACATATCTCGACTGGAACGCGACGGCACCGCTGCATCCGGCAGCACGCGAGGCGATGGTCGCAGCGCTCGATGTGCTGGGTAATCCCTCATCGCCCCATGCCGAGGGGCGGCGCGCGCGCGGTCTCGTGGAGACGGCCCGGGAGGACATCGCGCAGGCGCTCGATGTCCCCGCCGGCAGTGTTTACTTCACCTCGGGTGCGACCGAGGCCGCCAATTGGGTGCTGACGCCGAAGGTTGCCGCCTCGCGCGAGGGCGCCCCGCTTTCCGCGCTTCTCGTCTCTGCCACCGAGCACGCCTGTGTTCTCGCCGGGCATCGCTTCCCTGACGCCGCGGTGGAGCGCATCGCCGTTGATGCGCAGGGTGTCGTCGATGGCGATGGCCTTTGCAGGCGCGTATCGGAGCTGGCGCAGCGGCACGGGCCGCGGTCCGTAATGATCTCGCTGCAGGCCGCCAACAACGAAACGGGCGTGGTGCAGCCCGTGGACGCTATTTGCACCGCCCTCGCACAGTATGAGCCCGTCGTGGTCTGCGACGGAGTACAGGCTGTGGGCCGTCTGGCGAAGTTGCCGTCGGCGGACGTGATCTTTCTCTCTGCGCACAAGCTTGGCGGGCCCAAGGGTGTGGGCGCTGTGATCGTGAACGACGACACGCTCGCGCCGGAGCCGCTTTGCAAGGGCGGCGGACAGGAGCGGCGGCAGCGCTCGGGCACGGAGAACGTGGCTGGCATCGCCGGGTTTGCCGCAGCACTCAAGGCTGTGATCCAGGCGCGAGAGCCGGCCGTTAGCCGTAT
>JBDHTJ010000331.1:0-2677 GCA_039808585.1 Hyphomicrobiaceae bacterium | reverse complement strand
GACGCTGGCGATCTCCTTCAGCGACGTGGATGCACCGCTCAAGCTCGATACCATCGACGTCTCCGCCCTCAAGAACAAGCAGCGCGCCGTTCCGGCCAAGGCCGGCAGCGAGCGGGTGCGGAGCTTCGTTGTCTGCGGTTCGGCGCTGCCCAACCATACGATCGAAGTGCGCGACGAGAAGGGCAAGGTTCTTGCCGACCGCGAGGTGGGCCGCATCTTCGTGAAGGGTCCGTCGATCATGGCGGGTTACTTCAAGTCGGAAGAGGCAACGGCGCAGGCACTGGGCCTCGATGGCTTCCTCGATACGGGCGACATGGGTTACCTGCTCAACGGCGAGGTGGTGATCACCGGCCGCGCCAAGGATCTCATCCTCCACAATGGCCGCAACATCTGGCCGCAAGACATTGAATGGGCGGCGGAAACCATTGCGCCGCTCAAGTCCGGCGACGTCGCGGCCTTTGCCGTGGAAGGTGCTGACGGCGATGACGAAGTTGTCGTGCTGGTCGAATGCAAACTCTCCGATCCCCTGCAGCAGGACGAGTTGCGCAAGACCGTGCACATGAAGGTGATGCAGACGGCTGGCGTGGATTGCACCATCGTGCTGGTGCCGCCGCGCAGCCTGCCCTTCACCTCTTCCGGCAAGCTCTCGCGCGCCGGCGCCCGCGACCGTTACATCTCGGGCGAGATCAGCGACATTGCGCCGGACGCGGCCCATGGCAAGGCGAAAGCCTGATCCCACATCATGACGATCGCTGTCACCGGTGGCACCGGATTTGTTGGCCGTCACGTGCTGCGGCTCCTGGCGGAGCAGGGCGTGCCCGTGAAGGCGCTGGCCCGCAAGCCGGCGGCGCTGCTGCAGTCGCCGCATGTCACGCCCGTATCAGGTGATCTCTCCGATGCAGGGGCGCTGGCAACGCTCTGCGATGGCGCAGACGCCATCCTCCACATCGCCGGCGCGGTGAGCGGCACGCCCGCGCAGATGATGCAGGCCAATGCGGTGGGAACAGCGAACATCCTTCACGCCGCCGATAGGGCAGGAGTGAAACGCCTTGTGCACGTCTCCTCGCTGGCCGCGCGCGAACCGCAGCTTTCGGCCTATGCCCACAGCAAGTCGGAAGGCGAGAGCCTCGTGCGGGCTGCCTCGCGAACCATTTCCACCCTGATCATTCGCCCGCCCGCAGTCTACGGCGAGGGCGACCTTGCCACCCTGCCGTTGCTCAAGGCGCTCACCTCGAGTACCGCCATCCTGCCGGGCGATGCGCAGGCGCAATTTTCGCTCATCCACGCCGAGGACCTCGCACGTATCCTGATCGCCGCCGTGACCGACACGGTGGAGGATGTGCGCGAGGTTGATGATGGCCATGGTGCCTACCGCTGGAACGATGTTGCCCTTTGCCTGCGCGAGATGTGCGGGCGGCCTCGAGCCGTCCACTTCATTCCCCGCAGCCTCGCCATGGGGGTGGGCCATGCCGCCGATGGCTTCTCCGCTCTCACCCGCAAGCCCGGCATGGTGTCGGCGGGGAAGATGCGCGAACTCTACCATCCCGACTGGGTGGCGCGTCCGCCGGGCTGGCCCCGCAACACCGCCATTCCGCTTGCCGACGGCATGCGCCGCACCCTGTCCTGGGCCATGGCGCAAGGCCTGTTGCCGCAACTCCCCCTAGCCGATAGAAGCGCCGCATCATGACTGACACGAGCATCATCGACGAAATCTGCCGCCTGCTGGCGCCGCACAATCCGAAGGGCATCGCCCTTTCGGCCGACACCGACATTCCGAAGGAACTCAACATCGACTCCGTGGGCGTGCTCGATTTCATCATGGAAGTCGAGGACACCTTCGACATCGAGATCCCGATGAACGTGGTGGCCGAGACCCACACCATCGGCGACCTCGTGAAGGTGGTGGAAGCCCGCATCAGGAAAGGCTGATCATGACCGATCTTCTCGACAAGCATAAGCCCATTGCCGAGCGCTTCGAGCGCATGATGGCGATGGGCGTCAATGCCGTCGGCATCACCAACGACAAGCTGCTCTCGCCCACCCGCGCCATGATCCAGGGGCGCGAGACCATTCTCGCGGGCACCAACAACTACATGGGCATCACCTTCGAGAAGAACGTGATCGAAGCGGGCAAGAAGGCGCTGGACGAATTCGGCACCGGCACCACGGGCTCGCGCATCGCCAACGGCTCCTACGCCATGCACAAGGAACTGGAGCGCGAACTCGCGCGCTTCCTCGGCCGCAAGCACTGCATCGTCTTCACCACCGGGTATCAGGCCAACCTCGGCATGATCGCAGGCCTCGCAGGCCCCCGCGACACCGTCTATCTCGACGCCGACTCGCATTCCTCGATCTATGATGGCTGCACGCTTTCCGGCGCCAAGCTCGTGCGCTTCCGTCACAACGATGCCACCGATCTCGACAAGCGGCTGTCGCGCAGCGAAGACGGCGAAGGCGGCAAGCTCGTGGTACTCGAAGGCATCTACTCGATGCTGGGCGACCGCGCGCCGCTCAAGGACTTCGTCGAGGTGAAGAAGAAGCACCAGTTCCAGCTTCTCGTCGATGAGGCCCATTCCTTCGGCGTTCTCGGACCAAACGGCCGTGGCCTTGCCGATGAAGCAGGCCTCGAAGCGGAGGCGGATTTCGTCGTCGGCACCTTCTCCAAGAGCATCGGTTC
>JBDHTJ010000330.1:0-2689 GCA_039808585.1 Hyphomicrobiaceae bacterium | reverse complement strand
CTGCTGCTCTACGACAAGGAGATCGCCTGGAAGGACGGCGCCATTCAGGCCGCCGCCAGCAAGGGCGCTCCCGTGGCCTTCGACGCGAGCGAGCCGTTGCGCGCCGAGTGCGCCCATTTTCTGGAGTGCGTCGCCAGCCGCCGCGAACCGCTCACGCCGGGCGAGGACGGCGTGCGGGTGCTGGAGGTGCTTGAAGCCTGCCAGCGTTCCCTCCAAATGAACGGCGAACCGGTGCAGGTGGCCGCCGCCAGCCGCATCGTAACCCTCTAACCGCGACATCGTCATCATGGATAAGCCCAAGTACTTTGTTCATCCCACGAGCATCGTGGATGACCCCTGCCAGATTGGCGAGGGGACCAAGATCTGGCATTTTTGCCACGTCAGCGCCAACTGCACCATCGGTGAGCGCTGCAATTTCGGACAGAACGTCTTCATCGCCTCGGGTGTGGTGATGGGGAACAACTGCAAGGTGCAGAACAACGTGTCGTTGTACACCGGAGTGGTGCTCGAGGACGACGTCTTCTGCGGCCCCTCCTGCGTCTTCACCAACGTCAACAATCCGCGCTCGCAGATTGTGCGCCAGCACATGTACGAGAAGACGCTGATCCGCCGCGGGGCCTCGATCGGCGCCAACTCGACCATCGTGTGCGGCTCCACGCTGGGGCGCTATTGCTTCATCGCCGCCGGCGCCGTGGTGGCCGGCGACGTGCCCGATTACGCGCTCATGATGGGCGTGCCGGCGCGGCGCAAGGGCTGGATGAGCCGGCATGGGCACTGGCTCAAGGAAAAGAACAGCGACGGACTGTGGGTTTGCCCGGAAACCAAGTGGCGGTACCAGGAAGTGCGGCCTGAGGTATTGAAGTGCCTGGACTGGGACGAAGACACGCCGCTGCAAACCAAATAAGGAATTCAGAAATCGGAGATTGGAACAGGCTATGAGCACCGGATCAACTCAGACGAAGAAAGTCCCGCTGCTGGACTTGAAGTCGCTTCACAAGCCGATGCGCGAGGAGATCCTCGCCGAGATCGCGCGTGTGGTGGACGCGCAGTCGTTCATCATGGGCGAGGACGTCAAACTGCTGGAAAAGGAGATCGCCGCCTACTGCAAGGTGCCGTACGCCTACGGCTGCGCCTCCGGTTCCGACGCGCTGTTTCTGGCCCTGCTGGCGCTGGGCGTGCGTCACGGCGACCGTGTTCTGACGACGCCCTTCACCTTCTTCGCCACGGCCGGAGCGATTGTCCGCGCCGGGGCGACGCCGGTGTTTGCCGACATCGATCCGGGCACCTACAACCTGGATCCGGAATCGGTGCGGCAGGTGCTGAAGACGAACCCGCGCGTGAAGTGCATGATTCCGGTTCACCTGTTCGGCGGCGCGGCCGACATGGACCCGCTGATGGCCATCGCGCGCGAGCGCGGCATCACGGTGATCGAGGACGGCGCGCAGGCCATCGGCGCCGAATACAACGGCCAGCGCCTGATGAGCCTTGGCGACGTGGGCTGCATCAGCTTCTTCCCCTCGAAGAACCTGGGCGGCTTCGGCGACGGCGGCATGGTGACGGCGCGCGAGGAGGGCCTGGCTCGCAAGCTGGCCGCGCTCCGCGTGCACGGTTCGACGAAGAAGTACTACCACGAGTGGGTGGGCGTGAACTCGCGCCTGGACACGCTGCAAGCGGCCATTCTGCGCGTGAAACTGAAGCGGCTGGATGAGGAAACGGCGGGCCGGCAAAAGAACGCCGCCGTGTACCGCGACCTGCTCAAAGGGCTGCCGGCGACGCCCTCGCCGATTCCGGCCTACCAGACGCGCCACGTCTACAACCAGTTCGTCATCCGCTGCCCGAAGCGCGATGAGCTGAAGTCGTTCCTGGCCGAGAACGGCGTGTCGACGGAGATCTACTATCCGCTCAGCATGCACGAACAGACCTGCTTTGCCGATCTCGGCTACAAGACCGGCGACTTCCCCGAAAGCGAGCGCGCGGCCAAGGAAGTTCTGGCCATCCCCGTGCATTCGGCTCTGCCGGCCGGCGACCTCGAGTACATCGTAGACTGCATCCGCAGATTCTACGCATAGAGATGCAAGTCTGCTTCCTGTGTAATGAATACCCGCCCGCCAAGCACGGCGGCATTGGAAGCTTCGTCCAGACCCTGAGCCGCGAGCTGGTCAAGCTCGGGCACAGGGTGTGCACGGTGGGCGTCTACCCGATCGAGCGGGAGGTCGAGGAGGACGACCAGGGTGTGCGCGTCGTGCGTCTGGCGCAGGGCCGCATCCCTGGGCTGCGCGTGGCCGAGAACCGCGTCCGGGTGCAGGGCAAGCTGAACGAGATTCATGCCGCCCAGCCGATCGACGTCGTGGAGGGCTCCGAGCGGAGTTTCTTCCTTGTGTCGAGGCGCTTTGCCGTGCCGAAGATCATCCGCATGCACGGCGGCTATTGCTACTTCAAGGTCACCCTGGGCGACACACCTGGGAAATGGATGGCGCTGCAGGAACGGCGGTCTTTTGACACCGCCGATCACATCTGCGCCGTCAGCCGTTTCGTTGCCGAGACCACGCGCGAGCTGCTGCAGTTGGGGGAGCGCCCGATCGAAGTGATTCTGAATCCGGTCGATCTGGACACGTTCCACCCCATGCCGGAGGTCGAGGAGGAGCCGGGGCGCATCACCTACGTCGGGACGGTGGTGGAGAAGAAGGGC
>JBDHTJ010000329.1:0-2751 GCA_039808585.1 Hyphomicrobiaceae bacterium | reverse complement strand
TCTGCCGCGCCGAATGCGCCCTTGTAGATGACGCCATTGCGGTCGGTCACGAGGGCGACGACGCCCGGCACACCCTCGCGGACGATTGCGCTGCGCAGCGCTTCGTCGATCTGAGCAGTCGAGCGGCCCGATTGGGCAAGGCCCGTCTGGGGGAGTTGTGTGGTCATGGCCGCCATCAGAAGGGCGGCGGCGGCGCGGCGCAACATGCAAACTCCCCTGCAAAGGATTTTTTTGTTAGGCGCGAGCATAGGCGTTGGGCTGCGTTGTCGCCAGGGCCGCCTTGCTGTGCAGGGAAACGATCTGAGATCGGAATGGTGCGGGCGTCCTCGCCGACGGTCTGTGCTTCGACCTGATGTTCCTTTCGAACGAGGCTTTTGCACGTCTCGATGCAAACGAATCACTCGCGCGGTGGCAGTGCGCGCAGATGTGCTCAAAGCTGCGACTAGGTGGCGTGCGACAGCTGTTGAGAGGGTGGCCGCGGGCATGGCGCGGAGGCTTGGGCCAAGCTAACTTGGTGCATTGTCGGCCCCGAGAAAGGCGCTGTCGTGTGCTGCAGTCGTGCGGTGCGCGAACGCCCGTCCCGGGCCTCGTGCAGTTGGCCCATGCGGTGCAATCGCGCCGCTCCGAATTTTCGAGGAAGCATGCGACGGCTCGGATCGATCCTTTTCTTGTTGGCTGCGTTCGCGGCCTTCTCGTTCAGCGGCGCCGCCGTGGCGCAGCCGGCCGCAAGCCCGGACGATACGGCGCGCTACCTCGCCGGCATGCAGCCGTCGGCCGGTTCGCCTCTGGCGAGCCTAACCAGTTCACCGGCTTGGCAGTCGCACGCGAAATTCTTCGATGCGGAATGGGCCAAGCTCGAGAAGCGGCAGCTTGAAAAGGTGCGCGACTTCCGCAAGACATACCTGACCGAGCAGGAAAAGACGCTGTTCTACTTCTTCAGCGGTCCGGACTTCCTCTATGCGGATGCCTTCTTCCCCAACGCCACGACTTACGTGATGGCGGGTCTGGAGCCCGTGGGCCCCATTCCGGACGTGACGGCGATCAAGCCCGCGAACCTGCCGCAGAACCTCGGCTACCTGAAGACGTCGCTGCAGCACATCATGGGCTTCAGCTATTTCATCACGCTCGACATGGGCAAGCACTTGGCCCAGGGGCAACTGCCGGGCACGCTGCCGGTGCTCTACGTGTTCATGGCGCGCGCCGGCATGACGCTGAAGACGGTGCAGCACGTGCGCCTGGAGAGCGACGGCAAGCTTGTTGAACTGACGGGCAGCGAGAAGGAGAAGCCGCGCGCGGTGAAGATCACCTTCACGGGCAAGGACGGCGCGGCGAAGACGCTCTACTATTTCAGCACGGACCTTGCGAACAAGGGCGTGGAGGCGAGCGGCTTCCTGAAGTTCTGCGCCTCGCTCGGTCAGGGCGATGCCTTCCTGAAGAGTGCCTCCTACCTGCTGCACGAGAAGATCTTCACGAGTGCGCGCGAGTTCCTGCAGTCCAACAGCAAGCACATCCTGCAGGACGATACGGGCCCGCCGCTTTCGACCTATCCGGACGACAAGTGGACGCTGAAGCCGTTCGGCAAGTACACGCGCCCCATTGCCCAGTTCAGTGGCAAGTATCAGAAGCAGATGACGACGCTGTTCGATAAAGGCAATCCGCCGCCGTTCGATTTCAGCGTGGGTTATCGCTGGCGCCCGGGCCAATCGAACCTGGTGTGGGCCACAAAGAAGTAACAGCCGCTGGGGCGCCTGCCGCTGTCAGCATTGCGAAGGGGAGGCCTGAGGTCTCCCCTTCTTGCGTTTCAGACCTGATCCGATCAGGTGTGCGGGCAGATGTAGGGGCTGTCGGCGACGGACCAGGCAGGCTGCGGTTCGGTGCGGAAGATCTGGCGCAGGTGCACTTCGTCGGGGCCGTCGCCGATGCGCATGAGGCGCGCGTAGGCGAGGGCGTGGTGGATCGGCGTGTCGTCGCTGCCGCCCATGGCGCCGAAGATCTGCAGCGCCCGATCGGCGATGCGCTGGACGGCCGCTGGGACGGCGATCTTTGCCAGCGACAGGTCGCGCCAGCCGCCCTTGAAGCCTGCCTTGTCGATGGCCCAGGCGCACTTCAGCACGATGAGGCGGGCCTGCTCGATCTCGACGCGTGACTGTGCGATCGCCTGCTGCACGCTGTCGTATTCGATCACGGTGCGGCCGAAGGTCTGGCGCTCACGGGCGCGGGCAATCATCAGGCTCACAAGCACTTCGGCTGCACCGATGAGGCGCATGCAGTGGTGGATGCGGGCTGGACCCAAACGCGCCTGTGTCGCCGCAAAGCCGCCGCCCTCGGTGCCGATGAGGTTTTCGAGCGGCACCTCGACATCGGTGAACTCCAGCTCGCCGATGGGCGCGACGTGGTCCTCCCAGCCGATGAAGCGCAGCGGGCGCACGAGGCGCACGCCCGGGGCCGACATCGGTACGATGACGATGCTGTGCTGCTGCGTGCGGCCCGAGGCGCCGTCCGACACCTGGCGGCCCAACACGAAGAGAATGCTGCAATCGGGGTGGGCGGCGCCGGTGATGTACCATTTGCGGCCGTTGACGACATAGCGATTGCCAGCGCGGCGGATGGTGGTGGCGATGTTGGTCGCGTCCGAGGAGGCGACGGCCGGCTCCGTCATGGCGAAGGCCGAGCGCGCCGTGCCTTCGAGCAGCGGACGCAGCCAGCGCGCCTTCTGCTCGGGGTTCGCCGCTTCGTGCATCAGCACCATGT
>JBDHTJ010000328.1:0-2766 GCA_039808585.1 Hyphomicrobiaceae bacterium | reverse complement strand
TAGGTCAGGTTTTCGAGCGCGTTGACGCGCAGTTGCTCGGCGTCTACGAACACTTTTATTTCGACAGCGTGTTTGGCGCCCCCCCCGCTTATCCGGATACGCATTGCATCGTCCTTGCTTACCGCCTTGGACTAAGGTCTGGACAGGCCTTGACGCCGCCCATCGACCAGCATGCGCGCTATGGTTGGTGGTCTCTCGAACTAGCGAATGCAAGCGCCGAGGTGCCCGAGAATACGCGAGCCTATCTTTCGGCCCTTGCCTGAGTGGTATTCGAGCTTCATGCCCAACTCCCTGCGCTACTCCCCCACCTTTGCCGAGCGCTACCCGGTAGCACTGATCGCCGCGCTGATCGACGTAGGCATCACGGCTTTCGGCGCTTATGTCGCATATTTCCTGCGCTTCTCGCAGCTGGGAATGAGTACGCCCTACGTGCTCGCCACCGCAGTGTGGACGGGTGTAGCGGTGTGCTGCCTGTTCCTCGTGGGCATGTACGGCGCGTGGCGCGGCAAGGATTTTGTCTCGCAGGCCGCACACCTCCTCGCAGGCTGGCTGCTTGCGGGGGCCGTAATGACGATGGTCGGATTTTTCGCGAAGCATGGGGCGGATTACTCGCGGATCTGGTTCCTCTCGACGTTGGGGATCAGCGCGGCGACAAGCATCGGCTTGCGCCTCCTCGCTTACCTCGCCCTGCGTCATGCCCGGCGTGCCGGGCGCAATTTGAAGCAGGTCGTCCTCGTCTGCCCCGGCCGTGAAGACCTGCCACGGCTACCGAGCGAGAAGGTGCTGCACGAGCAGGGCTATGCGCTTGCAGCGGCCCTCAACTGCGCGGAGGCAGAGGACTGGCTGGCCGCGCTGCCCGGTCGGGTGGAAGAGGCCAAGGCGCACGAGGTCTGGCTGATGTTGCCGCTGAAGGACGGCGCCTTGATCCATTCTGCGGTCTATGCACTGCGGCACCATGTGGTCGCGGTGCGCTTCATGCCGCAACTGAACGATCTGCCGCTGCTGAATCACCAGGTGAGGCGGGTGGCCGGGTTCTACTCGATCGACCTGAGCGTGACGCCGATGGACGGCACGGCACGGATCGTGAAGCGGCTGGAAGACGTCGTGATCGGGGGGCTGATCTTGCTGATGATCCTGCCGCTGTGCGGGGTGATCGCATTGGCGATCAAGCTCACTTCGCCTGGGCCGGTATTGTTCAAGCAGTACCGGACGGGGATCAACGGGCGGAACTTCAAGGTCTATAAGTTCCGCTCGATGGTGGTGCATGCGGAGGCGAAGGGACAGGTGACGCAGGCGAAGAAGGGCGACGCGCGGCTGACGAAGATCGGCGCATTCCTGCGCCGGACGAGCCTGGACGAGTTGCCGCAGTTCTTCAACGTGCTGCAGGGGCGGATGTCGATCGTCGGCCCGCGACCGCATGCGCTGGCGCACAACGAGTACTACAAGGACTTGGTGGAGTCCTACATGCAGCGCCACAAGGTGAAGCCCGGCATTACCGGCTGGGCGCAGGTGAATGGGCTGCGCGGCGAGACCGACACCGTAGAAAAGATGCAGGCCCGAGTGGAACACGATCTCTGGTACATCGACAATTGGTCGCTGTGGCTGGATTTGAAGATCATCTTCCTGACGGTGTTCAAAGGGTTCGTGAATCCGAATGCGTATTGAGACGAGGTGTGCACGGGCCAATCCTCCGTAGGAGCGGCGCAAGCCGCGAATGGTGCGCTTCCGATACGCACCACGCTCGTTCGACCGCCGGATTCGCGCCTTGCGGCGCTCCTACATGAACCGACGCGGGCTGGCCCCTATGTAGGAGCGGCGCAAGCCGCGAATGCGGCTCAGAGCTCTACGTCCTCGTACAGACCGTCAAGTGCCAGTGCAGCCCCGACGCTTTCCAGGCGCACCACATCCCCCTCTCCCGCCGGATGCAGCACCCACAGCCCTTCGCGGTTCTTGCGGAAAAGGTCGGCGTGCTTGCGGTCCTGCTCGATCAGCAGGTACTCCTGCAGGGTGTCGATCTGCTGGTAGTGCTCGAACTTGCGACCGCGATCGAACGCGGCGGTGGAGTCGGAGAGAACCTCGACGATCAGCGCCGGGTGCTGCTTGGCCAAGCTCGCCTCAGGCTGGCGGTCGCGCGGGTCGCAGGTGACGAAGACATCTGGATAGAAGACGGCGTCGGCACGGTCGACGCGCAGCTTCATGCCGGAGAGGAAGGCGCGGCAGGGTTTGCCGGAGAGTGCGGCACGGAGTTCGACGTAAGCATTGCCGAGGATCGTGTAATGCGCATCCGTGCCTCCGGACATGGCGAAGACCTCGCCGCCGAGGTACTCGTGGCGTTCGGGCTGATCCTCTTCCCACGCCATGTAGGCGTCGATGTCGAATTCGGGTCTGCGCTTGGGCAGTTCCATGGCGGGAACTCCTTCGTTTGGTCGAGCATAGCGGGTCGATTCGGGAAAGAAAACCGGGGTCAGGTCTTTCATTTGCTCGCCGCCCCGCCCGTATCCTTCGGCGTGCATCGAGCGCCCCGCCCTCGCCCTGCTAGACTTCAGCCATATCAAGGATCGGGAGCTCGCCCATCATGGCCCTGCCTCAACCCGCCGCGCGCTTCGAGCGCGCGGATTTCTTCGCCTGGGAAGCCGAACAGCCCGTGAAGCACGACTACGTCGCCGGCGAGGTGTTCGCCCAGGCCGGGGCGCGGCAGGATCACGTCGTCGTGGCCCTGAACATCGCCACCTCGCTGCGCCAGAAGCTTCGCGGCACGCCCTGCCG
>JBDHTJ010000327.1:0-2770 GCA_039808585.1 Hyphomicrobiaceae bacterium | reverse complement strand
CTTTCGTCGAGGCACGGCAGAAGCGCCACGAGTTCATCACCGTGGAGCATCTTCTGCTTGCCCTGCTGGACAACCCTTCCGCCGCCCAGGTGCTGAAGGCGTGTGCCGCCAACATCGACGAACTGCGTCGCGAGCTGACCGGTTTCATCGAAGAACACACTCCGCGCATCGAAGGCACGGACGAGATCGACACTCAGCCCACGCTGGGCTTTCAGCGCGTGATCCAGCGCGCGATCTTGCACGTGCAGTCCTCGGGCAAGAAGGAAGTCACCGGCGCCAACGTGCTGGTGGCGATCTTCGGCGAGAAGGACTCGCACGCTGTGTATTACCTGCAGAAGCAGAACATCTCGCGCCTGGACGTGGTGAACTTCATCTCCCACGGCATCGCCAAGGCTCCGCCGCAGGGCAATCCGCCGCAGGGCCGCAGCGAACCCGAGCAGGGCGAGCAGGAGCAGGAAGAGAAGTCCTCCGGTGGCGCGCTCGAGAGCTACACGCAGAACCTCAACCAGCAGGCGCTGGTGGGCAAGATCGACCCGCTGATCGGCCGCGAGAAGGAGGTCGAGCGCGTCATCGAGACCCTGTGCCGCCGGCGCAAGAACAACCCGCTGCTGGTCGGCGAGGCCGGCGTGGGCAAGACCGCGATCGCGGAGGGCCTGGCGCGTCGCATCATCGAGGGCCGCGTACCCGAGATCCTCGAGAACGCGCAGGTGTTCGCGCTCGACATGGGTGCGTTGCTCGCGGGCACCAAGTACCGCGGCGACTTCGAGCAGCGCCTCAAGGCGGTGTTGAAGCAGCTCATCGAGAACCCCAACGCGATCCTGTTCATCGACGAGATCCACACCCTGATCGGCGCCGGCGCGGCCTCGGGCGGCACGCTGGATGCGTCCAACCTGCTCAAGCCGGCGCTGTCCTCGGGCCAGTTGAAGTGCATCGGCGCGACCACCTATAACGAGTTCCGCCAGATCTTCGAGAAGGACCATGCCCTGTCGCGGCGCTTCCAGAAGATCGACGTGGTCGAGCCCTCGGTAGCCGAGACGGTCGAGATCCTCAAGGGGCTCAAGAGCCGCTTCGAGGAGCACCACGGCATCAAGTACAGCAACTCGGCGCTTTCGAGCGCCGCCGAGCTGTCGGCCAAGTACATCAACGACCGTCACCTGCCCGACAAGGCGATCGACGTCATCGACGAGGCCGGCGCCGCCCAGCGCATCCTGCCCAAGTCGAAGCAGAAGAAGACCATCGGCAAGAACGAGATCGAGGAGATCGTCGCCAAGATCGCCCGCATCCCGCCGCGCACCGTGTCCAACGACGACAAGGCCGCGCTGAAGACGCTCGAGCGCGACCTTAAGAACGTCGTCTTCGGCCAGAACGCCGCGATCGAGGCGCTCGCCAAGGCGATCAAGATGTCGCGCTCCGGCCTCGGCAACCCGCAGAAGCCGATCGGCTCCTTCCTGTTCTCCGGGCCCACCGGCGTCGGCAAGACCGAGGTCGCCCGCCAGCTCGCCTACACGCTGGGCATCGAGCTGGTGCGCTTCGACATGTCCGAGTACATGGAGCGGCACGCGGTCAGCCGCCTGATCGGCGCGCCCCCGGGCTACGTCGGCTTCGACCAGGGCGGCCTGCTCACCGAGCAGATCACCAAGAAACCGCACAGCGTGCTGCTGCTCGACGAGATCGAGAAGGCCCATCCGGACATCTACAACATCCTGCTGCAGGTCATGGACCATGGCACGCTGACCGACAACAACGGCCGCCAGGCGGATTTCCGCAACGTGATCATCATCATGACCACCAACGCGGGGGCCGAGGCAATGCAGAAGTCGGTGATCGGCTTCTCGGCCAAGCGCGAGCCAGGCGACGAGATGAGCGACATCAAGCGACTGTTCACGCCGGAGTTCCGCAACCGGCTGGATGCGATGATCTCCTTCAAGGCGCTCGACAACGAGGTCATCCTGCGCGTGGTCGACAAGTTCCTCATGCAGCTCGAAGCGCAACTGCACGAGAAGAAGGTCGAGGCCCACTTCAGCGACGAGCTCAAGGCCTGGCTGGCAGAGAAGGGCTTCGATCCGCTGATGGGCGCGCGCCCGATGGCACGCCTGATCCAGGACACCATCCGCTCCGCGCTCGCCGACGAGCTGCTGTTCGGCCGCCTGGTCAACGGCGGCAAGGTGACCATCGACCTCGACGAGGACGACAAGGTCAAGCTGGTGTTCGAGGAGACGGAAACGGCCACGGCCTGAGCGATCTTCGCCGGGACGCTTCCGGCGCACAGACGAGACGGCATGCCCGCGAGGTCGGGCATGCCGTTTTTTTGCGGCTGCGCGCGCCGGCACCTGCACCGCCGCGCCCGCGACGCGGTCGTTTATCATGCCCGCTCCCGCGCCGACCACCCGGCCACCGCCCCCTTTTTCGAGGAGCCCGCATGAACATCCAGACCGCCGACCTCTGCGACACCCACGAAGACAAGCTCGCCATCGTCGCCCCCATGTTCGCCAGCTACGGCGGCCGCCCGTCCTTCGGCGGGCCGATCGCCACGTTGAAGATCTTCGAGGACAACTCCTTCGTGCGCAAGGCGGTGGAGACCCCCGGGAATGGCCGCGTGCTGGTGATCGACGGCGGCGCCTCGATGCGCTGCGCCCTGGTCGGCGACCAGCTCGCCGAACTCGCGGTGAAGAACGGCTGGGCCGGCATCCTCGTGTATGGCTGCATCCGCGACTCGAAGGCGATCGGCGAGATGGACCTCGGCGTCTTCGCCCTCGGCACCCACCCGAAG
>JBDHTJ010000326.1:0-2770 GCA_039808585.1 Hyphomicrobiaceae bacterium | reverse complement strand
TTCGTCGCCCGCATGCCGATGCCGGCGCGCGCAGCCCCGCTCGATCCCGACAGCTGCGCCCGCCTCAAGACCGAGCAGGAGGATCTCGAGAAGCGCGAAGTCCGGGCCAACATGGCCAAGGGGCCAGACTGGGCAAAGGCCAATCTGGCACCGGAAAAACTCTCTGAGATCAAGAGGATGATCGATCTCGACGAGCAGCTTCTGTTCCGTTGCCCCGGTCGCCACCTCGTCAACCTGCCGCTCGAACCAGACCCGCCGCCTCCCCCACCAGTGGACGAGAAGAAGGCAGATGGCGAGCAGAAGGCCGATGCCCCTAAGGCACCTGCCCCTGAGAAGAAATCGGCCGGTGACAAAGCAGAAAAAAAGCAACCGCCTCAGAAGAAAGCGGCGCCGCCGCCGAAATCCAACGCCGACGCCGCATCAGACCCGGATGCCCCAAAGCCACCGCCCAAGACCAAGGCGGCTCAGAAGCCAAAACCGAAGTCCAGCAAGGACGACGCCTACAAGCCGCCCGCCTCCGATCCCAACAACCCCTTCGGTCTGAACTAATCCAACCCCGCGCCAATGTGCGCCGCGAAGGGGCTGGCTGCAGCCTTTCCGCTGGTGTAGAAGCGCCCTCGGCCGCATCCCCATGCCCCTCCGAACAGCGAAGGCTGCAAGACACGCAATGACCACCGTTCTGCTCATCATCCACCTCATGATTGCCGTCGGCCTCGTCGGCGTGGTGCTGCTGCAGCGTTCCGAGGGCGGCGCGCTCGGTATCGGTGGCGGTGGTGGCGGCGGCGGCTTTCTGACGGGCCGTGGCACTGCCAACTTCCTGACGCGCGTCACGGCAGGCCTCGCCGCGGCGTTCTTCGTAACCAGCATCGCCCTCACGCTGCTGGCGAACCACACCGAGAAGCCACGCTCCATCTTCGATGCGCCGGTTCAGAAGGGCGTTCCGGCCGTACCCAAGGGCGACGCCAAGAGCGATGCTCCGCCCTCGGATGGCGCGCTGCCCAAGCTCAATCCCATCGACACGGCGCCGAAGGCACCGAAGTCGCAATAGCTCACAAGGCCCATCCGGAATGCCACGCTCCGGCCTCGAAAGGGGCCGGCCAGACCATGCTGATTGCGGGGACGCAGCCTGTGGATGAAGAGAGGCGGATGAAAGTCATGGTGGAAGACCACAAAAAAGCCTCTTCGAATCAATTCCGTTCGATGTACTGTTAAGACCCATGGCGCGGTACATCTTCATCACCGGCGGCGTGGTCTCCTCGCTTGGAAAAGGCTTGGCTTCCGCAGCCCTCGGCTCGCTTCTGCAGGCACGTGGCTATACGGTCCGCCTACGGAAGCTCGACCCGTATCTCAACGTCGATCCCGGCACGATGAGCCCTTACCAGCACGGTGAGGTGTTCGTAACCGACGATGGTGCAGAGGCGGATCTCGATCTCGGCCACTACGAGCGCTTTACCGGCGTTCCCGCGAAGAAATCCGACAACATCACCACCGGCCGCATCTACCAGGAGATCCTCGCCAAGGAACGGCGCGGCGACTATCTGGGCGGCACCGTGCAGGTGATCCCGCACGTAACCGACGCGATCAAGCAGTTCGTGCTTTCCGGCAACGACGATATCGACTTCGTCCTGGTCGAGATCGGCGGCACGGTGGGCGACATCGAGGGCCTGCCGTTCTTCGAAGCCATCCGCCAGCTCGGCAACGAGCTTCCGCGCGGCGACAGCATCTTCATCCACCTCACGCTCATTCCCTTCATCCCCAGTGCCGGAGAGCTCAAGACGAAGCCCACCCAGCACTCGGTGAAGGAACTGCGCTCCATCGGCATCCAGCCCAACATCCTGCTGTGCCGCTGCGACCGGCCGGTGCCGGCCTCGGAACGCCGCAAGATCGCACTCTTCTGCAACGTGCGCGAGGAAGCCGTCATCCAGGCCCTTGACGTATCGACCATCTACGACGTGCCGCTGGCCTATCATCGCGAGGGCCTCGACACGCAGGTGCTGGACGCCTTCGGCATCAAGGATGCTAAGCCGCCGCAGCTCGACAAGTGGAAGACGATTTCGCACGCTATCGCCAATCCCGAGGGCGAGGTCACCATCGCCATCGTTGGCAAGTACACAGGCCTCAAGGACGCCTACAAATCACTCATCGAGGCGCTGTTCCACGGCGGAATTGCCAACCGTGTGAAGGTCAATCTCGAGTGGATCGAAAGCGAGGTTTTCGAACGCGAAGACCCCGCCCCCTACCTCGAGAACGTGCATGGCATTCTCGTGCCTGGCGGCTTCGGCGAGCGTGGCTCGGAAGGCAAGATCATGGCCGCCCGCTTTGCCCGTCAACGCAAGGTGCCCTACTTCGGTATCTGCTTCGGTATGCAGATGGCGGTGATCGAGGCAGCGCGTGATCTCGTGGGCATCGCCAACGCCGGCTCGACCGAGTTCGGCCCCACTGACGAGCCGGTTGTCGGCCTCATGACCGAATGGATGCGCGGCAACGAGCTGGAAAAGCGCAGGGCCAACGGAGACCTCGGCGGCACCATGCGGCTCGGCGCCTATCAGGCCTCACTCGCCAAGGACAGCAAGGTTGCCGGCATCTACGGCTCATCGCTGATTTCCGAGCGCCATCGCCACCGCTACGAGGTGAACACACGCTATCGCGAGGCGCTGGAGAAAGCCGGCGTTCGCTTCTGCGGTCTGTCGCCCGATGGCCTGCTGCCGGAAATCATCGAGGTGCAGGACCATCCCTGGTTCATCGGCGTGCAGTTCCATCCCGAGCTCAA
>JBDHTJ010000325.1:0-2793 GCA_039808585.1 Hyphomicrobiaceae bacterium | reverse complement strand
CGCCGGAGATGGTATCGATCGTGAAGCGCAACAACTGCGGCAAGGCGCTGGACATCGCGCGGGTGGCCCGCGACATGCACGGCGGCAACGGCATCCAGATCGAGTATCACGTGATGCGCCACGCCGCGAACCTCGAGACCGTGAACACCTACGAGGGCACGCACGATGTGCACGCGCTGATCCTCGGCCGCGCGCAGACAGGCCTGCAGGCGTTCTTCTGAGGAACTTCGGCGAAGCGCGGCTTCTCCGCGGCATTTTAATAGCGACCTCGGGCTCGCGCTGAACAGGACGAGCCCGAGGTCGCTGAATGACCAGGCTTAGAACAGGCTCGAGCCGATGTTGATGGCCAGCGCCAGCACGGCCGTGTTGAAGAAGAACGAGCCGATGGCATGCAGCGTCGTAAGCCGGCGCAGCGCCTTGCTGCTGATTGAGACGTCAGAAGTCTGCGACGTCGCGCCGATGGACGTCGCATAATAGAAGAAATCCCAATAGTCCGGGCAATCGTCCTTTGGAAATGCCAGCCCGCCCTGCATGTCGCCGGCATGGTGCGGGCTGTAGTACTCATGCGCATAGTGGAACGTGAAAACCACCTGTACCACCAGCCACGACAGCATGACGGTGAGAGCGGCGAGCCCAGCCAGAATAAGCTTCGTGTGGCCGGCTGCGGCCTTGGCCTCCGCGAGGAGGCCGGCGATGGCAACGAAGCTCGAGCCGATGGCAAGCAGAATGATGAGCAGGATGACGACGCCGCCGTGGTCTTGCCGTGCCGCGCGCTTGCGCACGGTCTCGTGGCTGAAGGACGACATCACCCGCAACGCCAGCAGAAGATAGACGATGAAACCGGCGTCCGCCGCCATCACGCCGCGCAGGCTGGACGACAGCGTGTCGGGCAGGAAGACAAGAGCAAGCGAGACAGCCATCATCGCGAAGTAGACCCGCGGTCGCATGGCAAGCGAGCGGGCAATCGCCGTCGGCCTGTACCAGCGGGGACCGTGGGACTGAAAATGGATAGGGGTCATGTCAAAGGCGCTCCGTGGCAGGAATTCCATTTTGCACGCCGAATGCCCCGCGAAAAGTGCCGGCCGGTAAGGATTTGTTAACCCTTGTGGCGGCACTCTGATCTCCGCGGTCGAATTTCGGGCGGAAAAGGCGTGTAGCGTCCCCGATCATGAGTGAGACCTTGTCGAGTTTGGCTGTAGCCCTCGAGCCAGTTTGGGGGGCGCTCGTAGGCCCTTACGCATGGGCTTTCGCGCTCTTTGCGATTTCCATTCTCGCGCTCCTTTCCATCTCGGCCCGTAGGCGGAGCCGGCGCGCCCTTCGACGCATAGCCGAGCTTGCCGAGCGGCAGGCCATGGAAGAGCGCCTTCACCAGCTGAATTCCGTTGCGGAAGCGCAGTTTTCCGAGATCAAGGGCCGGCTCGCGGCCATGGCGGAGATGACCGCGCAACGCCAGGCCGAGCAATCGCAGTCGCTAAACAGGCGCCTCGACGACGTCGCCCAGCGTCTCGGTCTCACGCTCGATTCCATGGGCCGGCGCGTGGGCGAGAACATTGCACGCAGCGCGCAGAACACATCCGAGAACCTGTCCCGTCTCAACGAGCGGCTCGCGGTGATCGAGGACGCACGTGCAAGCCTCGCGACACTCTCCTCGGAGGTCGTATCCCTGCACCACGTGCTCGCCGACAAGCAGGCACGCGGCGCCTTTGGCCAGGCGCGGATGGAGAGCATCATTCAGGATGCATTGCCGCCCTCGGCCTATGCCTTCCAGATGACCCTGTCGAACGGCAAGCGGCCGGACTGCGTCATCCGCATTCCGAACGCGCCTGCCCCGCTTGTGATCGACGCGAAGTTCCCTCTGGAGGCCTTTGAGGCACTGCGCACAGCGGCCAATGCGGAAGAGCAGAAGGCCGCGATGCAGGGCGTGCGCCAGACGGTGGGCGGGCACATCGAGGATATTGCGGGAAAGTATCTCATACCCGGCGAGACGCAGGACACGGCGCTGATGTTCGTGCCCTCGGAGTCCATCTATGCCGAGCTGCACGAGCGCTTTCCCGAGGTCGTACAGAAGGCGCACCGCGCGCGCATTTTCATCGTAGCGCCAAACATCCTGATGCTTGCGGTCTCCACGGTGCAGGCCGTGATCAAGGACGTGAAAATGCGCGAGCAGGCCGACACGATCCAGCGGGAAGTCGGCTTGCTGTTGGCCGACGTCGCGCGGCTTACCGACAAGGCGGCGGAGCTCGACCGCCATTTCAATCTCTCTGCGAAGGCCCTGGAGAAACTGACGGCCTCGGCAGAGAAGGTCTCCCGCCGCGGCGAACGCCTGCGGACCCTCGATCTCGAAGAAGCCCAGGAGCGGCAGAGACCGCGCCTCGCCGCCGGCGAGTGAGTTCCTGCGGTTCGCCGCAAAGCGATAGAGCGCGTCTCCGAAAGTTTCGGGCCCCGCTGCGAGATCCGCTCAAGGGTTGGGCCGCCCCTTGGCTGATGTATACGCGGCTCGATACGCGCGACGGGCAACCGTCGCCGCGTATCATCAGCAATGCCTGCCACCCCGCCACGCAATGCCCGACGCTGCGCCGGTATTCCGCGTGGGCTGATCTTCCCCGCGCAACTTCATTGTTGGTTGAAGTTGAGGCTCTTCCCCCGCGGCGAAGTGAGCTCAACGCAATAATTGCTGCTGAACCTCTGGTTGTTCTTAGTTTGGTAAGGTTGGCGCGCTTTATTGGGAGTGGCACGCGGAGCCTGTTTTGCGTCCCATGTGCTCTCGGCGCGGCGGGTGGCCACACCCGCCGC
>JBDHTJ010000324.1:0-2796 GCA_039808585.1 Hyphomicrobiaceae bacterium | reverse complement strand
GGGGACACATGGCGCAATGCCCGCATGTCCAGACTCGGCAAGCAGATCGCCGAAGTACTCGCGGCGCTCGATCGTATCGACGCCCGGTACGCGCTGATCGGCGGTCTCGCGCTCGCCTCCCACAAGGTCATCCGCGCGACGCGGGACATCGATCTGCTGACCGACTCGCATGCATCAGACGCCGTGAACGATGCCCTGCTCTCGCTCGGGTACAGGTGTGCGCACCGGAGCAAGGATGCTGCCACCTACTTGCGCCACGACGAACGAATCGACCTGCTCTACGCGAGCCACCCTGCCGCCCGTCGACTGCTTGACGGGGCGCCGACGCTTCAGACGAGCTTTGGTGCTCTGCGGGTCGTGAGCCCCGAGGGCCTGATCGGATTCAAACTGCAAGGGTTCGTCAACGACCCAAGGCGGACACAGGACATGGAGGACATTCGGGCGCTGCTGCGCGCGAACCGGGACAAACTCGACCTGAACGAGGTCAGGGAGTATTTCTGCCTGTTCGGTCGTGAAGCGACACTCGAGGAACTGTTGAATGAATTCGAATGAGGTACTGACCGGTGCCTTCAGGCAATCCGCACTGTCAAATGCGGACAATCCGCCCACCGGTACCAGCGGACATGACCCTTATGAAATCCTCGACGACCTGATGTGCGTCATCGAGGAACTGTGCCCACGCTGGCCTTCCCGACCGGTCTGGCCCGAAGACATGACCCTGCTGCTTTAGGAAGCCCCGCCGCCCTCGCCCATCTGCGACTGGCAGTAGTTCTCGATGCCGATGCGATGGATGAGATCGAGCTGCGTCTCGAGAAAGTCGATGTGCTCTTCCTCCGACTCGAGGATGCGCTCGAAGATTTCGCGCGAGACGTAATCGGCCGCCTTCTCGCAGTCCGCGATCGCGGCCTTGAAATCGGCGCGCGCGGCGATCTCGAGCTTGAGATCGCACTCGAGACACTCCTTGACGTCTTCGCCGATCAGCAGTTTGCCCAGATCCTGCAGGTTCGGCAGCCCCTCGAGGAACAGGATGCGCTTCACCAGTTGATCCGCATGCTTCATCTCGTCGATGGACTCTTCCCGCTCGTGTTCCTCGAGGCGTTTCAGGCCCCAGTTCCCGAACATGCGGGCATGCAGGAAATACTGGTTGATCGAGGTCAGCTCGTTCTTCAGCGCGACATTGAGATGCCGGATGATCGCTGGATCGCCCTTCATGGCGGTGCCTCCGCTTTACGCATCGGAGCCCGGCATGATGGGCGCACGAACGGCTGAGCGCAAACCCGCAGGCTGATCAGGCGGACGGGCGCTGCGCGCGATGACCGAGGTGCTCGTCGACGACCTGGCGGGCGGTGTCTTCGCAATGCCCGCAGCAGTTTGCCACTGGCAGACGACATTGCACTTCGGCGAGCGACCCGGCCCCGAGATCCACGGCGGCGCGGATCTGGCGATCGGAAACGGCGTTGCAGACACAGACGAACATGATCGATGGCCCTCTGGGAAGCCATCCTGATGCGAATGAGAATGATTGTCAATAACTACCGGGTGGCAGAAATCGAGAGGACAACCGGCTCCAGCCCTTCGATGCGGCCGACGAGGCGATCGCCGGGTTGCAGGGCACCCACCCCGGCAGGAGTTCCGGTGAAGATCAGGTCCCCTGCCTCGAGCCTGAACTGGCGCGAAAGCTGGGCAATGATCTCGGCGCAGTCCCAGATCATCTCCGCGAGATCACCGTCCTGGCGGACCACGTCGTTCACGCTGAGGCTGATGCGCCCTTTCCCGGGCAGCGGCTCCGCGTCCTCGAGCGGGTGGATTGCGCCGACCGGTGCCGAGGCGTCGAATGATTTGCCCGACTCCCACGGCTGACGGGACTTCTTCGCCGCTTCCTGCAAGTCGCGTCGGGTGAGATCGATGCCGACCGCCACGCCAAAGACGTGCTGGCGCGCATCAGACGCAGCAATTGCGAATCCCGGCCGCCCGATCGCGAGCACCAGTTCGACCTCGTGGTGCAGATTGTCCGTCGCAGCGGGCCAGGCGATCGTACTGCCGCTCGCGACGATCGCGTCGGCCGGCTTCTGGAAAAAGAACGGCGGCTCGCGCGTGTCCGCACCCATCTCGCGCGCGTGCGCAAGATAGTTGCGCCCGACGCAGTAGATGCGGCGCACCGGATACACGGCATCACGCCGTGCAACGGCCACCGTGGCGCGCGGCGCGGCCGGGAACACGAACTCGGTCATCGAATGATTCTATATCATGCCAACCTCTCCCCTCGGGACCACGGCCATGCGCATCGCCAAACCCCTGCTGCTCGTCACGACACCCATCGGGCTCGCCTTCGGGCTCCACGAAGGCTGGCGCCTCGCGGGCGGGCTCGTCGTGATCATGGCCGCGATGATCGCGCTCGTGGGTGCCGCGATGCTGAGTGTCGTGCTGACCGTGCGACGGGAAAAACGAGCCGAGGACGCCGGGCGCGACGAGACGTGACCACCCTCCTCATCCTCGATCTCGTCGGCACCTTCGTGTTCGCGCTCGCCGGAGCGACCGCCGGCGTGCGGCGCCGGCTCGACATCTTCGGCGTGCTCGTGCTGTCGCTCGTGACCGCCAGCGCTGGCGGTATCGCGCGCGATCTGCTGATCGGCGCCGTGCCCCCCGCCGCGCTCGCGGACTGGCGCTACTTCGCTGCGGCGATGCTCGCAGGCGTCATCACTTTCCTCTGGTATCCCACGATCGAGCGGTTGCGCACGCCGGTGCGCATGTTCGACGCGGCGGGCCTTGCGCTCTTTGCAGTCGCAGGCGCTGAAA
>JBDHTJ010000323.1:0-2825 GCA_039808585.1 Hyphomicrobiaceae bacterium | reverse complement strand
TCTTCACCGACGACCCGCTCGACACCTTCGGCACGCGCGCCGTGGTGCAAGTCGATGGCTTGCAGCCGTTGATGAAGTACGTCTGCAAGAACGGCTTCGAGCACCACGTCGCCATGAATGCCTCGCATACGGCCGGCGTACTGGCCGAGGCGTTTGAAACCTACTTCGAGTGGGATGTGTACGTGCACTGAGCGTGACGCAAAAGAAGCCGGCCGCGTGCGATCGCGCGACCGGCTTCTATGACAATTCGCCTACACTTTTTCCTTGGCACGGGCAATATCGCCCAAAGCCTTGGCGATAAAGGCAGCGTCACCATTCGCTTCTTCAAGGCAAGCCTCAAGATATGCTGCCATCTCTTCAGGGGTGCGCAGGTGTTCAGCAACATCGTAGCGAGTTGTGAAAGTCTTGGTCATAATCGGTTCCTATAGATTTCGTGCCAGGCGTGCAAGACACGAGAACGCGCCTGAATGTCGCGCAAGCCACCAAGCCATTTCACGAAAACATCAGTCTTACGGATTTCGGCCAAGTGTAGCCCATTGGCTACAACTCGTCAGAATGCAGTTCTTGTATGTGTTTCGTCTACCTAACGTGTGCGTCAACCGCTCGCGAGCGCTAGCGAGGCGGGTCGGCTGGACGCGATGTTAGCTCGCGACTCTACATGGTGCATGCGGCCTCGGCTTCACTCAAGCGCGAACCAAAATCGCCCGCCATGTCGATATATGAATAGCCGAAACGGTCTGCTTCCTGCCGAATGTAATTGCTCCAAAGCGGGACATCCAGAACGATCTGGCGACGCAAGACCTCCGGCAGGCTGGCATAACCCCGTGACCGTCCGGGGTATTGATCGAAGTGCTCTAGCGTCATTTGCGAACACCCGAGAAACACTGCGCGGACTGGATGCTTTGCCGCCAACTGGGCGACCTGGGCTGGCAGAAAGTCGACACCCTCGATCAGATAGTTCTCGGCCTGACAATTGACGCCCCAGACAAACCGCTCCAGGTAGGGGAAGAACCATTCGGCGGCCGCGGCAATTGCCTCGGGGGCAGCGTTCCAGCTTACTTTCACGCCAGCGTCGTTCTTGAGCCTGAGCAGATCGATGAGAAGGTCACTGGAGATCCAACTGATTTGGCGTTTGGCGGCGATCGACTGACCGAGGATGCTCTTGCCAACTCTGGGTGCTCCGCCGATTAGGTAGATCAAGTCTAGCCTCCGTGAAGCGGGCTAACGCCGCATTGAGCGGCCGATGGCCGACATCATCTCAGGAAACTCGAAGACCTGTCCCATCGGTCCGCTCTAATGCGTAGTTAGGCGCCAGCTCGCGATGCATACTCACCAAGCACATTCATAACACGGCCGTTTAGCTCTTCAAGTGGCGCGAAGAACTGCTCCAGCGCCTCCTCCTGTTCTTCAGACCACTCCGTGAGATCGTACTTCTCTTCTTCAGATTTTGGAACGCCGTCCGGGAACGCAATCGACATGGCCTGCTCCAACAATGCCGCCACGTCTTCAAGACCGAGTTCTCGCAACTTTGGCAGAATGCCCTCGATCTCATCGATGGCGGCCCATCGAAAATATTGCTCGAATGAAGCGCCGCTGTTTGTCTCTTGCATCAAGTGTTCCACCAAGTAGACGGAGCGTTGAACCTCAGTCATCTTGGTCATGTCTCCGTCAAAGCCCAGCGTTTCCTCACAGATGCGTGAGACGATTGCTCCATTCGTTTGGGTGGACTGTTCCACAGACCCTCCTTCTGGCGCCTAACTCGTCATTATCGAGCAAATGACTGGTTATTCGCCCCCGTAGAGGACATATCGTTCTTACCGACAGGTATGATCCGCTATGCAATCGACGATTGGTCGAATCGACAAGATATCAGTACTGGCACAATTCTCAGCAAGTCTCTCGATTGTTTTACATGAATACAGACTCAATCTTCGCGGGAGAAATGAGTCGCTACTAGAAGCAGAATCGAATCTATACTGGAAATCGCCCCAAGTCAACATTGTGAAAAATGTCACTTCGGCTTGCCGCCGGTGGCGGGCCGGTTGTGCACATAAAGCATCCTTCACCCCAGGCACTTTACTACCCTCACCACCTTACACCTTCTCATCTTGTCATCCCCTCATCCTCTCATCCTGTCATCCCCACCGCCCCCCACACCAGCACACTGACCGAGCGGCTGTTGCGTTGCACGGCGCCCTCGGCAATCAGCAGCGGATTGGTGCGGATGACCTCGCGCAGGCGGGCGTAGGTGTCGGGTTTGACGACCAGGTCGAGCAGGCCGCTTTCATCCTCCAGCGACATGAAGAGGATGCCCTTGGCTGTCGATGGCCGCTGGCGCACGACCACAAAGCCGGCCACGCGCACGCGCTGCCCCGCTTCGGCCTGCTTCACCTGCCACGTGCTGAGGATACCCTGCCGGCGCAGCCGATCGCGGTAGTGCGCCATCATCTGGCGCTCGGGCGACATGCCCATAAGCTCGTACTCCCACGCCGTCTGCTCGATGGCCTCCAGCGCAGGCAGTTCGGCGGCGACGGGCGCGCTGGCAAGATCAAACTCGTCGGGCCGGTAGTCCAGCTCGCCCAGCCGCCAGAGCAGACGCCGCCGCTCGCCAAAGGCCGCCAGCGCACCGGCGCGGATGAGACTGGTCACGCCATCGACGGGCAGCCGCGTGCGCCGGCAGAAATCGTCGAGTGTGGCGAAGGGGCGCTCGGCGCGCGCCGCCTCGATGCGCGCCCACGCCTGCTCGCCGAGATGGGCGATGGCGTGCAGCCCCGTGCGCAGCGCCCAGCGGTGATTGTCGAGCCGCTCCAGCGTGTACTGCCAGC
>JBDHTJ010000322.1:0-2834 GCA_039808585.1 Hyphomicrobiaceae bacterium | reverse complement strand
GCAGAAGCATCGTCGGCTGCTTCTCCAACAGCTCGATGATGAGCAAATCGGAGGGGATATCCGTCTTCGCAACGCCCTGACCTTCCCACTTTCCCTTGATGTAGCTTCCGTGCGGATGATTGTCGAAGAGCACGTCCCAGAGAAATTTATAGCGATGACGATGGAGACTTTCGCCGACTACGTGCATGCCATCGCGCAGGGCGATCTTCGCGATCTTAGGATCGGACAGCGTGATTGCCCACGAATTGAGCCAAGCGCTGGTCGACACGGGATCTGTCACGGTGTGATAGAGGGCAGCCATCAAGTGCGACTTACCAAGGCCGCGCTCGCCGATCACGACAACGGGACGGCCCTGGTTGGGACCGACAGCTTCAATACCCTTCAGCAAGTCATGCGTCGGATAAGTGATTTCGAGGAACTGCTTAGCCGCGATCTGGGTGGCGCCAGTCTTTTGGTCATTGGACAGTTCGATGGCCGTGCCCTTAAGGCGCTTGCCGCGAAATTCGTCCCGAAGAGTGAGTTCGAGCATTACTTGCGCCCCTCCTTATCCGATGCGCCTCGCGGAACCGACTCATGCCGCTGAGACGACTGCTTCCTGATCCAATCGTCGATGTCGATTCGCGAGAACCGCCACGTTCCGCCGACCTTGAATGCGGGAATCTTCTTCGCAGCCGCGAGGCGGTAGATCGTCCGTTCCGTGACCTTCAGGAAACCCGCGACCTCTCGGATGGTGAGGATCTCGCCTTGTCCGCTCTTGGTACGCATATCCCTGACAGTCGTGGGAAAACTACGACAGGATAGTACAGAATTTTCATATCCGTGGCGAAACGCCGTTGATTTACATATGTTTTTCCGAGGCGAGCTGAGACCCGGAGCGACGGACAAGGCCGTGTTCTGCTGAGGGCGCGGCGCCATGGGCAAGCCGTAATTCAGCGACTGCTCGTGAACTCGCGGCTCGTTCGACCAACTCTCAGGCGCGCAAATGTCCAAGGAATCGGAGGAGGCCCCACTCTTCAGATTGCCGGCGCAGCGCTGCGGTGCCTTTGCGCTGGCCAGCACATCAACTTCGAGCGTTCGGCCGGCCTCGTGCCCCGACTGATACCTCTAGCCACAACGTTCATCGTATCGGACCTGAACGCGCGACCCGCTTGGCGCGCGCACCCTCGCGAATGCCTCGTGCAATTTGCTCGCTGTCGGTCATCGGCTGCGGCATTGCTCTGATGAAGTCCACGATTTGCTCAGCGGTCCTGTGGTCGCCTTGAGCGAGAAGCTGCTTTGCGACTGCACCCCAGCCGCGAACAACATCCGCTCGGGTCGCGACGATGAGCGCGGTGCTTTCCGCTGACTCGCTCCTGCCGGTCGCAAAGTCCGATGCGACCGATTCAGCGAGCGCTCGGACGACTCTGGACTCGCCGCGCTGATTGGCCCGATAGATGCCGTCCTTGATCGGACCACGCGTTTCTCCGCGCACCGCTCGCTCCGTCGCATTCGCTGCCACCCCCAGCCCCCTCAACTGCCTCGCGAACTGCGACCGCCAGTGCCGCAACGTCGATTTCTTGATGTTGAGCCGCACGCCCTCCTCGCTCACCGCCTTGAGCACGAGATGCACATGTGGATGTGGCTCGTCGGTGTGCAGCACCAACGCGTAGCGATGCTGGCCGTAGAACTCCTCGCGCGCGAAGTTTCGCACCGCCGTCAGGACCTTTTGCGGCGGTGTGCCCGGTGGCATCGAGAACATGAGCTTGTGAACGATCTTTGGAGGGTTCCGCTTGCTGGCTGCCGCCAGACTCCCCTGCCGTCGAACGTCATCGATATCCAGATCCCAGTCCTCCAGTAGCTCCGCACCGACTCGTCCACGCAGACGCTCTCCATCGTCGCCTTCGAGTTCCAGATTTCCCCGCCGACCGATGTAGTCGATGTGCTTGCCGACCGCCTTCAGGTCGTTGCTGCTCCGGGGCAGTACCTTCACGACTGCCTCGGGCGCGCGATTGACGGTCAGGCGGATCTGTTCTATCTGCGACGGCGTGAGCCGGTCTGCCGCCCGTGGGCCTCCGCGCGCGTAGCTCGCGATATTCAGCAGCGGCTCTTCCTTTGGCAGCCTAAAGGTCTTCGCCATGCCCGCTCTCCCAGCTGGTGAGGTTCGCCTTCAGCATCGCCTTCGTGTGGTCCCGCAGCGCCTCACAGACCTTGAGCATCGCCCGGAAGTCCTCACGCGCAGAGCCGGGCAGACGTCCTCCGTCATTGGCCGCCTTGGCGATCTGGTTGAGGTTCCGACCGATGGCCGCCAGCTCCCCGATACTGCGCCGGAGCGCCTGCATTTCGTCCTTCGGCAGCGGCGCCAGGTGACGGAGGTGGCTGCGGGTCAGGACCGCGACGTAGGTCGCCGGGCGCATTCCACGAGCCTCTGATCGCGCGTCCAGCAGAAGCCGGTCGTCGGGCCTCAACCGCACGAAGATTGGCCGGTTACACGGGCCAGAGCTGCGCACCTCCCGGCTCGGCTTGCGAACGCTGGTTGCGCGGCAGGGATCGCGCCCATCTACTGACTCCGTTCCGCGAGCGCTCCGGATCTCGCGGACAACCAGGCGCTTCAGCCACGCCGCCTCGGACAGGAACTCGCTGTCGGCGATTGCCTTCGCCTGGAGTTTCAAGTCCGGAGCAACAGTGGTCTTCAATACTACGCTGTCTGCCATTGGACCAATTTGGCCCAAACAGCAAGCCGCAGGCTATCCTGCGTTTCAAGCGAAATGACCCCCTAACCTCGCCGATAATCCGCGCCCTGCCTGCAGCCGCTTCCGCCTCTGCGCCCGCTCCCCGCTGCATCCAACCCGCCAGAC
>JBDHTJ010000321.1:0-2936 GCA_039808585.1 Hyphomicrobiaceae bacterium | reverse complement strand
CGCTTGATGGGAGAGATAGCAGGAGGGGGCGGGTATCCGCTGTTTCCGCCGGAACAGGCGAGACGAAAATCCTCAGGCGGACGTTGCATCTGCCGGCGCCATGAGCACCGCATGCGGGTGCCGGCGCGATTTGCCCTCGAAGTAGCACCCCTGCTCGAGCGTAAGCTCTGCGTGGTAAATCTCGCCCTCGACATCGCACTCGGCTTTCAGCGCCAGTTGAGTTGCATAGATCGAGCCGGTCACGAACCCTTCGACGATCACCTCGTCCGCGACGATCAAACCCTCAACCGTCCCGTCGTGGCACACGATGACGCGCTGGCAGCGAACCTCGCCCTGCACCTTGCCCTCGATGCGCACCTCGCCCGGAAACGAGATCTCGCCGGCAATGCACACTGTCGGCGCAACCACGAACAAGCTCGGGCTGAACAGTGGGGCGACGATGTTGTCTTGTGCCAGATAACGGCGCATCGGGTTTGGCCAGGGTTCCAAAACGTGAGTGCGGACAGCAGCGCGGCGACACACTCTTGTACAAGTACCGCCAGCCTCGGCGCGCTTTTCCTGAAAGCAACCTTACCAACGCCTACAAGCGGTCTTTCCCCAATCGCGCTGACCGCGGCGCCGCCAACGGAGACCCCTCGGCGTTAAGCAGTTGAGCGCATGGGCTCGGAATGCTGGATTTTATCGGAACCACACCGCCAGGGGCGGAAACCGAACGCCCCCGTTCACGTTCTCATAGCGCCGCGGGGGGAAGGGGCAGGCCTTATGAGGACTTCGCTAAGTGATCGCAAATACGCGCGACAGACGTCATCTTGCTGGGCTTGCAGAACCCTTGGCTGAGCATCACCAGAAAAGAGAGATCGAAGAAGCGCAAGCCAGGCTGGCCGCGATCGTCACGGCGTCCGCCGATGCGATCGTCAGCAAGACGCTCGAGGGGATCATCACGAGCTGGAATGCGGCAGCCGAGCGTATGTTCGGATACACCGCCACCGAGATCGTCGGTCGCAGCGTGCGCACGATCATCCCCCAGCACCTCCAGCACGAAGAGGACATGATCCTCTCCAAGATTGCTGCGGGCGAACGGCTCGACCACTACGAGACGGTGCGCATGAGGAAGGACGGCCGCCTCATCGACGTTTCCGTAACCGTCTCGCCGGTGCACGACAGCTCGGGTCGCATCATCGGTGCGGCCAAGATCGCGCGGGACATTTCAGAGCGCAAGCAAAGCGACGAGCGGCTCGCCACCATCCGCGCCGCGCTTTCCGCCGAGCCTGAGACGGGCGATCCGTTCGAACTCACCGAAACCACCACCTACACGGAGGCCGGCGCGGCTCTGGCAGGCCTGCATCCCACCGTCGAAAGCCTCGGCCTCGTCGACGGCCCCGATCGCGCCTTCGACCAGAGCACCCGGCTCGCCGCCGGGGTGCTGCAGGCACCGATCGCGATGCTGGCGACCCGCGATGGCGACCACCTGCACATCACGAGCACGTATGGCCTGCCCCCGCGCCTGCGTGAGCGCCACGCTATCGCTTTCGACAATTCCTATTGCCGCTTCGTGATCGGCTCGGAAGTCCCCGTCTCCATTCGCGACGCGCGCCACAACCCGCTCGTCTCCGAGATGCAGATCTGGCACCAAGGGCTCGTGAGCTATCTCGGCGTCCCCATCCGTGATCGCGACGGCGTCGTGGTGGCCGCGCTCAGCGTCTCGGATTCCAAGCCCAGGGCCTGGGTGCTGCGGGACCTGCTGACGCTCAAGGGGCTGGCGCAGCAGCTGATGCGCGAACTCGAAAGCCGCACCGTCCTCAAGACCCTCGCCGAGAACGAAGAGCGCCTGCGCGCTGCAAGCTCTGCCGCCGGCTTCGGCGTCTACGACACCCGGGTGGCAGACGGCAGGACCACATGGTCGGCAGAGCTCGCGCGCATCCTCGGCCTCGGCGACGCGCAGATCGACGTTTCCGCACCCGGCTCCACCCTGGCGGTCATGCATCCCGACGATCGCGGCTGGATGTCGGAAAGCCTCGCGCACGTGGCGCGCACGCCCGGACCCTACGAGTTCGAATGGCGGACCATACGTCCCAACGGCATGGTGCGCTGGCTTCTCGATCGCGGCCAATCGATCGGCCCCACGAACCCCCAGACGGGCCTTACCTCACGCATAACCGGCATCGTCGTGGACATCACGGAGCGCAAGCGGCACGAGGAGAAGATCCTCATGCTGATGCGCGAGGTGAACCATCGCGCCAAGAACATGCTGGGCCTCGTGCAGGCCATGGCCCGACAGACCGCTGCCGCCTCTCCATCCGAATTCGTGGCGCGTTTCTCGGAGCGCATCCAGGCCCTGTCGGCGAACCAAGACCTGCTGGTGAAGAACGAGTGGCAAGGGGTGGACATCCAGGATCTCGCCAACGCCCAGCTTGCGCATTTCGAAGACCTGATCGGAAACCGCATCACGCTGGAGGGGCCACCGCTACGTCTGAACGCGGCCGCGGCGCAGGGCATCGGGCTCGCGTTGCATGAGCTGTCGACCAACGCCGGCAAGTACGGCTCCCTCTCGAACGAGCGCGGCACCGTCACGCTGCAGTGGAAAGTCGAGGCGGGACAGTTCGAAATTGCCTGGCAGGAGGCGGAGGGGCCCCCGGTCGTCCCGCCCAAGCGGCGCGGCTTCGGCGATACGATCATCACGTACGCAGCCGAGACCAGCGTCGAAGGCCGCTCCAAGCTCGAGTTCCTGCCTGCGGGCGTGCGTTGGCGGCTGACCTGTCCCGTCGGGCAGGCGCTCGAACGGCTTTGAGGCCGGTCCGAGGGGCCAACCTGTCCTATCCGGTATTTGTCATTGGTTTGAGGGGGCTGCAGGCCCGCCCGCGCGACTGAACCCGGCACCGCATACAAGCGGGTTGTCCAAGGCCCCTCAGTAGGCTAAGGGAGAGCCGCCGAGCCGC
>JBDHTJ010000320.1:0-2945 GCA_039808585.1 Hyphomicrobiaceae bacterium | reverse complement strand
TTGGGGCTGTCGTACCATGCATCCGGCAGGTTCTCGGTCACGGGCATGCGGCCGGTGAACATGAGTTGCGTGCGCACCTGCCAGTGGCCGAAATTCGGGAACGACACGATGGCGCTGCGGCCGATGCGCAGAAGCTGCTGCAGCACGTTGCGCGGCTGCCGGGTGGCCTGGATGGTGAGGCTCAGGATGACGTAGTCGAAGGCATCGTCGGGATAATCGACGAGGTCGCGGTCAGCATCGCCTTGGATGACGGACAGCCCGCGCGCCACGCACTGGTTCACCTTCTCGCGGGACACCTCCACGCCGCGGCCGTCGACATTCTTGGTGTCGGTGAGGAGTTGCAGGAGCGCGCCATCGCCGCAGCCGACGTCGAGCACGCGCGAGCCCTTCCCCACCATCTCGGCGATGAGCAGGTGGTCGAAACGTGGCGTGCCGTGCGCATTGGGGGCAAGCATCAGGGCCTCATGTCCGTGGTCGGCCACATGTTGGGGTGACGTTGCGCGCCGCTCCGGTCTGCCTTCCCGGCAGAGCGCACTGCGTGATCTTTACCCCTCGCGTCACCAACCGCTGGGAAAGATCCCGGATAGCCGCGCCTGCGGCGCGCCTTCCGGGAAGGCAAATTGAGAGGGTGCCGGTTCAACAGGAGAGGTGCCGCGCGGTGAAGCGGGGCGTGGGGTGAGCGGGCGGCACGCACGAGGATGGGATGACCGCGCATCGGCGAGCCTAGCGCTTCAGGCCGCGGCGGTCGGCAGCCGCGTTGAGAAAGCCACGCACCGTATCGAACAACTCCGGCTCTTCGAGCAGGAAGGCATCGTGGCCCTTGTCGCTCTCGATCTCGACGAAGCTGACGTTGGCGGCGACCGCGTTGAGAGCGTGCACGATCTCGCGGCTCTCGCGCGTGGGGTAGAGCCAGTCACTCGTGAACGAGACCACGCAGAAACGCGTCTTGGTGCCCTTGAAGGCATTGGCCAGCACGTCGCCGTATTCCGCCGCGAGGTCGAAGTAGTCCATCGCGCGCGTGATGTAGAGGTAGCTGTTGGCATCGAACCGGTCGACGAAGGTGGAGCCCTGGTAGCGCAGGTAGCTTTCCACCTGGAAGTCAGCGTTGAAGGAGAAGCTCTTCGCAGAGATCTCTTGCAGGTTGCGGCCGAACTTGCGATGCAGCGCCTCCTCGGAGAGGTAGGTGATGTGCGCGGCCATGCGTGCCACCGCAAGCCCGTTGCGCGGCACCTTGCCAAGCTCCAGGTAGCGCCCGCCGGCCCATTCCGGATCGGCCATCACCGCCTGGCGGCCGACCTCATGGAAGGCGATGTTCTGGGAGGAATGCCAGGCGGCCGAAGCGATCGGCACGGCAGCGAACACCCGCTCCTTGTAGCGCGCCGCCCACTCCAGCACCTGCATGCCGCCCATGGAGCCGCCAACGACGGCGAACAGCTGGTCGATACCGAGATGATCGACGAGGCGCACCTGCGCCTTCACCATGTCGCCGATGGTGAAGACGGGGAAATCGAGGCCCCAGTGCTTACCCGTCTTGGGATTGATGCTGGCAGGGCCGGTGGAGCCCATGCAGCCGCCGAGGATGTTGGCGCAAATGATGAAGAAGCGGTCGGTGTCGATGGGCTTGCCGGGACCCACCATCGTCTCCCACCAGCCGGGCTTGCGGGTGATGGGGTGCTCGCTTGCGACGTACTGGTCGCCGGTGAGCGCGTGGCAGATGAGGATCGCGTTCGATTTGGCCGCGTTCAGCGTGCCGTAGGTCTTGTAGGCGACGCGGACAGGCCCCAGCAGCTGGTTGCCGTCCAGCCGTAGCGGCTCGCTTTCGGGTATGTCGAAGATTTCGCTGCTCGGGGTGATCGCCTCGAGCACGCGCGTGTCGATCGCGGCCTTGAAGTCACGCGGGTTCGCCGTGTTCATGGTGGCTTTTTGCTATGCGCTTGCGGCAGAATGTCAATCATTTCTTTGCAAGCGTCGCCGGCACTCCCATCTATGTCATCAACTGCTGCGCCGGATGGAGAAGGACATGCTCGATTTCGCGACGCCCCAGGGCCGCATCTTGAAGGCCGCACTCGACCTTGCCGCAGAAAAGCCGTGGGCCGACGTGACGCTGGGCGATGTGGCTGAACGTGCGGGGGTGACGCTCGCGGATTTGCGTGCCAACGTGGCCGGAAAGGCAGACCTTCTGGCCAAGCTGCTGCGCGCCATCGACGATGAAGTGCTTCGGACGGCGGGAAAGCCCGCTGCGGATGTCGGCAAGCGCGATGCCTTGTTCGAAGTGATCATGGCGCGTCTCGACCTGTTGCAGCCCTACAAGCCCGCCTTGCGGTCCATACATGCATCCGGCATGGCCGATTTCAGCCTCGCCGCGCCCTATATCGCGTCCCAGCACTGGATGCTGCAGGCTGCTGGCATAAGCACGGAGGGCCTTACGGGCTCGGCGCGCGTCGCCGGCTTGGCCCTGGCCTACGCGCAAGTCTTCCGCACCTGGCTGTCGGACGACGATCCTGGCCTGGGAAAGACCATGGCGACTCTCGACCGCCTGCTGCGCCGTGGCGAGAGCACCCTCGACACGATGCAGAGCGCGGGGGCCACAGTTTCGCGCTTCGCCCGGGCGATCTCAGTTGCCGCAAGGGGCGCCATCCGTACAGCCGGAGAGCGGCGCAAGGGCACGACCCCGCCAGCTTCCAGCGACCCCGCACCAGGCAACACAGGTGCCACACCCGATCCCGGAAAGGCCCCTTAAGGCCACACCTCGATTAGGCCACCTGATGCCATTCCCGGATGGGCAGGGCCGAAGCGGCCTCCTGCCGACGGCGGTCGAGTTCATCTGCGGACAGCAGGCCGGACTGGGTATCGACGTAGCCCACCACACTGCCGGCATTGATGATGCCTGCCCGCAAGGCCTCGCCCGCGGGGCGCCCCTTGGCGATCTCGACGGCGAACGTGGA
>JBDHTJ010000319.1:0-2991 GCA_039808585.1 Hyphomicrobiaceae bacterium | reverse complement strand
GCAGCGCGGCCGGGTTTCAGGCGCACACCGGGTGCGGGCCGTTCGAGAAGCACCGAACGCCTGAAGCGGTAGAGGCGCGCAGGCCGGCCACCCGTGCGCTGGCGGAAATCGCTTGTCGGCTCCACCAGACCTTCGCCTTCCACCAGACGGCGGAAGTTCTGCTTGTGCAGGTGCGGCCCGAGTATGCCCTCCACTGCCTTCTGCAGCTCGAACAGCGTAAAGACATCCGGCATCAGTTCGAAGATGGCAGGCCGCGACTTGATCGAGCGGCGCAACTCGGCGATCGCGCACGCCAACGCCCTGCCGTGATAGCCAAGCGATGCATGCCACAGCGAAATGCCGGGCTGGCTCAGGGCTGCCTCGCCCGCAAGTCCCGCTTCGCACATCAGGTCGTAGCGCTCGACGATCTTCTCCTCGTCCCAGCCGCTGCCATCGGCACCGAAGGCGATGCGGATGCGGCTCTGCCGGTCGAGCGTCACGCCGGGCCGCGCATCGTTTCCGGCCTGTGCCCATGCGTAGAGATCGGCTTCGAGTGCCTGCAGACACGCGGGCTTGCCGTTGCGGAAATCCTCCCAGGGGAAGATGTCGTACCAGCCGAGCCAGTTCACCCGCTCGCTGTCCTGCGCAAGATCGGGTGGAAGCAGCGCGAGGTAGCACAGCGACACCACCGGCAAGGAATTGCGGGCGGAAGGGCCTGCATCGGAGCACGGCGTGGCCGTACCCTCGCCGAAGGTGCACAGCGGCTGGCTCTTGATGATGCGGAGCCCGGCATCGCGCTCGATGGCGGCGGCGAGGCCTTCTTTCAGCGAGCCGTGCTCGCTCGGTACATAGGCCCCGAAGGGAAGCGCCGCGGAACGGCTGCCCGGCCCCTTCTTGACGGCGACCACCGGCTCGTGACCGCGCACTGCCAGAGCTACCGCGCAAAGGTTGAGCGCGACGGCCTCCTGAGATCCCTGACTGAGCACCGTTGCAGCCGTTGCTGCTGCTGGTCTCGCACCCTCGACATGACGCATCGGCGAATTCATGAAGACCTCGATTGGAACCAAGGCTTTACGAGGTAAGACCCGATCGTGGCAATTTTCAGCATCGCTCAAAATGAACCGCTCGCTGGCGTAAAAATGGCGGCGATGCGGATGATGACGGACGCGGGCTTTCCGCCTAATCTGCCGCAAACGTCAACTTCAAGAACTTCGAGGAACGAGGGCAAGCGATGACCTACCAGGCTCCCGTGGACGACATCATGCAGGCGCTGAAATCAGCCGCCGATCTCGACCGTATGACGGCCGACGGCACGCTCGGCGTCGACGAGGAAACCTTGCGCGCGGTCATCGAGGAAGCGGGCAAGTTCGCGTCCGATGTGCTCGATCCCCTGAGCAAGGTGGGTGATCGCACCGGCTCCAAGCTCGTCGATGGCAAGGTGGTGACGCCGCCCGGTTGGAAAGAGGCCTACCAGCAGTTTGCCGAAGGAGGCTGGGCTGGCCTTCAAGGTCCGGAAGAGTACGGCGGGCAGAACCTTCCAGCGGTGCTCGGCATGGCTGCCGGCGAGATCTGGAACGCCTCGAACATGGGGTTTGGTCTTTGTCCGCTGCTGACGCACGGCGCGGTGGATGCGATCGAGGCGCAAGGCTCGGACGACCTCAAGCATCTCTATCTTCCGAAGATGGTGAAGGGCGAGTGGACGGGCACCATGAACCTGACGGAGCCGCACGCAGGCTCTGATCTGGCGGCCCTCAAGTCGCGGGCGGTGAAGCAGGCCGACGGCACCTATCGCATCTTCGGCACCAAGATCTTCATCACCTACGGCGAGCACGAGATGACGGAAAACATCATCCACCTCGTGCTGGCGCGTCTGCCCGATGCACCTCCCGGCACCCGCGGCATTTCGCTGTTCCTGGTGCCCAAGATCCTCGTCAACAAGGATGGTTCCCTCGGCGCGCACAACGACGTCATCTGCGCGGGCGTCGAGCACAAGCTCGGCATCCATGCGAGCCCCACCTGCGTGATGAAGTACGGCGAGAAGGGCGAAGGCGCGATTGGCTACCTCGTGGGCGAGGAGAACCGCGGCCTGAACGTCATGTTCATCATGATGAACGCCGCGCGCCTTGCCGTGGGCGTGCAGGGCGTGGCAGTGGCGGAGCGCGCGACGCAGCAGGCCATCGCCTACGCGAAGGAGCGCAAGCAAGGTCGCAGCGCGTCGGCCAAGGGCACCGAGATGTCGCCCATCATCGAGCACGCCGACGTGCGCCGCATGATCATGACGATGAAGTCGCTCACGCAGGCCGCGCGTACGATCTGCCTCGTCACGGCCAAGGAAACCGATGTCTCCCGTCGTGCCAAGGATCCAGCGGTGCGTGCCGCAGCGGCACATCGCGTCGCCTTGCTCACGCCGATCGCAAAGGCATTCTCCACCGATATCGGCTGCGAGGTTGCCTCCATCGGCGTGCAGATCCACGGCGGCATGGGCTTCATCGAAGAGACCGGCGCCGCGCAGCACTACCGCGATGCGCGCATCCTGCCCATCTACGAAGGCACCAACGGCATCCAGGCCATGGATCTCGTCGGGCGCAAGCTTCCCCTCGAAGGCGGCAAAGTGGTCGCGAGTTATCTGGGTGAACTCGCCGCGGCGGTGGAGGAGGTGCGCTCGTCCAACCGGCCGGAGTTCGGCCGCATGGGCGACAGGCTGGCGGAGGCCGTTGCGGCGCTGACGGAGGCGACGCGCTGGATCGGTTCCACGCTGCAGAAGAACCCGGATGCGGCGATGGCTGGCGCCGTGCCTTACCTGCGGCTGTTCGGCCTCGCGGCCGGCGGCGTCTATCTCGCCAAGGGTGCGCTGGCTGCCGCACGCGGCCAAGCCGTTGGCAATGGGCAATCGGCGATTGCGCTGGCGCGCTTCTTCGCCGAGACGCAGGCCACGGCAGCTTCAGGCCTGAAGGAGACTGTGATCAGCGGCGCCGACGCAACCCTTGCGCTGACACCCGACCTGCTCTCGGC
>JBDHTJ010000318.1:0-3012 GCA_039808585.1 Hyphomicrobiaceae bacterium | reverse complement strand
TCGGGATGTCGCTGGCGATTGCGAGCACGGCGGTCGCCACGCGCGCCCTGGAGGAGCGCGGCCAGCTTGCCGCCGTCGCCGGCCGCGTCGCGCTCGGCTGGCTGGTGGCGCAGGACATCGTCGTGATTCTGGCGCTGACCCTGCTGCCGGTGCTGGCGGCGGGTGGGGAATTCCAGTTTCTCGATTTTCTGCGCGAACTGGCGCGGGTGCTGGTCCAGATCGCCGGCTTCGTCGCGATCATCGTCGTGGTGGGGCGGCGCGCCATCCCCTGGCTGCTCGGTCATGTCGCCCGGGTCGGATCGCGCGAACTGTTCACGCTCGCCGTCATCGTGGTCGCGCTGGGGATCGCCTACGGGTCGGCCATTCTGTTCGGCACCTCGCTTGCGCTCGCCGCCTTCTTCGCAGGCGTCGCGCTGGGCGAAAGCGATCTCAGCCATAACGCCGCCGCCGAAGCGCTGCCGATGCAGCAGGTGTTCGCGGTGCTGTTCTTCGTCTCGGTCGGGATGCTGTTCGATCCCATGACGCTGTTGCGGATGCCGGTCGAGATCGCCGCGCTTCTGCTCACCATCGTGATCGGCACGGGGCTGAGCACCATCCTGATCCTGCTCGCCCTGCGCGCCTCTCCGGAAACGGCGGCGCTGGTCGGGGCGTCCTTTGCGCAGATCGGCGAGTTCTCGTTCATCCTGACCGACCAGGCGGTGCAGCGCGGCCTGATCGATGCGGGCGGGCGCGATCTGGTGCTGGCCGTTGCCCTGATTGCGATCGTGCTCAACCCGCTGATGTTTCCGCTCGCGCGCTGGATCGCGCGGGGGGTGGCCGGATGGACCGTGTTCGCCCGGCTGCGCCGGCGGCGAGGGGGGATCACCGTGCGCGGCAGTCCCTTCGTATCCGACCACGCAATTCTGGTCGGACACGGCCGGGTCGGACGCACGGTGGCGAGCGCGCTGCGGTCCCACGGGTTGAGCTATATCGTGGTGGAGTCCGACCGCAGGCTGACGGAAAAGCTCCGGGCCGAGGGGACCCGCGTCATCTTTGGCGACGCCACCCGCGAAGAGGTGCTGGCGGCGGCGCACCCCCGCTCGGCGCGCCTGATCGTGGTCGCCTTGCCGGACGCGTTCCAGGCGCGGCAGGTCATTGCCCTTGCCCGCAAGTTCAACCCGGCGATCGAGACGGTGGTGCGCACCCATTCGGAGGCCGAGGCGCTCTATCTCGCGGAGTCGGGGGTCGGGCTCGCGGTGATGGGCGAACGCGAGATCGCCGTCGGCATGTCCGACTTCGCCCTGCAGCGTCTGGGCGTCGGCGCCCGCGACGCCCGCAACACCGTCGACCGCCTGCGGGGTAGCGGTTCGGAGAAGGCCTCGAAGCGCGCGCCATCGTCGCGGGGCTAGCCTGCGGGGCGGTACTCTGTAGATATTCTAAACTCCGTAAGCAATCTAACCTACTGAAATTTTAGCATTTTAACTTGACTCTCAAGCCCCCGGCGGACAAATTCGGAATGGAAAAATGATAATGATTACTATTTGCTTGGGGGTACTCCATGGCGGGGCAGCCGAGTGAAGGCGACGTGGTGCAGCTGCTGCTGGGCGAAGCTCCGCGCGGCTTTTGCGGGCGCATCCACGCGATCCATGTCAACGGCCATGCCTCGGCCTCCGGGCTGACAGCCGCGGAACTGGAAACCCGTCTGATCGAACTCGGCTTTGTCGAGGGTGCGCGGATCGAGATATTGCATGAGGGCGTGTTCGGCCGCGATCCGATCGCGATCCGGGTGAATGACGCGACGATTGCAATACGCCGGCGCGAGGCCATGGCGATCCTGGTAGGCTGAACCGGATCGCCGGACGGACTGGACATTATTAGCTCATGAGCGCCATTGGGGAGGCGGGTCCCCGCAATCTTGCGATTGTCGGCAACCCGAACAGCGGCAAGACCGCTGTGTTCAACGCGCTGACTGGAAGCCGCCAGAAAGTTGCGAATTACCCAGGGGTTACGGTCGAGCGCAAATCCGGCCTGTTCCGTACGCCTGCCGGCCGCACCGTCAATCTGATCGATCTTCCCGGAACATACTCGCTGCGCGCGCGGAGCCCCGACGAGGAGGTGACCCGCGATGCGGTGCTCGGCCGGCTGGAGGGTGAGCCGGTCCCCGACATGCTGCTCTGCGTTGCCGATTCCACCAATCTCCGCATAGCGTTACGGCTGGTCCTTGAACTGAAGCGGATCGGCCGGCCGCTCGTGCTCGCGCTGAACATGATCGACATTGCGCAGCGCCGCGGTTTCGAGTTCGACCTCGACCAGCTCTCCACGGAACTTGGCGTGCCGGTGGTGACGTCGGTCGCGGTCCGTCGCGGCGGCGTCGAGGAACTGCTGCGGCGGATGGACGAATTGTTCGACGGCCCGCCGCCGAGCGGCGCGGCCGGCAATACCTGGACCACGCCGAATCCCGCCGAATTGCGGGCGATGCAGCGTGAGGCCGACCGGATCCTGCGGCATACGGTGCGCGTCCCCGGTCGCCCGGACACGTTGACCGGCCGTCTGGACTCCGTCCTCCTGCACCCGGTCGCGGGACTCGTCATCCTCCTCGCCATCCTGTTCGTGATGTTCCAGGCGGTGTTCTCCTGGGCGCGGCCGCTCATGGACCTGATCTCGGCAGGGTTCGACGCACTTGGCGGGCTGGCGCAATCCTCGCTCCCGGACGGCCTGCTGCAGAGCTTCATTCAGAACGGGCTGATCTCCGGCGTCGGCAGCGTCATCGTCTTCCTGCCGCAGATCCTGATCCTGTTCTTGTTCATCCTCTTCTTGGAAGATTTCGGCTATCTCTCTCGTGCTGCTTTCTTAATGGATCGCATCATGGGCAGCGCCGGCCTCCACGGCCGCGCCTTCATTCCGCTCCTGTCGAGCTTTGCCTGCGCCATCCCGGGCATCATGGCGACGCGCGTGATCGACAGCCGGCGCGACCGGCTGACCACGATCCTGGTCGCGCCGCTGATGACCTGTTCCGCGCGCATTCCGGTGTAT
>JBDHTJ010000317.1:0-3068 GCA_039808585.1 Hyphomicrobiaceae bacterium | reverse complement strand
CTCGATGCCGGCGACGAATGGCGTGGTAAGCTCACGGCAGCTCTTCAGACGCGGGCGATTAAGATGTTGCTTTGTTGCAGCGATGAAACGCTCGCGCGTAGGGGTGTTCGCGAGGAAATCGCCATCGCCGAGGATCTGACAAAGCAGCTCCAAGATCCCAACTTCATCATTCCCCTCAAGGTACGGACATTTCAAAAGCTCTTTGGCATTGGTGGCCTTCAATATGTCGATTTCGAAGACGGCTGGGCAAAGGGGCTTGCAAGCCTGCTTAAGTCGCTTGAAAGACAGCAGGTGCCGAAGACCGGCGGAGGCGTCATCCAGCCCGAGTGGTATGCCTATCTCCGCAGACGCGCCGTGGAGATCGAGGCGGCTCCTGAAGTTCTTACATCCAACTGGCTTCGAATCATCCGAATGCCGGACAAGCTGAATCACTTGGTTCCGCGCAATCGCGCCAACGGCGCGCTGCTACGCAAGCTGGGCGCTTCGTTTGAGCTTCCGATGGCGGAATTTGGGGATGGCTTTCTGACCTTTGCCAGCCCGTTCAATCTGACAGATCATTTCGAGCAGGTCGGGCCGTTTCGCACCGAGCGAGACTTCGACGTTATCGAGTTCATGGAGAACGGCTCCACTGATGCGGGGATCGAAAGCCGGGACGCCAAGTCCATCATGATGAACCTTCTACGCCAGGCGTGGGAGAAGCATTGTGCCCGGGAAGGGTTCCTTGCCCGTGCTTTCTCGAGCGGCCTGTCCTTCCATGTCGGCGAGGACAAGCTACGCCTCAAGCAGCGCGTCTCCTGGGGTCGCCAGGGCGAGCGAAGGAATTCGATGCTGCGTGGCATCGCTCGCAAGAAGATCTGGGAATATGGCGTCAGCGTCATTCCGAGCCTTTTTCCCTATCCCCACATGCGCCTGAAAGGCCGTGTGCTGTTCTCCGACATAGGTGAGCGCAACAAGCCGATCATCATCGCGGACACGAAGGCTCGGTTTCGCTTGCGGCGTTCGGTCTGCTCCGGTTGGCGCAACAAGGCGTGGCACGGGCGTGTGATGGCCTTCATGGAGCTGCTCGCCGGCGACAGCCCCTATGTCGGTCTCGCCGTTGGCTCCGGCGGCACCATCGCACTCGATGCGATGCCCATTCAGTTCACAGCTCCCGTCACGGCGCGGCAGACCAACCGTCTCGGCGAGGATGCCGAAGAGCCTGATGAGACGACCCTCGGCACCCACTATGAGGATGAGGACGTTTGATCGAATTTTCCGAAAAATCCGTCCCCGTCCTCTATGTGCCGGAACCATCGCTTGGATTCGCGCATGGGCAGACTTCCGATCATCCGAAGGACGGCCTAACGCTCTACGGGCCGGCGTCGACGCCTGATCGCACGCAGATCACAATCGGTGCGATCGGCACCAAGCATGGCCTGGCCTTCCTGCGTCGCTGGCTCGAAGCGATCAGCAATCCGGTTGCTATCCCGCCTCGCGGCAAGCGCGACAAGGAATTCCGGCTGCATCTGTCCGATTTTCCCGGCCTCGAAGAGGCTTTCGGGATCCGTGCCGATCCGGACGGCCTGATCGCATACGAGCTTGATCCCGCGGAAATCCGGACCGCGATAGCGATCGAGAACCATCACGAGGCAGTGGCTGCAACAACCAAGCTGTTCATCAACCCAATCGAACGCCACGCGAAAAACGAGGAGCGGACGGTCGATGTCTGGGTCTTCGTCGTGCCGGAACCTGTGTTCGAGACCTGCCGGCCGGTCGCGGGTCAGCGCCGTAAGCTCGAGCTCGTCAAAGGGGAACTTTCCAAGCGCCAGAAGGGACGCGCCGACCTTCCGTTGCTGGCGGGCGTCATTGATGACACGCTTGAGGCGGTGTTCGATGACATCCCCGACTTCCATCGTCAGATTAAGGCGAAGCTGCTGAAGCTGGGAATGACATCCCAACTCGTCCGCGAGACGACCCTGGCTCCCAACGAGTTCCTGAACAAGGCAGGGTATCCGAGGCGCGGCACCCAGGATTCGGCCACCGTCGCTTGGAACCTGGCAACGGGCCTGTTCTACAAGACGCAAGCTGAACCCCCATGGAAGATCGCGGGGATGCGGCCGGGCGTCTGTTACGTGGGGTTGGTCTTCAAACTCCTTCCCAACCATCCTGACAATCACGCCTGCTGTGCGGCGCAGATGTTCCTGAGCGAGGGGGATGGCGTGGTCTTTCGCGGGGCAAACGGACCGTGGCAGACCGAGGACAAGGAGTTCCACCTCAGCGATTCAGCCGCTGAGAAGCTGATCAAGGTTGTCTTGGACACGTACAGGCAGCGCTTCGGGAGTTATCCTAGTGAGTTGTTCATTCATGGCCGGACAAAGTTCAACGACGCTGAGTGGGCGGCGTTCAGCAAGGCTGCTCCCGAAGGCACCAATGTCGTGGGCGTGCGGATCCGATCGACTCATGGCGAAACGAAGCTCTTCCGCGATGGCGATTATCCATGCCTTCGCGGCACGGCGATCAGGCTCGCTGACAAAGATGCCTTTCTGTGGACAACGGGATATGCGCCCCGCATCGACACGTATATCGGTCCGGAAACGCCGAACCCGCTGTTCATCACCGTGTTGCGCGCAAGCGGTGAATATCCGGCCATCGAAGTCGTGCTGGCCGATATTCTGGGCCTCACGAAAATCAACTACAACGCCTGCAATTTTAGCGACGGGCTTCCAGTCACAATTCGTTTCGCAGACAAGGTCGGCGAAGTGCTGACGATGGGAAGCGCCGCAGGGGCAGAGCGGCAACCCTTCAAGTTCTACATCTAGAGATGACGGTGGCGCGCACAGCTACGCTGCCAGTCGCCGCTCATCCCCGCCGTCCACCTCATGCTCGCCGCCGGCCTTGCCGCGCGCCACCGCGAAATGCACCGCACCCCTCTCGTCGACGATGCGCTTGCCGGCAAAACCCTGCTGCCAGAGGGGTTCCGTGATGCGTGCGCCGAGGCCCGGGGTTTCGCCCTGTTCCGTCACCGCCAGGCCCGCGAGCGTGCGCATGTCGCCCCGCAGGGCGAGCAGCGCCTGGATGCGCCCGTTGTA
>JBDHTJ010000316.1:0-3071 GCA_039808585.1 Hyphomicrobiaceae bacterium | reverse complement strand
GGCGAATCGGCCAATACGAGGAGGCTTGGAAGATTCTGAAGGCTGCACCGCAGGATCCCGCGGTGATCATCAGTCCCGACGACTGGTGGCAAGAGCGCCGGGGCGCCGCCTATGATGCCCTCAAGGCAGGCGACCCGGCGCTGGCCTATGAATTGGTTCGCGGTTCAGAGGCACTGTCCGTCAATCCTCTGAAAGACCAGCAATTTCTGGCTGGATGGCTGGCCTTCCGCTACCTCGGGAAATCGGCCGAGGCGCTGCAGCATTTCGAAGCGTCGCGCCGGGCGGCCGACGGACCGCTTTCGCGAGCGCGCGGCGAGTACTGGACCGCCCGCGTGCTCGATGCCCTGAAACGTCCGGCAGAAGCTCGAGAGCGGTATTCAGCTGCGGCAGCCGATAGCGATACATTTCATGGTCACCTCGCCCGCCACGTCCTGGACGGTGCAAGTCCCATCGATATCAGGCCGAAGCTGCCAGCTTTGCCGACGGCTACGGAGGCAGCGAAGTTCAATGACTTGGACGCGGTTCGCGCCTTGGTCATAGCCAGCAAGGCGGGCCTCGGCAGAAACATCGTGCGTGCCCTCTTCGGCCACCTGCGCAACCATCTCGAGAGCGAAGCCGAGCTTGCGATGCTTGCGCACCTGGCCGCAGCCCTCGGCGACACACAGGCGTCACTGCGCGTTGGCAAGACCGCCATCGCGCGCGGTAAGAATTTGATGGTTTACGCGTACCCTCTACAGGCGTTTCCGGCCTATACGCCGCTGCGCGACCCGCCCGAGCAGGCCCTTTTGTTGGCCATTGCGCGCCAGGAGAGCGAGTTCAACGGCGGCATCGTCTCCCCGGCGGGCGCGCGGGGCATCCTTCAGGTCATGCCCATTACGGCCAAGCACATTTGTCGCGATCACAAGATCAAATGCGAAATCCCGCGCCTCGTCTCTGATACGTCCTACAACGCCATGATCGCCAGCGCCTACATCGGCGATCGCATGGCCGAGTTCCGGGGCAACTATGTCCTCACGCTCGCCGGCTACAATGCGGGGCCGGGCCGGGTGCGCCAATGGGTTCGTGAATTCGGCGATCCAAGAACCGCAAACGTCGACCCGATCGACTGGATCGAGCGCATTCCGTTCGCCGAGACTCGCGACTATGTGAAAAAGGTTCTGTCCAACGTTCAGATTTATCGCGCGCGGCTGGGCGACAAAAAAGCACTGCGCCTCGTCCAGGATCTCGGCCGGAACGGCGCGCGCTGATCGAGCCGCACGTCACTCGGGCTGATTAAGCTCCGGGCGATCACTGTCACGACGCTGCTTTTGCCCCAATGCCGTCAATGAGCCGCCGTTGTCGTCGGGATAATGCAGCACCGAAGGGGCGCGCCGGTCTGCGTCAGGCCGCCTCTAGGCAGTCGGCGATCTTAACTTTATGTTAAGGTAATCGAATCGATAAAACGGTCGTCGTGCGCCAGGGGCACTCTGTAGCTCGTAAGATCGTCCTGGGGAAAATGAAAGCGCTAGCGAAGCTCTCTTTGGCCGTCTCGGCCTGTGCATTGGCACTCGCCGCCTGCAGCGTGCAGGAGGTGCCGGCGCATATGCGTCCCCTGTCGAAGGATGCGATGATGCTCCTCGGCAAGAAGGGCATGAAGACAGAGGCGCCGATCTTCATCCGCATCTTCAAAGAAGAATCCGAGCTCGAGATCTGGAAGCTGCGCGACGACGGGCATTACTACCACTTCAAGACCTACCCCATCTGCACATGGTCGGGAGAATTGGGTCCCAAGCTTGCCCAGGGCGACAAGCAGGCGCCCGAGGGCTTCTATACCGTTCCGCGCGGACTGATGAATCCGAACTCCAGCTTCCATCTGGCGTTCAATCTCGGCTTCCCGAACGCCTACGATAAGGCTCACGGTCGCACAGGCAGCGCCCTGATGGTGCACGGCAAGTGCCGCTCGGCCGGCTGCTATGCCATGACCGATGCCCTGATCGAGGAAATTTACGCTCTCGCCCGGGAGCAATTTTCAGGCGGCCACGAGAGCTTCCAGGTGCATGCCTTTCCGTTCCGCATGACGGACGAGAACATGGCACGCCACAAGGGCAACAAGTGGTACGCCTTCTGGCAGACGCTGAAGGAAGGCTACGACCACTTCGAAGTGCACCGTGTGCCCCCACAAGTGACGATCTGCGAGCGCCGCTACCATGTGAACGCCCGCCCGCTGGTGCAGACAGCCTCGACGCGGATCGATCCAGTCGGCCGTTGTCCGGCGCTCGACCGGCCGAAGCTGCAGGCATTCCAGCCGCGTCCCGGCGATCCTGTCGCGGAGCGCCCCGTGGTGGCTCAGGGCCCGAAACTGCGCACCAATGTCGCAAGCGATCTTCCGCAAAGTACCCCGGTCGACGTGTTGAGGCCAACGCCGCCCCCACCGCGTATGGGCTTGACCGGCAACTGACGGTCGAGAAGATCGGGCGCTGGGCTCGCAGTTCAATCCCCAGAATTGATTGCGCCCCGTGGCCTTCGGGACACGGAGGGTTGAGCCGTCGGGCTCGAGCCGTTAATCGGTATCCTGTACAGGGAGGCCGAACTGGGTGTCCGCCCTTGTGGAGTTTGGAGCAGTCCGCACCATCAAGCAGTTTGATTGTGCGGCGCTGGACGGCGTCGTGAGGCGTTGCAATGCGTCGTGAGGCGGCACGTTTGCAGTCTTTCGGTCGAGCGCTCGCGGCGCTGGGCATGCTGTTGACGGCTGCTCCGGCCGCAGCGATCGAGATTGAACTTGCCGATGTTGCCCCCGACCGCGTGGAGCGCCAGCGGGCCTACACGCGGGGCGCCACGCCGTTGCCTGGCACGCCCGATCTCGGTCGCCTCGACGTGCGCCTCGCCGAAAAGGGCTTGAGCCGCGGCGACCCGATCTTCATCCGCATCTTCAAGGCGTCGTCGGAACTGGAGCTCTGGATGCTCCCGGCGAATGCGAAGGCGTTCGTGCTGCTGGGCACTTATCCCGTGTGTCATTGGACGGGCACCCTAGGTCCCAAATTGAAGGAAGGGGATCGCCAGAGCCCGGAGGGCTTCTATACGGTCCGCTGGCA
>JBDHTJ010000315.1:0-3097 GCA_039808585.1 Hyphomicrobiaceae bacterium | reverse complement strand
TGGCGGCCGGCCATCTTGTCGCCCGGCTGGATCTTGCGCTTCACGGCCACGAAGACCTTGACCATCTTCATGACGCCGGGAGGCAGCTCGTCGCCGCGCTGCAGCTTGTCGACCTTGTCCACGAAGCGCCGCTCGAGGCTCTTCTTGGCGTCCTCGTACTGCTTGCCGATGGCTTCCACCTCGGCCATGGCAGCTTCGTCGGCGAGGCCGATTTCCCACCACTGGCTGCGCGGCACCTCGCCCAGCACTTCCTCGTTGATGATGGTGCCCTTGCGCGCGTTCTTGGGGCCCTTCGCGGCTTCCTTGCCGAGGAGGGCATGCTTCAAGCGCGCATAGACGTTGCGGTCGAGGATCTGCAGCTCGTCGTCGCGGTCCTTGGCGAGGCGTTCGATTTCCTCGCGCTCGATGGCCATCGCACGCTCGTCCTTGTCGACGCCGTGACGATTGAAGACGCGCACCTCGACCACGGTGCCGTTGACGCCGGGCGGTAGGCGCAGGGACGTGTCGCGCACGTCGGAGGCCTTCTCGCCGAAGATGGCGCGCAGCAGCTTCTCTTCCGGCGTCATCGGGCTCTCGCCCTTCGGCGTGATCTTGCCGACGAGGATGTCGCCAGGGTTGACCTCTGCGCCGATGAAGACGATGCCGGCTTCGTCGAGGTTCTTCAGCGCCTCTTCCGAAACGTTCGGGATGTCGCGCGTGATCTCCTCGGGCCCGAGCTTGGTGTCGCGGGCCATGACCTCGAACTCCTCGATGTGGATCGAGGTGAAGACGTCATCGAACACGACGCGCTCGGAGAGGAGGATGGAGTCCTCGAAGTTGTAGCCCATCCACGGCATGAACGCGACGAGCACGTTCTTGCCGAGTGCCAGATCGCCAAGGTCCGTCGACGGCCCGTCGGCGATGATGTCACCGACGCGGACGCTGTCGCCCACATGCACCAGCGGACGCTGGTTGATGCAGGTGTTCTGGTTCGAACGCTGGAACTTGCGCAGGCGGTAGATGTCGACGCCGGGCTTCGAAGGATCGGCTTCCTCCGTCGCACGGATGACGATACGCGTCGCGTCCACCTGGTCGACGATGCCCGTGCGGCGTGCCGCGATGGCAGCGCCGGAGTCGCGGGCAACCACCTCTTCCATGCCGGTGCCGACGAGCGGCGCCTCGGCACGAATGAGCGGAACCGCCTGCCGCTGCATGTTCGAGCCCATGAGGGCGCGGTTGGCGTCGTCGTTCTCAAGGAACGGGATCAACGCGGCGGCCACAGACACGAGCTGCTTGGGCGACACGTCGATGTAGTCCACCTTCTCCGGCGGGACGAGCAGCACGTCGCCCTGGTAGCGGCACGTGATGAGGTCGCCCATGAGGCGGCCCTTGTCGTCCATCTCGGCGTTGGCCTGGGCAACGTGGTAACGCGCCTCTTCCATGGCCGAGAGGTAGGCGACCTCGTCGGTCACCTTGCAGTTCGTAACCTTGCGGTACGGGCTTTCGATGAAGCCGTACTTGTTGACGCGCGCGAAGGTCGCCAGCGAGTTGATCAGGCCGATGTTGGGCCCTTCGGGCGTCTCGATCGGGCAGATGCGGCCGTAGTGTGTGGGATGCACGTCGCGTACTTCGAAGCCGGCGCGCTCACGGGTTAGACCGCCTGGGCCGAGCGCCGAGAGACGCCGCTTGTGCGTGATCTCGGAGAGCGGGTTGGTCTGGTCCATGAACTGGGACAGCTGCGAGGAACCGAAGAACTCGCGCACCGCTGCCGCTGCCGGCTTGGCGTTGATGAGGTCCTGCGGCATGACCGTGTCGATATCGACGGAGGACATGCGCTCCTTGATGGCGCGCTCCATGCGCAGGAGGCCCAGGCGATACTGGTTCTCCATGAGCTCGCCCACCGAGCGGACGCGGCGGTTGCCCAGATTGTCGATGTCGTCGATCTCGCCCTTGCCGTCGCGCAGGTCGACCAGCGTCTTGATGACCGCGAGGATGTCCTCCTTGCGCAGCGTGCGCACGGTGTCCTCGGCCTTGAGGTCGAGGCGCATGTTCATCTTCACGCGGCCCACGGCCGAGAGGTCGTAACGCTCGGAGTCGAAGAAGAGGCCGTTGAACAGGTTGGTGGCCGCTTCGAGCGTCGGCGGCTCGCCCGGGCGCATCACCCGGTAGATGTCCATCAGCGCTTCGAGGGTGTTGGCGTTCTTGTCGATGTTGAGCGTGTTGCGGATGAAGGCGCCGATCGTGACATGGTCGATGTCGAGGATCGGGAATTCCTTCATCTTCACTTCCTGGAGCTTCTCCAGGAGCTTCGCATCGATTTCGTCGCCGGCTTCGGCGTAGATCTCGCCCGTCTGCAGGTTGACGATGTCCTCGGCCAGATAGCGGCCGGAGAGATCCTCGGCGGAGAACAGCACTTCCTTGACGCCGCTCTCGCCGATCTCGCGGGCGCGACGGGCCGTGATCTTCTCGCCAGCCTTGGCGATGACCTCACCGGACTTGGCGTCGACCAGGTCGGAGTTGGGCGTCATGCCGCGCATCTTCTCGGATGCGTAGGGCACCTTCCAGCCGCGCTTGGATTCCTTGACAAGGATATGCTTGTAGAAGTTCCCGAGGATCTCCTCGTCATCCATGCCGAGTGCATAAAGCAGCGTCGTCACCGGCAGCTTGCGGCGACGGTCGATGCGGACATAAACGATGTCCTTGGCGTCGAACTCGAAGTCGAGCCAGGAGCCGCGATAGGGAATGATGCGGGCGGCGAACAGCAGCTTGCCGGACGCATGCGTGCGGCCGCGGTCGTGGTCGAAGAACACGCCGGGCGAGCGGTGCATCTGGCTGACGATGACGCGCTCGGTGCCGTTGATGACGAAGGTGCCGTTCGACGTCATGAAGGGCATGTCGCCCATGTAGACGTCCTGCTCCTTCACGTCCTTGACGGACTTTGCGCCCGTCTCTTCGTTCACATCGAACACGATGAGACGCAGCTTCACCTTGAGTGGAGCGGCGAACGTCATGTCGCGCTGCTGGCACTCGTCGACGTCATACTTGGGCGGCTCGAATTCGTAGCGCACGAACTCGAGGGTGGCGCGGCCGGAGAAATCCGAGATCGGGAACACCGACC
>JBDHTJ010000314.1:0-3100 GCA_039808585.1 Hyphomicrobiaceae bacterium | reverse complement strand
TATTCCCACTCGATGGTGCCTGGCGGCTTCGACGTGATGTCGTAGACGACGCGGTTGATGCCCTTCACCTCATTGATGATGCGCGTGGCAGTGCGGCCAAGCACTTCATGCGGGAAGGGGAAATAATCGGCCGTCATGCCATCGGTGGAGGTGACGGCCCGCAGCGCGCAGACATTGTCGTAGGTGCGCGCATCGCCCATGACGCCCACCGTGCGTACCGGCAGCAGCACGGCGAAGGCCTGCCAGATGGTGTCGTAGAGGCCCGCCTTGCGGATCTCGTCGAGGTAGACGGCATCGGCCTTGCGCAGGATGTCGAGCTTCTCCTCCGTGATGTCGCTCAGGATGCGGATGGCGAGGCCGGGGCCTGGGAAGGGATGGCGGCCGATGAAGTGTTCCGGCAGCCCCATCTCGCGGCCCAAGGCGCGCACCTCGTCCTTGAAAAGCTCGCGTAGAGGCTCGACCAGCTTGAGGTTCATGCGCTCGGGCAGGCCGCCGACGTTGTGGTGCGACTTGATGGTGACCGAGGGACCGCCCGTGAAAGAAACGCTTTCGATCACGTCAGGATAGAGCGTGCCTTGCGCCAGGAACTGGGCGCCGCCGATTTTCTTCGCCTCCTCCTCGAACACGTCGATGAACAGGCCGCCAATGGTCTTGCGCTTGGCTTCCGGATCCGTCTTGCCGGCGAGGGCGGCAAGGAAACGGTCGCGCGCGCTGACGTGCACGAGCGGAATGTTGAAGTGGCCACGGAAAAGCGACACCACCTCCTCGCCCTCGTTCAGGCGCATGAGGCCGTGATCGACGAAGATGCAGGTGAGCTGGTCACCTACCGCTTCGTGGATGAGCTTGGCCGCCACCGCGCTGTCCACGCCGCCAGAAAGTCCGCAAATGACGCGGCCCTTGCCCACCTGTGCCCGGATCTTGGCGATCTCGGCGGTGCGGAAGTGGGCCATGCTCCAGTCACCGGGCAGGCCGGCAATACGATGCACGAAGTTGCCGATGAGGGCAGATCCCTTGGGCGTGTGCGCGACCTCGGGGTGGAACTGCACGGCATAGAGCTTGCGGGCGTCATCGGCGATGGCAGCGAAAGGCGCGCCCTTCGACACGCCGACCACCTTGAAGCCGGCGGGAAGCTGCGTAACCCGATCACCGTGGCTCATCCAGACGGTGTCGCGCTCGCCCTTCTTCCAGACGCCAGCGAAAAGCGCGCAGTCGTCCATCACCTCTATCTCGGCGCGGCCGAACTCACGGTGGTGGCCGCCTTCGACCCCGCCGCCCATCTGCGCCACCATGGTCTGCTCGCCGTAGCAGATGCCGAGGACGGGAAGACCTGCCTTGAACACCCACTCGGGTGCGCGGGGGGTGCCGAATTCGGTCACGCTGGCCGGGCCGCCCGAGAGGATCACGGCCCGCGGCTTCAGACGCTCCAGCGCCCCTTCCGCCTTGTTGAACGGTACGATCTCGGAGTAGACGCCCTGCTCGCGCACGCGGCGGGCGATGAGCTGGGTGACCTGGCTGCCGAAATCGATGATGAGGACGGTGTCGGTGGCGGTTGGATTCATGGGATCGCTGATGGGGGTCCGCTGAGGATGCAGGTGCCGTTGCCTATGCAGCCCCGGTAGACCATCGGCAGCCTGCAGGGTCAAGCCGCTGCAGCAGCGCGGGCGGGTTTCATGCACGAAAACAAGACAGTGACTATGGCCACCTCCGGCAAAGTGTGGCGCATGCCCCAGTCAGCGCTCCTTCATCACCTCGTCGAAGATGTGCGCGAACTCGAGTGAGCCGGCTTTCCGGATGTTGGCGTCCATGCGCGCCTCTAGCGCCTTCATGAGCTCGGCCGCCGTCTTCTCGCGCACAATGCCGTTGCGGTAGTAGCCGCCCTGGCTGAAGAAATTGGCGGTAGGCATGCCCTGGGCGACGGGCATCATCATCTCGAGGCCGGTGCGGGGGCCGGCGAGGTTCATCAGCTCAAGCTCGGCGCCCGACAGGCTGGCACGGCCTGCGCGCTCTGCATCGTCCTTGAGGCCCTTGAGTTTCAGAACCTGCAGCCATGGGCCTATGTCCGCGTCGAGGTTCAGCGCGTGAATGCCAAGCCCTGCCGGGGTCGGCGCAAAGCGCATGTGGGCGTACCACTCGTTGGGGATGGAACGCGCGGCCTTCACCATACGCTTGAGCACGAGTGCCTTGGCGCGCAACTCCTTTGCACGTGGTGGGGAAACGCCCGTCGCCGCCGCCATGCCCTGCAGGCGACGAATGAACTCGTCGCCGTGCCGAACGAGCTCGCTGGTGGAATTGGCGTGGAGCAGCTGCGCGTAGCCGAGAGCGGAAGATATCGGCTTGCCCTGGCGGGTGACGGGATGCAGGCCGGACTGCATGTCGTAGGTGCCTAGACCGCCCGTCTCGAGCGCATAGACCCGCACCACCTGCTCCTTGGTGAGCCCGACGCTCAAGGCCTCGCGCGCATAGCTGCGCTTGAAGTCGGCCTCTGTGGTGGGAGTAGGCACAAAATCGTATTGCTCGCGTGCGTGCTGCAGAATATCCGCGACCGTCGCGAGCGGCGGTGGCGGCACGGGCGCTGGCAGGGGCGTCTTGAGCTCGGCAATGACACGCGCGATGTCCGCCGGCATCTCGGGGCCCACATACTTCGGAGGTTGCTCGGCAACATAGTCGTCGGGCGTGAACGCCTGGCCGGCGCGGTATTTGGCGCGCCGCGTCTCGCGCTTGGCGTCGACGGAGGCCCAGTAGGATTGCAGGCTCAGCTCGAACTGCCCCTTGGCCTTGATGACGGTGTCATAGGTCTTGCGTTGCTCGGGCGTGAGCTTCGCGAAAAGCTCCGCACGGCCGTCCTGGGCCGCAGCCGGAGTCGCGGCGCCGAGCCCCATGCCCAGCAGCATCACGAGTATCGCAAGCGTGGCAAGCAGGCTTCTCACGCCGCCATCCTCTCCTGACTTTCGGCACTGCAACGTCCGCGCACGACACCTGTGTGCTCCGCGTGTGTGGCACGCAGGGGGCGGGCGCACCTATAGTGCGCGGGGAACTCTGCACAGGAAATGAACAGACGGAGGAGATGCCATGGTCGATGCCCTTGCGCAGCCCACAGGGC
>JBDHTJ010000313.1:0-3105 GCA_039808585.1 Hyphomicrobiaceae bacterium | reverse complement strand
TCATGTGCTGGTTTGTGGAGCCCGCTGCCTGCTTGCCTGCCTGCAGAAGCTCGCCATAACCGACGACGCTGATAAGCGCGCTTTCCTTCAGGACGCCAGCCCAGAGATTGCTTATGCCGGCAAGCGCGTTGGGAAGCATGACGGGCAGGATAATGCGCCGGAACATGCGCCCACGCCCGATACCGAAGGCCTTTGCGGCTTCAATTTGCCCAGAGGGGATGGCAAGTATGCTGGCCCGTATGACCTCGGACGCGTAAGCGCCTTGAACGATGCCGAGCACTGCAATCGCCGCGGCAAAGGCGTTCACCTCGATTGGCTTGCCGCCCAGGGCCACAACCACCAGGTTGATGGCGTCTGCGCCGGCATAGTAGAGCAGCAGGATAAGGAGCAGTTCGGGAATGGCGCGGCATACGGTCGTGTAGGTCCTCGCGGCAGAGGCGAGCACTGGACCGCCCGTCAGTTTGGCGACAGCGACCGCCAGGCCGATAAGCAGCCCGACGAAAAAGTGTTGATTGCCGTTGAGAACTGACCCGGCAGCACGGGATATTTCCATCGAGAATTGACCCATGTTTGAACCACCCCCGCATGACAGCGGGGGCATTGGAGTGATCGACATGGCGTTATTGAGCGTAATCCGACGCTGGCATTTTCGAGAACATCTATCGATCCGTGAGATTGGCCGTCGAACTGGCCTGTCGCGGAATACCATCCGCAAATATCTGCGTTCCGATGGCGTTGAGCCGAAGTTCAAGGCGCCGGATAGACCGAGCAAGCTTGATGCTTTTGCCGACCGGTTGTCGGCCTGGCTGAGAACGGAAGCCAAGAAGAACCGCAAACAGAAGCGGACCGTCAAACAGCTCCATGCCGATCTGCTGAGCCTCGGCTATGATGGGTCTTATGGTCGTGTTGCTGCTTTCGCCCGGGAGTGGAAGGCGGATCTGCAGAGAGAATCTCAGACGACAGGGCGTGGGACATTCGTGCCGTTGGCGTTCGAGCCTGGAGAGGCCTTCCAGTTCGACTGGTCAGAAGATTGGGCGATCATCGGGAACGAACGCACCAAGCTGCAGGTGGCGCATACGAAGCTCAGCTACTCCAGGGCCTTTGTCGTCCGGGCCTATCTCCTGCAGACGCACGAGATGCTGTTCGACGCCCACAATCATGCGTTCCGTGTCTTTGGCGGCGTTCCCCGGCGCGGCATCTACGACAATATGCGCACAGCGATCGACAAGGTCGGGCGCGGCAAGGAGCGCGACGTCAACGTCCGCTTCATGGCGATGGCCAGCCACTACCTCTACGAACCCGAGTTCTGCAATCCAGCGTCTGGCTGGGAGAAGGGACAGGTCGAGAAGAACGTCCAGGATGCGCGACATCGACTGTGGCAACCCATGCCGCGCTTTGCATCGCTCGAAGCCCTGAACGACTGGCTGGAGCTTCGATGCAAGGAGTTTTGGCAGAAGACCCCGCATGGAAAGATGCGCGGCACCATTGCCGATATCTGGGCAGAGGAAGCCCAGGCCCTCATGCCGACATCTCGTCTCTTCGACGGGTTTGTCGAATACACCAAGCGGGTCTCCCCGACCTGTCTCGTGCATTTAGAGCGCAACCGCTACAGCGTTCCGGCATCCTTTGCCAATCGGCCTGTCAGCGTTCGGGTCTATCCAGATCGGGTCGTGGTTGCTGCGGAGGGTTTGATCGTCTGCGAGCATCGCCGCATCATCGATCGCTCGCATGATCGGCCCGGTCAGACGATCTATGACTGGCGGCACTATCTGGCCGTCGTTCAGCGCAAACCCGGCGCCCTTCGCAACGGAGCGCCGTTTGCTGAACTTCCCGATGCCTTCAGGAATTTGCAGCAACACTTGCTCAAGAAGCAGGGCGGCGATCGCGAGATGGTCGACATTCTGGCACTCGTTCTGCAACACGACGAGCAGGCTGTTCTTCTGGCCGTGGAGATGGCGTTAGAGGCTGGCGTTCCAACCAAGACCCATGTCCTGAACCTGCTTCATCGACTCGTCGACGGCAAATTGCTCACGCCCCCGACCATCAGTGCTCCTCAGGCCTTAACGCTTACCAACGAGCCGAGGGCCAACGTTGAACGCTACGACGCCTTGAGGAAGGCCGCGGAGGTGCGCCATGCGTCATAACCCTGCCAGTGGCGCAATCGTCATCATGCTCCGGAGCCTGAAGATGCACGGCATGGCGCAGGCTGTCGGCGAACTCACCGAACAGGGAGCGCCTGCATTTGAAGCAGCCATTCCGATCCTGTCGCAGTTGCTGAAGGCCGAGACTGCGGAACGGGAGGTCAGGTCCACAGCCTACCAGCTCAAGACGGCGCGCTTCCCAGCCTATCGGGACCTCAACGGCTTCGACTTCGCCAGCAGTGAGATCAACGAGGCGCTGGTGCGTCAGCTTCATCGCGGCGAGTTCATCGATGATGCCAACAACATCGTGCTCGTCGGCGGCCCAGGCACAGGCAAAACCCATATTGCGACGGCCCTCGGCGTGCAGGCCATCGAGCATCATCACAAACGGGTTCGCTTCTTCTCGACTGTCGAGTTGGTCAATGCGCTCGAGCAGGAGAAGGCACAGGGACGATCAGGCCAGATCGCCAATCGCCTTGTGCATTCCGATCTCGTGATCCTGGATGAGCTCGGCTATCTGCCGTTCAGCGCATCAGGTGGCGCATTGCTCTTCCATCTGCTGAGCAGACTTTACGAACGCACCAGCGTGATCATCACCACAAACCTCAGCTTCAGCGAGTGGGCGACCGTTTTTGGCGATGCCAAGATGACAACCGCGCTTCTCGATCGGCTGACCCATCACTGCCACATCCTCGAAACCGGAAACGACAGCTTCCGGTTCAAGAACAGCTCGGCACAGGAGCCCAAAAAAGCAAAGGAGAAAGCTAGAACCTTGACCGTCCCCGCAGAACCAAAACATACATGAAGGGCGGGTCACTTCTCGGTGGAAATGCCGGGTCAGTTCTCAGTGAAAATCAACATCGGGTTGCTGCTGATCGCTGCGTCATCTCGGCAAGCTCTGCGGCCAGCGTGGTCGCTACGCTATGCGCATCCTTTATGCTGCCTGCGACTTCGCCTTCGGTGG
>JBDHTJ010000312.1:0-3126 GCA_039808585.1 Hyphomicrobiaceae bacterium | reverse complement strand
GACCAGTCGCGGATCTGCTCCGGCGAGGCGAGAGAGATACGAATCGCATCGAAATTCTTTACTTCCATCGGGTGATCTCCGATCGCAAAACCACGAAATGCTTAACGCAAAGCCGCAAAGAGGCAAAGGCGCAAAGTCAAAAGGCTGCCGATAACGGCGTGTTCCTTTGCGTCTTTGCCCCTTCGCGTCTTTGCGTTGAAGTTCTCTTACTCCCCGCTATTGCTCAGCTTCGTCATGGCGCCGGGCACGTTCAAGCTGAAGCCCAGGCGCGGCAGGTTGTCGGTCGTCTCTTCCTTGCCGAAGTGGATCACTTCGTTCTTCTCGTTGATGACCTCCACCGCCAGCCCCAGGCTTTGCAGTTCCTTGACCAACACACGGAACGATTCCGGCACGCCGGGCGACTGGATCGGCTCGCCCTTGACGATGGCTTCGTAGGTCTTGACACGGCCGGTGATGTCGTCGGACTTGACCGTAAGCATCTCCTGCAGGATGTGCGCGGCGCCATAGGCTTCCAGCGCCCACACTTCCATCTCGCCGAAACGCTGGCCGCCGAACTGCGCCTTGCCGCCCAACGGCTGCTGGGTGACGAGCGAGTAGGGGCCGGTCGAGCGAGCGTGCACCTTGTCTTCGACCAGGTGGTGCAGCTTGAGCATTTGCACCACGCCGATGGTGACGGGCGAATCGTAGGCCACGCCGGTCTTGCCGTCGTAGAGCCGCTGCTTGCCTGTCGTCGGCAGCGGCCAGCCGATGGCACGGCTGAGCGCATCGGCGGCGGCTTCCAGCGCCTCCCCGCTCAACGCATCGATCTGCGCCGGCGACATCGCCACACGGAAGGCCGGCCTGGCCGGCAGCCCCTCGGCAATGTCCTCGGCAACGCGAGCCGCTTCATCCTCGTCCACGAAAATATCTTGTGTGTGGAACTTCATCCACTCCTTGAGCGCCACCTCGCGCGTGACCAGGTTGGACTCGGTCGGGGCGCGGCGATCATTGTAGTCGCTGGGCAGGACCTCCGCCGGGTCATAGCCCTGCTCGGCCAGCCACTGCTTGAGCACGGCCTGGCGGGCATAGGCGCGGTCGCGGAAGATACGCTCGGCGTCATAGCCTTGCGGCTCCAGCCACTCCAGCATGTAGATCAGGCGGGCGTCGTCGTCATCGGCCAACTCCTGCGGGTTGATGCCGGTGCGGCGGGCGTTCTCCCACGCCTTGGCCGTGGCCGCCTGCCAGGCGCGGTCGATCAGCCAGGCGCGCGCCAGTTCGGCTTCGATCTCATCTTCCTTGGCCCCGTCGAAGACCGGCGTCTCGGCCATAAAGCCCAGCCGCCAGGCCGCCCAACCCAGGTGTGCTTCCAGAATCTGGCCGATGTTCATACGGCCAGGCACACCCAGCGGGTTCAGAATAATGTCCACCGGCGTGCCGTCCGGCAGGAACGGCATGTCCTCGACCGGCACCACCTTGGAGATGACGCCCTTGTTGCCGTGGCGGCCGGCCATCTTGTCGCCTTCGGTCAGGCGGCGGCGCTGCGCCACGGAGACACGCACGATCTTCTCGACGCCGGCGGGCAGGTCGCGGTGCTCGTTGCGGTCGAAAATCTTGACATCGACCACCTTGCCGCGTTCACCGTGCGGCAGGCGCAGCGACGAATCCTTGACCTCGCGCGCCTTCTCGCCGAAGATGGCGCGCAGCAGCTTCTCTTCCGGCGTCAGCTCGGTCTCGCCCTTGGGCGTGATCTTGCCGACCAGAATGTCGCCCGGCGTCACTTCGGCGCCGATGCGGATGATGCCCTCCTCGTCCAGGTCCTTGAGCGCGTCCTCACCCACATTGGGGATGTCACGCGTGATCTCTTCGGGGCCGAGCTTGGTTTCGCGGGCGTCCACCTCGTGCTTCTCGATGTGGATCGACGTGTACTTGTCGTCCTGCACCAACCGTTCGGAAACCAGGATGGCGTCTTCAAAGTTGCCGCCTTCCCACGAGAGGTAGGCGACCAGCACGTTCTGGCCCAGGGCCAGTTCGCCGCCGTCCGTCGAAGACGAATCGGCCAGCACTGCCCCCTGCGCCACCACGTCGCCCTTGAAGACGACCGGGCGCTGGTCGATGCAGGTGCTCTGGTTCGAGCGGTTGTACTTGCGCAGGTTGTAGATGCGCCGCGTGCCGTCCTCTTCCTGGACGACAATCGTATCGCCGGTGACGCTCGTCACCTCGCCGGCGTTCTTTGCCACCACCACCTGACCGGAGTCGATGGCCGACTGGAATTCCATGCCCGTGCCCACCACCGGCGCATCGGGGCGCACCAGCGGCACGGCCTGGCGCTGCATGTTGGAACCCATGAGCGCACGGTTGGCGTCGTCATGCTCCAGGAACGGGATGAGCGCCGCCGATACGCTGACGATCTGCTTGGGCGATACGTCCATCAGACGCACCTGCGCCGCCTGCGTAAACTCAAAAGCCTCAGCACGCCGCGCCGAAGGACGCGGGTTCTGGAACTCGCCAACGGCGTTCAAGCTCGACGAAGCCTGCGCGATTGCCCACGGGTCTTCCTCGTCGGCAGTCATGTACTCCACCTGGCGCGAGACAAAGGGCTTGATGCGCACCCGTGGCGCATCCGGTCCGGCTCCGTTAGCGCCCAACGTCTGGGCGATGGTTGCCGCCAGCTCTGCATCCACCACGGAGTTGCGCGACGCGATCACCGCGCCCGTCGCCGGGTCGGTCACGTCGGCATCAAGCGTATGGCCGGCCAATTCCCCGGCGTTGTCGGCTGTCAGTACAAACTCGTTGATCACGCGACGGTAAGGCGTCTCGATAAAGCCGAAGTCATTGACGCGCGCATAGGAAGCCAGCGAACCGATCAGACCGATGTTGGGACCTTCCGGCGTCTCAATCGGGCAGATGCGGCCATAGTGGCTGAAGTGCACGTCGCGCACGTCAAAGCCGGCGCGCTCGCGGCGCAGACCGCCAGGCCCCAGCGCGGAGAGGCGGCGCTTGTGCGTCAGCTCGGCCAGCGGGTTGGTCTGGTCCATGAACTGCGAAAGCTGCGAACCGCCGAAGAACTCACGCGTTGCCGCCACCACCGGGCGGATGTTGATCAGCGAGAGCGGCGTCACCTGGTCGGGGTCGCGGATCGACATGCGC
>JBDHTJ010000311.1:0-3147 GCA_039808585.1 Hyphomicrobiaceae bacterium | reverse complement strand
GTCACGGGCCCGCGTCGCGTCACGTGGACTGGGCCTCGAAACCTCGAGGAAAAGACGATCGCACGGCGGCCGGCAAGGGCTTCGACTTCCGCTTCGATCAGCGCGCCGGCGTCTCCTGGACGCTTGGACCGTCCGGCCAGCCCGCGCGTTCACAGTCACCGTCAAACGCCGTCGAGTTGCAGGTTTGCGCCGGATGCCATGCAAGGCGCGAACAGTTTTCGGACAACGCAATCGACGTGCGCCGATACTACGATGCATTTCGCACCGCACGCCTCGAGCCCAGGCTCTATTATCCCGACGGCCAGCAACGCGACGAAGTATTCGACCATGGTTCTTTCCTGCAGAGCAAGATGCATGCAGCCGGCGTGACCTGTTCCGATTGCCACAATCCGCACTCGGGCAAGTTGCGCGAGACCGGCAACGGCGTCTGTGCTCAATGCCATCCGGCCGACCGTTTCGATGTCCCGGCGCATCACCATCATGCTTCGGGCTCAGCGGGTGCGAAATGCGCTGCCTGCCACATGCCGACCACGGTCTATATGGGTGTTGATGCGCGCCATGATCACTCGATCCGCATCCCTCGCCCCGACCGTTCCCAATCCATGGCGTCGCCAAACGCATGCGCGCATTGCCATAGTGACAAGCCTGCGGCCTGGGCATCGGAGACGCTCAAAAAGTGGTACCAGTCTCCCAAAGGCGGCGCCCAGACCTTCGCTGATGCCTTCGATTTGGGTGACCGTGGTGCGCCCGGTGCGCAGGAAGCGCTCATCCGCGTCGCAGAAGACGCTTCGCTTTCAGGCCTCGTCCGCGCCAGCGCGGTAGCGCGGCTTGCGCGCTTTCCCTCCCCTAGGGTCTTGCGCGTGATTGCAAGCCTGCTGCAGGCCAATGATCCTGAAGTTCGCTCGGCTGCCATTGCTGCGATGGCGGGCCTCGACGCAACGTTGCGCAAGGACCTGCTCGCTCCGCTCTTGCGCGATGCAACCCGCCTTGTGCGCATGGATGCGGCGCGCGAACTCAGCGGAGACGCGGAAGCGAAGCTGTCCCCCGAGGATCGGCAGCATTTCGATAACGCCCTCGCAGAGTACATCGCCGCGCAGTCATTCAATGCTGAGCGTCCGGAGGCACTCGCCAATCTGGCTGATCTGCATCGCCGCCGCGGGATGCTGGAGGCGGCGCGCAACGAGCTGCTCGAGGCACTCGCCGTTGATCGCAGCTTCATTCCGGCAGCGATCGGACTTGCTGATTTGGAGCGCGCCAAAGGCGATGAACGTGCAGCAGAAGACGTGTTGCGCCGCTCGCTTGCCAACAATCCCAAGTCCGGGCCGCTCCTGCACGCGTTGGGCCTCGGTCTTGTCCGCCAGAAGCGCATGGACGAGGCAATCGCGTCGCTCGCGGAGGCAGCAAAGGTGGCACCCGAGAATGCGCGTTTCTCGTATGTGTTCGCCGTTGCTACGCATGGAAAAGGCAACCATACGGAAGCCATCGATATATTGAAAAGGGCGCTCGACCGTCACCCCTATGATAGGGACATTCTCACGGCTCTCATTTCCTACCAGATCGAGGCGCGCGAAATTCGCGCAGCCCTGGCCCATGCAGAGCTCTTGTTACGGCTTGAACCGGAGCGGAGCGATCTCGGGCAACTCATCGCCAACCTGCGGCGCAGACTTTGACGCAACATCGTGTGGCCATGTCTTCGCCGGCATCATCTTCGGAGTGCCGATCAGTGCGTGCAGCACCGCTGTCAGAGCAGGTCAAATGTGCTTCATAAAGTCGAAATGGACCCTTTGTCGGCCTGAGCAGCACATGCCTCATTACCGCTTCCTCGGGCAGAAGCGGTCGTGCCCCTAATGCAAACACCGCGGTTCCAACATCTCGGGCGACGTCAGCTTTCTCTGCAAGGCGTTCGTCCATCGATCATGCGTGCCGCAGCTGCTTAGGCCTGCCTAGGCTCAAAATGGAGCTTCGCAGCTACCTGCGAGCACGGTCGGTCTGCCCCCACGAACCTGCCAGTCGAGCGTCGACTGTTACTACTTTCCGCTTCAACCTCGAGCGCATAGGTTTCGTCGCGAAGGGTGACCGGCAGCCTTGGGCCATTGCAGAACGTTTCGGGAGTGGACAACCGGTTGCCGCGTGTTTCGACGTTACGGGGGCTCGCTACTGACTTAGTAAAATTTGTTGCGGCACAACGGCGCCCACACCGACGTCCGAAGATGCCGTGGCGGTTGCGGTGGAGTGGTTGGCGGGGTAATCTCAGGTCATCGCCATTGCACGTGGGGAATATTGATTTAGAATTGGACTAATAGCGGGGACAGAAGAATGAAAACGATAGCAGGTTTTCTTTCGATGATGCTCTTGGTCTCGAGTCATACTGCATCTCATGCTCAGCAAGAGAGCGATTTTGCCGCGATCGCCTACTCCCCTCTGACGCGCAGGATCGGCATCGCCCAGGACAGGAATTCCAGGGCAACCGCCGAAGAAATTGCGCTACGGAATTGCCAGGCAGAGCCAAACAGTCCCACTGATTGCAAAAACGCTGCATGGGTAAAAGCTGGCTGCGCTGCCCTCGCCGTCTCATCGAACGGCGCCTGGGGAGGCCACTACGCAGCTGATCAGGACATGGCGCGTCGCAATGCTATAGCCCAGTGCCAGCGGTACGCCGAAGGCGCAGACACGGCGTCGTGTGCTGTGCTCACGGTCTTATGCACGACGCGACGTTAGCATGCTCGCCGCAAAAGCGGTGCTGGTCCCACTTCAGAGTAGACCGGTCATCACTATGCGATGGACGGACGTGATGGGGGCCACGATCAACGATCCCGCCTGCAAGCAGCGCCCGTACATGCGCAGGGCGTTTTTGCACCAGGTCGTAGACCGAATTTTTTGAGAGGAAGGGCCATTTCTAAGCCCTTGCTTTAAGTGGTGGAGCCGAGCGGGATCGAACCGCTGACCTCGTGAATGCCATTCACGCGCTCTCCCAACTGAGCTACGGCCCCAATTCCGATGGGAAGTCTATGTCGAACCGCCGTGGCCGGCGGGCACGCCTAACTATTCTCTCGCGCGGCAAAGTCAAGGGGCAACAACAACGGGCCCCGAACAATCCGCCACCTCCAAACGCGATGCATCACCACCCGGCCGGGCCGATGCGGAGCA
>JBDHTJ010000310.1:0-3188 GCA_039808585.1 Hyphomicrobiaceae bacterium | reverse complement strand
CAGGCTCGAGCCCGGCGCACGCCACGCGCTGATCGGCCCGAACGGCGCGGGCAAGACGACCTTCGTCAACCTGCTAACCGGGGTACTAACCCCGACCAGCGGCACCGTCCGGCTGAACGGCGAGGACATAACCAGCGCCAGCCGTGAGGCCCGCGTGAGGCGTGGCATGGCTCGTACGTTCCAGATCAACCAGCTCTTCGCCAACATGACGACGCTGGAGATGATTGCGGCCGTGACATCCGAGCGGCTCGGCCTCGGCTTCAGTCCGCTTCGGTCATTGGCGGGCGAGCGGAGACTTATCGAGGAAAGCGCCGCGATCCTGGCGCGCTTCCGCCTCGACGACATCATGGACGTTACGATCGGGACTCTGCCGTATGGCAAGCAGAGGCAGATCGAGATCGCGGCTGCATTCGCCGCACAGCCCTCCGTCCTGCTACTCGACGAGCCCGCGGCCGGCGTGCCGGAGGCCGAGCGCCTTGAGCTGCTGGACATCGTCGCTGCGCTGCCGCCGGACGTCTCGGTGCTGCTGATCGAGCACGACATGGATATCGTCTTCCGCTTCGCCAGCCGCATTACCGTGCTCGTTAACGGGCGAGTGCTCGCCGAAGGTGCGCCTGCCGACATCGCCCAGGATCGGGCCGTTCGCGAGGCCTACTTGGGAGAGGCCGGCTATGGCTGAGGGCGAAGCGCTCCTGGAGGTCAAGAATCTCAGTGCTGGCTATGGCCAGGCGCTGGCGCTGTTCGATGTCGACCTCTCGCTCGCACCGGGCCGCTCGCTTGCCCTGCTCGGCCGCAACGGCGTCGGCAAGACGACGCTGGTCAACTCGATCATCGGTGTCACCCGCCGTCACGCGGGCTCGATACGTCTCGCAGGGCGCGATATCACCGCGCTGTCTGCGGAGGCGCGCGCGCACGCAGGCATTGGCTGGGTGCCGCAGGAGCGCAACATTTTCCGCTCGCTCACCGTGGTCGAGAACCTGACCGCTGTGATGCTCCCGGGACCGTGGACGCCGGAACGCGTGTTCGCGCTTTTTCCAAGGCTCGCAGAGCGCAAGAACAACCTGGGCAACCAGCTTTCCGGCGGCGAGCAGCAAATGCTGGCGGTCGGCCGCGCACTCGTACTGAATCCGAAGGTGCTGCTGCTCGACGAGCCAACCGAAGGGCTGGCGCCGACTATCGTCGAGGAGTTGCTTCGCGCGCTGAAGCGGCTGTTCCGCGACGAGGGCCTTGCTGCTATCGTCATCGAACAACACGCGCGCAAGATCCTCGAGCTGACCAACGACGCTATCGTGCTTGAGCGCGGGCGCGTCGCCCTTGCCGCATCGAGCGCGGAATTGCTGGCTGAGCCCGTCCGCCTCGACCATTATCTCGGCCTCGCCGCCGCCCGATCTTCATCCGACGAGAAGAAAAGAGGCATGCCATGACCGCACGCTCAAAGCCGCCATTCCGAGCCGACATGGTCGGCAGCCTCCTTCGCACCGTCCGTGTCCACAAAGCGCGCGAGGATCACGCCAGCGGACGGCTCGATGCCGCCGGGCTGGCGCGCATAGAAGACGAGGAAATCGCCAAGCTCGTCGCGAAGCAGGCTTCGATAGGCCTGCAGGCCGTGACCGACGGCGAATTCCGCCGCGCCTTCTGGCATTTCGACTTTTTGGAGAACCTATCGGGCGTGATCGGCGTAGAGACCGAGGGCATAGCGTTCAAGGGCGTCACCACCAAGGGGCATGGGGTGCGCGTCAAAGGCAGGATCGGCTTCCCGGAAGACCACCCGCATCTGGCGCATTTCCGCTACCTGCAATCGGTGACGCCTGCAGGCCGCATTGCCAAGATGACGATCCCTTCGCCCTCGATGCTGCACTACAGGGGCGGGCGCAAGGCTGTGGACTTCGAAGCCTATCGGGATATGGACGCCTACTACACCGACCTCGCCGCCGCCGACGCCGTCGCCATCCGCGCCTTCTACGCTGCAGGCTGCCGCTACCTACAGCTCGACGACACGTCGTTGTCGTACTTCTGCGATCCTGAGCAGCGTAAGATGCTTAGCGAGCGTGGCGACGACCCCGGGAAGCTGATCGGCACCTATCGCGACATCATCAATACGGCGACGGCAGCAAAGCCTGCCGACATGGTGATCACCACCCACACCTGCCGCGGCAATTTCAAATCCACGTTTATCGCCTCTGGCGGCTATGAGCCGGTCGCCGACATGCTTTTCAACCAGATCGATGTCGATGGTTATTTCATGGAGTGGGACGACGACCGCTCCGGTGGCTTCGAACCACTGCGCTTCCTGCCGAAAGGGAAGCATGCTGTGCTTGGCTTGGTCACGACCAAGACAGGAGCGATCGAAAGCAAGGACGACCTCAAGCGCCGCATCGAGGCGGCCGCGAGATACGCACCCCTTGATCAGCTCTGTCTCTCGCCGCAATGCGGCTTCGCATCTACCGAGGAGGGAAACGTGCTTGCCGAAGACGAGCAGTGGGCCAAGCTGTCCCGCATCGTCGAGGTGGCAAAGGAAGTCTGGGGCTGATTTTTTCGGGGACGATCGGCGTAGATCTAGGCACGGCATCAGTGTCGCCCGACTTCTCTAGGGGTCGGCAAGGCGACAGACGATGCTGTCATCGAAAGCTTTGCATAGGCGGATAGCCTGCAAAGGATTGAGCACTATGTCCGTAAGCTGCTTCTTCATCTGCACGACCATGTGGAGTTTGTCATGCATCAACGAAAGCAAAACCAAGCTGATCGGCCCGCACAGCAGGAGCTTAAGCGCCAGCAACAACAGCAGGCCGTGATGCAAGAAGATCAGCGACTTCCAGACGCTACCGAGCGGGGCGAAGCTCTGAGTAGAGCGCTGGACATGCACGCTCGGCAGATCAAGGAGCTCCAGCGACGTCAGGGTCAGTGACCGCGACACCCTCGCTGGATTTGAAATTCCTTCGCGAAAGGCATGGCGTGGCGTGTGGAGTTGGGGAGGACAATCGATGTCGATCGATCGGGTGGCTTTAAAAGCGATCTTCGCTGCTACGCTGTCCATTCTGGGAACGGCGAGCACGTTTGCAGGTCAGCCACAATCGATTGCACGTATGAATAGCGAACCCTCGTGCTTAAGGGCAGGGCCGGTTGAAGGGATCGCCTGCAATGGTCCCGGCATGACGATCGGCGTGATGAATGCATGCGACCACGAGGTG
>JBDHTJ010000309.1:0-3194 GCA_039808585.1 Hyphomicrobiaceae bacterium | reverse complement strand
TTTGGCTTTTCGCAGGGGGAGTTCGCGCACGCGTTTGCCGGTGGCGGCGAAAATCGCGTTACACAAAGCCGGAGCGATGGGCGGCACACCGGGTTCGCCGACGCCCGCGGGCGGCGCGCTAGACGGCACAATGTGCACATCCACCACACGCGGCGCTTCATCGATGCGCGCCACCGGGTAGGTGTCGAAGTTCTTCTGCTGGATGACACCACCTTTGGCGGTCATCTCCCCCAACATGGCGATGCTCGTGCCGAAGACAGCGGCGCCCTCGAACTGCGACTTGACGCGATCTGGGTTGATGACGCGTCCGGGATCGACGGCATAGGTCACACGCGGGATTTTCACCTTGCCCGCCGAGTCCACCTCCACTTCGACCATGGCCGCGATGTAGGACAGGAAACTGCGGTGCACGACGATGCCGTAACCCTTGCCCCCGCCCGATTTCTTGTTTGCCCAGTTCGAGCGGCTGGCGCACACTTCGAGAACGCGGCGTAGGCGCGTCGTATCGATCGGGAACTTCGGGTTGGGCTTGTGGTCAGCGCCCTGCTTCACGATGTCGCCATCAATGACGCGGCCTGGGCCGATGAGCTTCAGATAGTAGTTGACGCGATCCGCATTGGCTTGCGCGGCAAGCTCATCCACAAACGAATGAGTGGCGAAGGCGTGGTAGATATGCGACACCGAGCGCATCCAGCCGATGCGAACATGACAATCGGCCGGGCCGTTCTCCGCGCGGAAATTGGCGATCGAGAACGGATTGTCGATCCATCCCATGCCCATCTCAAAGTCGGCGCCGTATTGGGAGTCCTTGGCGAACATGTTTCCGATGGAGGGAAACACACTGCGCTGCAGCCACGCCGTGGGCTGCCCGTCGGCGCCGGTGGCTGCTTTCATGTACATGCCGGCGACGGAGTGGAAATAGTCGAAGCGCAGGTCGTCTTCGCGGTTCCACACCACTTTTACCGGCTTGCCTACCGCCTTGGATAACTTCGCCGCTTCCACCACGTAGTCCGGCTTCGACTTGCGCCCGAAGCCACCGCCGAGCAGCGTGACGTGACAGATGACATCCTGCTTCTTGATTCCGAGCGCTGCCGAGACCGCCTCCTGCACCGCTTGTGGATTCTGCGTCGGTGCGTGGGCGATCACCTTCCCGTTGGCAAACGAAGCCACCGCAGCGGGCGGTTCCATCGCTGCGTGGGCGAGCAGCGGAACGTAGTAGGAGGCCTCGTGGATCTTGCCGCCCTTGGCAAACACCGCGTCCACATCGCCCGCCTTGCGCACGACCTTTTGCGGCTTGGCCGCTGTTTCCAGCAGCTTGGCCTTGTAGGCGTCGGAATCGTAGCCCGCATTGGGGCCTTGATTCCAGGTGGCCTTCAACTTCTTGCGCCCCTCAAACGCAGACCATGTATTGTCCGCGATGACAGCGACGCCGCCCAGCGCCTGGAAGAGGTACGGCTGCGTGAGTCCGTCGAGCTTTACGGTCTGCTTAACGCCGGCCACCTTCTTGGCTTCACTGTCGTCGACGGATGCCAGCGTCGCCCCCATTACGGGCGGGCGCTCTATCGCGGCGTAGACCATGCCGGGCATCTCGGCGTCGTAGCCGAAGGTGCCCTTGCCCATGATCAGGTCGTCCCGATCGATGGTCGGCAGTTCCTTGCCGATGAAACGGTACGTGGCCGGGTCCTTGCGCTTCACTTCGGCGGGCTTAGGAAGCGGTAGCTTCGCGGCGATTTCGACGAGCTCGCCATACCCCGCCTTCTTTCCTGCTGGGCCGGTGACGAAGTGATTCGCGGCCTTCACCTGTCCCACCGGTACGCCCCACCTCTGGGCGGCGGCACGCTCGAGAACCATGCGCGCCGAGGCCCCCGCGGTGTGCATCGCTTCGGCAAAGTCGCGAATGGAGCACGAGCCGTCCGTGTTCTGCGAGCCATACTTTTCGTCGCCGATGGCCTGCTCAATCTTGACCCTCGTCCAGTCGGCTTCCAGCTCGTCGGCCACGATCACGGGGAGCACGCTACGGATGCCTGTGCCCATCTCCGAACGGTGGGCCACAATGATCACCGTGCCGTCCTTCTGCAGGCCGAGATAGACACTGGGGTGCCAGGCAGCCTGGTCAGCCTCGCCCGCGAGCAGCGCGGCCGGAGTGGCCCCAATGATGAACGCACCGGTGGAGAAGACACCTTCCAGGAAGCCGCGGCGCGAGACCTTTTGAATGCGGTCGTGAGTCGTCATGCCATCACCTTCGCGGCCAGCTGAATGGCGGTCCGGATGCGCTGGTAGGTGCCACAGCGGCAGATGTTGCCACGCATGGCTGAATCGATTTGCGAGTCGGTCGGCTTGGGTGTCTTCTTCAGCAGCGAGACAGCCTGCATGATTTGGCCCGGCTGGCAGTAGCCGCATTGCGGGACATTGGCATCCTTCCAGGCTTTCTGCACAGGATGATCGCCATTGGCCGAAAGCCCTTCAATCGTCGTGATCGATTTCCCGGCCGCGGCTTTCATCGGCGTGACGCAACTACGCATGGCCGCGCCATTGATATGCACGGTGCAGGCGCCGCACAGGCCCTGGCCGCAGGAAAACTTGGTTCCCGTCAGCTTCAGCACGTCGCGGAGATACCACAACAGCGGCATGTCCGGCGAGCCGTCGAAGCTACGGTCGACGCCGTTCACCTTGAGTGAGATCATGTTGGCCTCGATTGGTTCCTAGTAGCCCTTTTGCTTGTCCACCACGTTAAGCAGCGGTTTGCCATCGGCGAAGCGCTTAATGTTTTCCTTCACGGTGCCGAGCATGCGGGCGCGATCCTGGTCGCTCCGCCCGGCGATGTGAGGCGTGATGATAGCGTTGGGGAACTTCCAAAGCGCATTGCCCTTGGGCAACGGCTCGGGATCGGTGACGTCGACACCGGCACCGGCGAGCTTGCCCGAATCGAGCGCCTTGACGAGCGCGGGCAGGTCATAGATCCCCCCGCGCGAGACGGCGATGAAGTAAGAGTCCTTCTTCATCAACTCGAACTGCGCCGGCCCCATCATCTTGTGGCGCATCTCGGTGTGCGGGGCCGAAATGAACACGACGTTGGCGTTCGGGATCACCTCGTTGAGCTGATCCGGCTTCACGACCTTCTGCCAGAAGGGCGACATCGGAATGTCCTCCGGGTCGACACCAACCACATTCATGCCGAATGCCCACGAACGAAT
>JBDHTJ010000308.1:0-3199 GCA_039808585.1 Hyphomicrobiaceae bacterium | reverse complement strand
CGGATGAGCTTGGGGGAGAGGTATTGCAACACGAAGCTTTCATCGCGGTATTCCGACCAGGCCTGCCGCAGCGTGCCCATGACGTCGCCGCAGCCGGCGATCTCGGGAAACCAGTCCTTGTCTTCCGCCGTGGGCACGGTGCAGATGCGTTCGATATCCTTCATCATGGCGAAGCCGAGCGCGTAGGGGTTGATGCCGCTGTAACGGCGGTCCTTGAAGGTCGGCTGGAACACGACGGAGGAGTGCGAGTGCAGGAATTCGAGCATGGTGCCGTCGGTAAGCTGGCCGCGCTCGTAAAGACGGTTGAGGATCTCGTAGTGCGTGTAGGTGGCGCAACCCTCGTTCATCATCTTGGTCTGCCGCTGCGGATAGAAATACTGCGACAGCAACCGGACGATGCGAAGAAGCTCGCGCTGCCAGTCCGCCAGCTTCGGCGCGTTCTTCTCCAGGAAGTAGAGGATGTTCTCCTCCGGCAGCCCCAGCTTGCGCTGTTCTGACTGCGATTGAGCGTCGTCCTTTGTCACCTCGCGGGTGATTTCAGGTAGCGTGCGGTAGATGGGATCGAACGTCCGTTCCTCGTGCTCGCGCCGACGCGCGGCCTTCATCTGCTCGTGCCGGGCGAGGTTGCGTGGCCGCGGATGCAGGTCGCGGCTGATGCCCTGGTTCATCAGGGCGTGCGCGGCGTCCAGCGTGCGCTCCACCGCGTCCTGGCCGTAGCGTTCCTCGCATTCGGAGACGTAGCTCTTGGCGAAAGCCAGATAGTCGATGATGTGGTCGGGCTGCGTCCACAGCTGGAACTGGTAGTTGTTCTTGAAGAAGTGGTTGTGGCCGTAGGCGGCGTGCGCGATGACGAGCGCCTGCATGGTCATGGAGTTCTCCTCCATGATGTAGTTGATGCAGGGGTCGGAGTTGATGACAAGCTCGTAGGCGAGGCTGCGCATGCCCTTCTTGTAGTAGGCCTCGTCGTGGGCGAAGCGCTTACCGAACGACCAGTGACGGTACATGATCGGCATGCCGATGGAGGTGTAGGCATCGAGCATCTGCTCTGCCGTGATCACCTCGATCTGGTTGGGATAGATGCTGAGGCCCATCTCGCCGAGCGCGATCTCGCCCATGGCGGCATCGACCTCGCGGATGAGGTCGAACGACCACTCGGCCCCGTCGAATAGCGGCTTCATGTTGCCCTTGCGGGGCGGCAGCTTCAACGCGGGCTCTTGCACGTTGTCCTCCCTTCAGTCTCCGAGCGGGACGGGTGCCCAGTGATGAGCGCCGCGAACATCAAGTCGCGCCGGTCCCCGGCGCGCGCGCTGCGCGATGAGGTGATGCCGATCCGCAATCGCCGCGTGCCTAGCGCAAACTGGCGTGGATGCCCGCCTGCGCGGGCATGACGGGGGATATGGTCCGCCCTGTGCATCTCCACCGGCGTCACCCCCGCGAAGGCGGGGTGCCAGGCCAGCCCGAGATTGAGCTGCCGGAACTGAGCCAGCGGATGACCAGGTAGAATGTATGGCGGGCTCCAGGGCTTGTCTGCCATCACACTAGGCCGCGATGCCGTTGGCCGAAAAGAGCTCATGGAAGACGGGATAGATGTCTCCGGGCGAGGATACGCGGCGCATGGCGAACACCTTCGATGTCTGCGCCACCTGCGAATAGCCGTGCCACACGGGCGTCTCGATGGAATCGTTGAAGCGCTCGCCGTGCGTGGTCTCGATGTAGGCGAAGTACTGGCAGATCGGCAGGATCTGGTTTTCCAGAAGATCCATGCAGCGGGGCATGTCGTCGTGGAAGTTGTCGCCGTCCGAGGCCTGGGCCGCGTAGATGTTCCAGTCGGCCGGTGAATAGCGGTCCTTGACGACGCGCAGCATTTCGTCGAGCGCCGAGGAAATAACGGTGCCGCCGGTCTCGGTGCCGCGGAAGAACGTTTCCTCGTCCACCTCGGCGGCGGTGGAGGTGTGGCGGATGAAGACGATGTGCACCTCGCGGTAGTGCCGCATCAGGAAGATGTGCAGCAGCATGAAGAAGCGCTTGGCGAGATCCTTGAGCGCTTCGGTCATGGAGGCCGAGGCGTCCATAAGGCAGAACATCACGGCCTGGGTGGACGGCTTCGGAACGCGGTCGAAGCGGTTGTACTGCAGATCGAGCGGATCGATGTAGGCGATGGAGCGGCGCAGGCGCTGCTTGTGCTCGAGCTTGGAGCGCAACTGCGCGATTTTGTCGTCGTCCTTGGGTGTTTCGGCCTCGGCTGCCGCAAGCTCCTTCTCGAGGCGCTCGATCTCCTCGAGGCTCGGGCGGCGCAGGGCGAGGCGTCGGCCCAGGCTCTTGCGCATGGTGCGCGTGTGGTTGAGGCGGGCGGGGGAGCCGTCGGTCGTGAAGCCGGCACGGGCGGACTTCGGCGCCTTGAGGTCCTTGAGCTTCACCTTGACGAGGTTCGGCAGCTTGAGGTCGTCGAAGAAGAGGTCGAGGAATTCTTCTTTGGTGAGCGTGAACGTAAACTCGTCCTGCCCCTCGCCATCGGCGCTGCCCTGATTGCCACGGCCGCCACCACCGCCCTGCGGCTTCTGGATCTCGTCGCCGACCTGATAATCCTCGTTGCCGGGCAGCACATAGTCACGCTTGCCGGTGCCGCGGCCAAGCGAGAAGGTGGGCTCGCGCAGGCTCTTGGAGCGGATCGTGACTTTCTCGGCGCCCTCGGCTTCCGACACCTTGCGCGACTTGAGCGAGTCCTTGATGGCCTCGCGGATCTCGGCCTTGGCCCGGCGCAGGAAGCGCTGGCGATTGCCGAGGCTCTTGGCCTTGGGATTGAGGCGGCGGTCTACGATCTGCATGGACGTGCCCTTAAGCCAGACACCAAGTATAGCATCGGATGCGGCAGAGACGAAGACGCCCGGGGCAAGGCCCGGGCGTGAGGTTTTGATGTTTGCGCCTTCCGACTCTCCTTCGGGGAGCCGGGCGGAAGCCGCGAGCTGGGATAACGCCCATCCTCAGCTCGACTTCTTCACCCGCATGTACCATTCGACGAGCCGGCGCACTTGACGCGCGGTATAGCCGCGCGACTCCATGCGCTGCACGAATTCCTCGTGCTTCTTCTCGGTCTCGCTGTCCTGCTTCTTGCCGAAGCTGATGACGGGCAGCAGATCCTCGACCTGGCTGAACATGCGCCGCTCGATGACGTCGCGGATCTTCTCGTAGCTCGTCCAGG
>JBDHTJ010000307.1:0-3243 GCA_039808585.1 Hyphomicrobiaceae bacterium | reverse complement strand
GAGGCAGGCCATGACGGCGCGGACGGCCTGAGCCGGGCACGTCGGGTTCATTCGGAACCGGAACTGGGCCGCTGTCGCACCTGTGAACCTTGCTACCCCTTCACCATGATGACGCAGAGGCGGCGGGGGCCGTGCGCGCCCATGACCAGCTGCCCGCCGATGTCGGCTGTGCGCGAGGGGCCGGAGACGAAGTTCACCGTTCGCGACATGAGGCCCTTGCCGAAGCGCGCGCGCAGCTTCGCCCAAACGCCCTCGAAGCCGCCGACAACGGCCGCTTCCTCGACGATGGCGATGTGCGTCTCGGGCAGGAAGGTGATGGTGACCGGGTTGTCGCTGCCCGAGGTGAGCACCAGCGTGCCGGTTTCTGAAATGGCGGCTGTGACGCGGCTCAACCCGACATCGTCCTTGCCCTCGGCCTTGCCCTGCTTGCGCTCCAGCGCCGGTTCGGATTTCCAGTCGAGATCGCGGATGTAAGGATCGGACCCGGTGCGTATCGATAGCGGCAGGTTCTGGCTGCGCAGGTAGCGGCCGACCGCCGCCGGGATCTCGGCGCGCGAGGCGAGTTCGATCACGGTTGCCGCCTGGCCCTCCAGGAAGCCCTTGAACAGCGCCGTCTGCTCGGCCAGCGGCTTCTGCGCGCGCTGCGGCACGAGAGGGGCGGGCGGCGCCTTCATGCGCGCCTCCACCGCCTTGCGGCGATCGGGCGAGGCATAGGTTTCCAGGTTGGCGCGGATCGATGAAAGCATCTGCTCGCGCCGCTTGTCGTTCGGGATCATCGCGGCACCCCTGCCTTGTGCTCGGCCCACAGCTGCTGGAACGTGCGCTTCTGGGGCGCGGGCATGTCGCGGTTTTTCGTCCAGCCGCTGGCGAACGGAAGAGACCGGAAGGCGCCGCGGCCCATTGCCAAGGCGGAAAGCGCCATGATGCCGAAGCGCGTCGCTGCGTGATAGAGCGCGGGCCGCCGCGCCAGCGCCGCCCAGAGGCGCAGTCCCAGGCCGAACAGCGCGGGCGTGCCGCCGCCCTTGAACTCCTCCTCGCGCCATTTGCGCATGAGGCCCGGCAGCGGAATCTTCATGGGGCAGACCGCCTCGCAGCGGCCGCAGAAGGTGGAGGCGTTGGGCAGGTGCGCCGACGACTTCACGCCGATCAGGGCAGGCGTGAGCACGGAGCCGATGGGCCCAGGATAGACCCAGCCATAGGCATGCCCGCCGATGGCGCCGTAGACGGGGCAGTGGTTCATGCAGGCGCCGCAGCGGATGCAGCGCAGAACTTCCTGGAAGTCGGTGCCGAGCAGTTGCGAGCGGCCGTTATCCAGAATGACGATGTGGCATTCCTCGGGACCATCCGGATCGTCCTTGCGGCGCGGACCGGTGGAGAAGGTGGTGTAGGTGGAGATCTCCTGGCCGGTGGCGGAGCGCGCCAGCAGGCGGATGAGCGTGCCCACGTCTTCCAGCGTCGGCACCAGCTTTTCGATGGAGGCGATGACGACGTGCACGCGGGGCAACGATTGCGTGAGATCACCATTGCCTTCGTTCGTGACGATCACGGTAGAACCGGTTTCGGCAATCATGAAGTTGGCGCCGGTGATGCCGACGTCGGCCTCCAGGAAGCGCTCGCGCAGCACGGCTCGGGCTTCCGACACCAGCTGGGCTGGCTCGGTGAGGACGCGATTTTTCGGAAGCGATGTGTGAAGCCGCCGGAAATCCTGCTCCACCTGCGCCTGGGTAAGATGGATGGCGGGGGCGATGATGTGGCTCGGGGTCTCGCCACGGATCTGGATCAGATATTCGCCCAGATCCGTTTCGACGATCTTGAGGCCCGCCTCCTCTAGGAAGTGGTTGAGCCCCACCTCTTCCGAGATCATCGACTTGCCCTTGGTGACGGTGCGGGCGTTCGCCTTGCGGCAGATGTCGAGAATGATGTCGCGGGCGTCCTGTGGTGTCGGGGCAAAGTGGACTTGCGAGCCTGCCTCGCGAGCCTTCGCCTCGAACAGCTCCAGATAGATGTCGAGGTGGGCCAGCGTGTGGTTCTTGATGTCCCGGCCCTTTTCGCGCAGGGCCTCGAACTCCGGCAGGGCGGCGCGGGCGGCGCCACGGCGCGCGGCGAGACCCGGGGCGACTGCCGTCAACGCCTCCTGCAGCTGTCGATCAGCGAGGGCCTCGCGGACGTTCTCCTTGAAGGCCGGGGACGTGGCTTCCACCACGTTGATGCTTGCGTTGACGGTCATGGCAGGCTTTCCCCGATCGCTGGATCGGCAAGCTCGCCTGCCAGAACCTCGGCCACGTGGCGGACCTTGGTGGAACGGCCTTCGCGGCGCAGCTTGCCGGCCATGTTCATGAGGCAGCCGAGATCGCCCGCGAGCAGCAAATCGGCGCCGGTGGCCGATACGTGATCAGTCTTCTTGCCGACGATGACGTTGGAGATGTCGGGATACTTGACCGAGAAGGTGCCGCCGAAGCCGCAGCAGACTTCAGCATCGGTCAGCTCCACCAGCTCGAGGCCCCTGACGCTTTTCAGAAGCTTGCGAGGCTGCTCCTTGATGTCGAGCTCGCGCAAGCCGGAGCAGCTGTCGTGATAGGTGACGCGGCCCTTGAAGCTCGTCTCGACGCGCTCCATGCCGCGCACGTCCACCAGGAAGCTCACCAATTCATGCACCTTGGCGGCAAAAGCCTTGGCGCGCTCTTCCCAGGCGCGGTCGCCGGCCAGCAGCTCCGGATAGTGGACCTTCAGCATGCCGGCGCAGGACCCCGATGGCGCGACCACGTAATCGTGCGTCTCAAAGGCCTCGATGGTGCGGCAGGCGATGTCGCGGGTGGTGAGCGTATCGCCGGAGTTATAGGCCGGCTGGCCGCAGCAGGTCTGGGCAGTGGGCACGTCGACATCGCAGCCCGATGCCTCGATCAGCTTCGCCGCGGCAAAGCCGATGGAGGGGCGCATGAGGTCGACCAGGCAGGTAACGAACAGGCCGACCTTGGGTCTGGCCTTGGAAGAAACGGTCATTTGCTCGGTAAGCCTCCCTGGCAGCGCTGATGCGCCCGCACGATCCGATGCTGGCCGGTGCGCCGTTACCGCTCGGCGGCGGCGCGCCCCATGTCCATTTGGAACAATGCTAGCGCATGCTGGCCTCGAAGGTCCACTTGCCGGGCCCCGGACAACACGCGCGCTTGGGGAGAATAGCCGTTTCCGGCCGTGGCGGCGCCGCGCGATCCGCGATATATGACAGCTCGAATTCAAACTAGTGTG
>JBDHTJ010000306.1:0-3245 GCA_039808585.1 Hyphomicrobiaceae bacterium | reverse complement strand
GGTGCGCGAACTGATAGATGTTGTTCTCCACGCCCCAATGGATGCGCGCCTCGTCGCACAGTTTCGGGCGCACTTCCGCTGTGATGATCTCGTCTGGAATGCCGTTGCCGGTGACGATGGGCGTGCCGTCGAAGTTGACGATCATTCCTTCGCCCATCGAATTGAACGATCCGTCCGAGCCCGCAAGGCAAACGCTGGCTGTGTACATGAGATTGCAGAAGGCGTTGGACTGGTTGGTAAAGTGCCAGGCTTGGCGGATGGGCGCCGTATAGCCTGCAGTGCGCAGCATAATGTTGGCGCCTTTGTAGGCGCACTCGCGCGCCATTTCCGGGAACATGCCGTCATGGCAGATGATGAGGGCGATCTTGCTGCCGTTGGGGCCGTCGCACACGGGGATGCCCATGTCGCCAGGCTCCCACGGTTCCACCGGCACCCAGGGATGCATCTTGCGGTAATAGAGCTTCAGCTCGCCCTTGTTGTCGATGATGATGCCGCTGTTGAAGGGATTGCCGTGCGGGTTGAACTCCATGATGGAGAAGCAGCCCCAGATGTTGTTGCGCACGCAGGCGGCCTTGAACTTGGCGACCTCGGGTCCCTCGAGCGAGCACATGATCTCGGGGTTCGTGTCCATCGAGAGGCCGTGGAGCGCGTACTCGGGGAACACCACCAGGTCCATGGTCGCGAGATTGCGCCGGGCCTTATCGACGAGGGCGCAGATGCGGTCGGTCTGCGCGGCTAGGTCCGTCTTGGTCACGATCCAGGGGTTCTGGATCTGCACCAGCCCGATCACCACGCCGTCAGGCGATTTGTTCAAGCCGCCAAGTCCGCTCATGTCCGCTCCTCCTCCAGGTGCCTGCCGGATCCGGCGAGCACGTTGCAAGAGGCGTACCGAACGCCAAAACCACCGCGCCGAGAGAGAGCACTGCCCAAGACGTGCGCGTTGCGCTGCCATTGTGGGCGCAGATCGTTCAATTCCTTCGCACAGCAAGCATCTGCCGACAGCAGTCGCATTGTATGGCGTCATCAGTTTCCCTGATCGGCAGGGCGCAACGGGGCTCTAGAAGCGAATTTGCACGCCCCCCCGCACCAGCTGCGGTTGGCATCAGCATTGCAACGCACGCCCATCAAGTATCCTGAAGGAGAGCGCCCGATGGCTTCGCGTGAAACGAGTTTGGGAAGCGTCTGCGGCTGTGGTTGCGGTGACGGCACCACGGAGCACTCCCACGCAACAGGGCACAAGGCAGACGGGAATGGCAGTGCCGGCCACGAGACCCGTGTCGCGCAAGCTGTCGACCAGGCAGTGCTTCAGACCCTATTCCCGCAGCCCATGGGCCGGCGCGCCCTTCTTGCCGCCGTTGGCGCCTCGACGCTGATGGCCGCGATAGCCGATGCCTTTCCCTTAGGCACCGCCCGCGCGCTCGCACAGCAAACCGCGCCCCTCGAGAAGACGAAGCTCAATGTCGGCTTCGTGCCGATCACCTGCACCGTGCCCATCCTCCTCGCGCATGCGATGGGTGAGTACCAGAAGGAGGGGCTGGAGGTTAACTTGGCGCGGACGCCCGGCTGGGCGCTGGTGCGCGACAAGCTCAACAGCGGTGAGTTCGACGCCTCGCATCTCGTGCTGGGCATGCCATTGACGATGACGCTCGGCGTCGGCTCGCAGCCCACCAAGACGATGGTCTCCACCGTGCAGAACGTCAACGGCAACGCCATCGTGCTGCACGTCAAGCACAAGGACAAGCGCGATCCCAAGCAGTGGAAGGGCTTCAAGCTCGGCATCCCGCACGAGCACTCCATGCACGCCATGCTGTTGCGCTACTATCTGGCCGAAGCGGGCCTCGATCCCGACAAGGATGTCGAGCTGCGCGTTTTCCCGCCGCCGGATTCCGTGGCCAACATGGCTGCCGGCAATCTCGACGGCATGCTGTTCGCGGAACCATGGGGCCAGCGCGCCGTGTTCGAGGGCGTGGGCTTCATGCACATGCTGACAAAAGATATCTTCCCGAACCATCCCTGCTGCACGCTCGCCGTGACCGAGAAGTTCGTGAAGGAAAATCCCAATGCCTACGGCGCCATGTTCCGCGCCGTCGTGCGGGCGACAGAGTTTGCCGACAAGCCGGCAAACCGCGCGCAAGTGGCTGATCTTCTGGCACCAGCCAACTACTTGAACCAGCCCAAGACCGTGCTCGAGCAGGTTCTGCTGGGCCGCTTCGCAGACGGGCTCGGCGGCATCGTGACGGTGGAAGATCGCATCGGCTTCAAGGCCTTCCCTTACCAGTCGACCGCCATATGGCTGCTGACGCAGCTTCGCCGCTGGAACATCGTGTCAGGTGACATCGGGTACGCCGACGTCGCCAAGACGGTGTTCCTGTCGACCGACGCGGAAAAGCGCCTCAAGGATATGGGCCTGCCGGCGCCGGAGACGGCGATGATGAAGCACACGATCCTCGGCAAGGAATTCGACCCCACTCAGCCCGAAGCCTATCTGAAGAGCTTCGCGATCAAGCGCGCATAAGGAGATTGCTTGTGACACGCGGATACCACGACATCGGCGGCGAGGATTACGGGGCCATTCCGAAGGTGGAACTGCCTTGGCTGCACTGGGAGAAGCAGGTCGAGGCCGTTCGCAATCTCCTGGGCGATGGAACGCGACGCATTATTTCGCTGGACGAGATGCGGCGCGGCTTCGAGTCCTTCGGCGCGGACAAATACATGATGTACTCGTTCTACCGCCGCCGCCTGGAGGCCATGGTCGATGTGCTGATCGAAAAGGGCGTCATCACGTGCGAGGAACTCGATGCGGAGATCGCCGCTGTGCGCGAACGCTGGTGCCCCCCGTGAGCCGGAGATAACCGATGCGCGGCAGGTTCAAGGTGGGCGACCGGGTGGAAGTGCTGGAGCTGAACAAGGCCGGACACATTCGCACGCCATTCTACGTGCGCCACAAGACGGGCGTGGTGGTGCAGGATTGCGGTCTCTTCCTGAACCCGGAGGATCTCGCTGTAGGCATCACCAGCGGCCCAGTGGTGAAGCTCTACCGCGTCGAGTTCAAACAGCGCGACCTTTGGCCCGGCTACCAGGGACCTGCAGACGACACCCTTTGCATCGAAATCTACGACCATTGGCTCGAAGCTGCGAAACCGCGCCAACGGCCGAAAGCGAAGCCGACGAAGGAGAAGAAAAATGAGCCACGGGCACGGGTCGCACGATCACGATGACCATGATGATCACGATCACGATCACGA
>JBDHTJ010000305.1:0-3258 GCA_039808585.1 Hyphomicrobiaceae bacterium | reverse complement strand
TTGGCATAACATGCAATATTATGCGTGCAACGGAAAGATAAATAGGAGACAATTCAGTGTCAAGCAATATATTGCATGATAGGTGTTAACCCCGAGGTTTATCATTCACATCCTTCGAGAATCGCTATGGATCAGTTCGATACCGCCGTGGAAGCAAGCACCGATGTAAATGCATCGACAGACACCCAGAAACACCAGGTGCTGCACGCCCTGGGCGAGCGAGTGCGCCAGCTGCGCGCCAGGCGTGGGCTCACGCGGCGCAGCCTGGCCCATGCCGCGGACGTGTCCGAGCGCCATCTGGCCAATCTTGGCTATGGCTCGAAAAAGACCAACAAGGGCCAAGCCATCGTTGGCCTCCAACTGAGAGCCTAGCTCATCAGATTGCTAGCCCCGTCACTTTCGTCACCACGTGGGAGACGGGGTCCAAGGAGGGGTGACGAAAGTGACAGTGCGTCACCCCTTCGCCTCGTTTTCTCTTCTCACTTATCAACGAATTAAAAAGGGGTTCGCTTGTGCCTACACCTTAGTGCAGACGTCACTTTCGTCACTAGAAGAGTGAGAAAAACTACTGGTGTCCGCGGCAGGTGACGAAAGTGACGTTCTCGCCGCCCTGGGCGCCGCCCCTCTGGGGTATTCAGCTTGAAGTTCGTTCTGGCCAAGGAACTCAACATGAGGGCGGCCGCTCACGCCTCCCGAGCCGTGCAGAGGTCTGCTCTGGGGCCGAGGCTGTGTGAGAACGTTCAGCGCTTGGACGCCGCGGGCTCGCCGGCTTGTTAGAGAACGGACGAGCGGTTCATGCTCTGATGGCCCTGAGGATCGGAGCCACGCCCACAACAGCGATTGCCCGCTTCATGTTGTAGGCCAGGATCGCCAGGCTTGCTTCTGCGGCGACGTTTCGGAGGCCTCGCGTTCGGAAGTGGGTCGCGCCCATCCCTTGTTTCAGCGTGGCAAAGACGTGCTCGACGGTGCATCGGCGGATGTCCATCGCTTCCGGCATGGCTTCGAGCCGAGCCTGCACCCGGTCCAGAACCGTCTCGTGTTCCCAGCGGCGTATGCGCTTCTCCTTGCCGGTTGTGCACTGGGCCCGGGATGAGCAGCCTTGGCAGGCTTTTTGGTTGAAGTAGAAGTGCAAGATCTTCCCGTCCTCTTCCCGGGAGAAGCGGTTCGGCAACTCCTCGCCCATAGGGCAACGATACGTGTCGGTATCGGGCCGGTAGGTGAAGTCGTCCTTCGCCCACAGCCCGCGGGCGCGAGCTGGTGAGGTGTCAGGTTTCGGCACCAGTGCCGTGATGCCTGCCTCGTCGCAGGCGCGTAGTTGCCAGCCCTCGTAGTAACCGCGGTCGGCGAGCACCGTTAGGCTTTCAGCCTCTGTCTCAGTTTTGGCCGCAGTGGCCATCGGCAGCAACTGCGAGCGGTCGCTCCCCTTGTTGGTCAGCTCATGTGCGACCACCAGATGATGCCTGGCGTCCACGGCCGTCTGCATGTTGTACCCCACCACACCGCGGCGATCGTTGGCCGTCGCCATGGCACGGGCGTCCGCGTCGGTGAGTGAGAGCTGGCCGTCAGGAGCGGTCTCAAGCTGCCGGCCGATCTCCTCCAGTTCCCCGAGGCGACCGCGCAGCAAGGCGAGCCGCTCCTTCAGGCGCTCCATCTTGGCAGCAGGCGGAGCCGCATCTGCCCGATCCGCAGCATCGAGGTTCGCCATGTATTGCTCGATGCTCTCTTCCACATGCGCCTTGCGGCGGGCGAGCTTGGCCTTTGTGAAGTTCCTCTCATGGGTGTTCACAGCCCGGAACTTCGACCCATCGATTGCAACGACACTGCCGCCGACAAGGCCAAGCGCTCGACAGACTGCGATGAACCTCTGGCACGCCTGCTTGATCGCGAGCGCGTTGTCGTGCCGGAAGTCCGCGATCGTTTTGAAGTCGGGAGCCAGCTTCCCCGTCAGCCACATCAGCTCGACATTGCGGCCCGCTTCCCGCTCCAGTTTCCGGCTCGACGTCAGTTGGTGCACGTAGCCATAGATGTAGAGCTTCAGCATCATGCCGGGCGCGTAACCCGGCCGTCCCGTCGCCGCAGGATGGACGCGCGTGAAGCCGAGCGCTCCCAGATCAAGCTCATCGACGAAGGCGTCGATCACCCGAACCGGATTGTCCGGGCCGACATAATCTTCGAGGCATGGAGGTAGAAGCGAAGGCTGGTGGCGATCAGACGCCTCGACAAAACGTCCCATCCGGCACCTCCGAACCAGCTGTCGAAGGATATCACAGCGCGGGTTTCCACACAGCCTCGGCCCAAAAGCCGACGACTACAGCAATTCCTCACTTCGACGCGATGCACCGCAAACAGCGTCGTCGGGCGCCGGCTGGATCGTGATCAGTTCTGGAGCCACTGGCACCGCTAACAGCCCAAAAGGGCGGTGGCTCAGGCGTGAGGGCGATTATTCGGGATTTGTGGCAACGAATTTCGCATTTGTGGAACATCAATGAGGCTCCTCACAGTTATCTGTCGCGCCACAAATTGGATACGCGCGCCGTCGTGCACTGATTGAGATCCCGCAGTCCGGGCATCTTGGACAGGTTCTGCCCTTAACCAGAGGCCTTTTCATTTGGAATTTTCTCAATTTTTGATCTGTGATTCTCACAATTTGATTGAGTGACCAGCAGATGGCCTTCTACGGGCTGAGGTTCATACCGGGTGACCGCATCCTCACCTGCGAGGCGGAATACGGCGCGAACTATGTCGCCTATCTGCAGATGGCGAAACGGACCGGCCTTGTCATCGACGTCATCCCGAGCGACGAAACGGGTGAGATCGACCTTGCCGCGCTCGAACGGATGATCGACGGGCGGGTGAAGCTCATCTCGATCACCTGGGTACCGACCGATGGCGGCCTCGCCAATCCGGCCGCAGAGGTCGGCCGCATCGCCCGCGCCCACGGCATCCTCTATCTGCTCGACGCCTGCCAGGCGGTGGGGCAGATGCCGGTGGATGTCGAGGCGCTGGGCTGCGACATGCTGTCGGCGACGGGCCGCAAGTTCCTGCGGGGACCGCGTGGCACCGGATTCCTCTATGTGCGCCGCGACCTCCTCCGCACCATCGAGCCGCCGATGATCGACCATTTCTCGGCAGTCTGGGTGGCGCGCGACCGCTACGAACTCAGGAACGACGCCCGCCGCTTCGAGACCTGGGAGAACGCCTATACCAACCGGGCGGGGCTCGGCGTGGCCGTGGACTATGCGCTCGCCATCGGCATGG
>JBDHTJ010000304.1:0-3270 GCA_039808585.1 Hyphomicrobiaceae bacterium | reverse complement strand
GGTCATCGACCACCTGACCACGCTGCCTTACATCGACAATGACCGCATCGGCGCGATGGGCATCTGCGCAGGCGCCGGCTACACCGCCAACGCCGCCATCCAGGACCGCCGCATCAAGGCGATCGGCACGGTCAGCGCCGTCAATATCGGCTCGATGTTCCGCAACGGCTGGGAGAACACCGTCAAGTCGATCGACGCCCTGCCGCTGATCGAAGCCGGCTCGAACGCCCGCACGACGGATGCCGACGGCTCGGACTACGCCACCATGCCGCTCGCGCCCCTGAAGGAAAAGGATGCCCCGAACGAGGAACTGCGCCAGGCCTGGGAATACTACCACACGCCGCGCGCCGAATGCGCCACCGCGCCGGGCTTCGCGACGCTGCGCAGCCTGAACCAGATCATCACCTACGACGCCTACCACATGGCCGACGTCTACATGACGCAGCCGATCCAGATCGTCGCCGGCAGCAAGACAGGCAGCAAATGGATGAGCGACGACCTCTACGACCGCGCCGCCAGCACCGACAAATCCTTCCATGTCGTCGAGGGCGCCAACCACATGGAACTCTATGACGGCCAGAAATATGTCGACGAGGCCTGTTGATTGCCACTGAGAACTGACCCGGCGCAGCCCAATATTTCCATTGAGAATTGACCCACGTTTGAACCCTCCCTCGCATGTTTTCAGCGGGGGCTATGGAGTGATCGACATGGCGTTATTGAGCGTGATCCGACGCTGGCATTTTCGAGAGCATCTATCGATCCGGGAGATTTGCCGCAGGACTGGCCTATCCCGGAATACCATCCGCAAGTATCTCCGTGCCGACGGCGTAGAGCCGAAGTTCAAGGTCCCGGAGCGTCCGAGCAAACTTGACCCGTTTGCGGATCGGTTATCGGCCTGGCTGAAGACGGAATCCAAGAAGGGCCGCAAGCAGAAGCGGACGATGAAGCAGTTGCATGCCGACCTTATAAGCCTCGGCTATGAGGGTTCCTATAACCGCGTGGCGGCTTTTGCTCGGGAATGGCGGGAGGATCGGCAGAGGGAGTTGCAAACTACTGGCCGCGGGACGTTTGTGCCCCTGGCGTTCGAGCCGGGCGAAGCCTTCCAGTTCGATTGGTCGGAGGACTGGGCGATCATCGGCAATGAGCGCACCAAGCTCCAGGTAGCGCATACGAAGCTGAGCTACAGCCGGGCCTTCATCGTCCGGGCCTACCTCCTGCAGACGCATGAGATGCTGTTTGACGCCCACAATCATGCATTCCGCGTCTTTGGTGGCATTCCGGGTCGCGGCATCTACGACAATATGCGCACGGCGATCGACAAGGTCGGACGTGGCAAGGAACGTGACATCAATGTCCGTTTCCAGGCGATGGCCAGCCACTATCTGTTCGAGCCGGAGTTCTGCAATCCGGCTTCTGGCTGGGAGAAGGGACAGGTCGAGAAGAACGTGCAGGACGCGCGTCACCGCCTCTGGCAGCCCACGCCGCGCTTTCCGTCGCTGGCAGCACTCAATGAATGGCTGGAGCAGCGCTGCAAGGAACTATGGGCACAGACGCCGCATGGTCAGATGCGTGGCACCATTGCCGACATCTGGGCTGAGGAGGCTCAGGCTCTGATGCCAGTTTCCCGGCTCTTCGACGGTTTTGTAGAATACACCAAGCGGGTCTCGCCCACCTGCCTCGTGCATCTGGAACGCAACCGCTACAGCGTCCCGGCTTCCTTTGCCAACCGGCCGGTGAGCCTGCGGGTCTACCCGGATCGTGTCGTTGTCGCCGCGGAAGGTCAGATCGTCTGCGAGCATCGGCGCGTCATCGATCGTTCCCATGATCGGCCGGGGCAGACTATCTACGACTGGCGACATTATCTGGCGGTCGTGCAGCGCAAGCCGGGCGCTCTTCGCAACGGCGCACCGTTCGCCGAGCTTCCCGACGCGTTCCGGACTCTGCAGCAGTATTTGCTCAAGAAGCCGGGCGGCGACCGCGAGATGGTCGATATCCTGGCGCTCGTGCTTCAGCACGATGAACAGGCCGTTCTGTCGGCGGTCGATATGGCACTGAAGTCCGGCGTTCCAACCAAGACGCATGTGCTGAACTTGCTACATCGCCTTGTCGACGGCAAATCCTTCACACCACCGACCATCGAGGCGCCTCAGGCCCTAACGCTCATCAACGAGCCCAAGGCCAATGTCGAACGATACGATGCCCTGAGAAAGACGGAGGCCCGCCATGCGTCATAATCCGGCAAGCGGCGCTATCGTCATCATGCTGCGGCAACTGAAGATGCACGGCATGGCGCAGGCAGTCGGCGAGTTGACCGAACAGGGATCGCCGGCGTTCGAGGGCGCCATTCCGATCCTGTCACAGCTTCTCAAGGCGGAGACGGCGGAACGAGAGGTGCGATCGACGGCCTATCAGCTCAAGACCGCACGCTTTCCAGCCTACCGCGATCTGAACGGCTTCGACTTCGCCAGCAGTGAGATCAACGAGGCGCTCGTGCGCCAGCTCCATCGCTGCGAGTTCCTCGACGAGGCCAACAACATCGTTCTGGTCGGCGGCCCCGGCACGGGCAAGACGCATATCGCCACGGCGATCGGCGTCCAGGCCATCGAACATCATCACAAACGGGTCCGCTTCTTCTCGACCGTGGAACTGGTCAACGCGTTGGAGCAGGAGAAAGCACAGGGACGTTCTGGCCAGATCGCCAATCGCCTTGTCCATTCCGATGTCGTCATTCTCGACGAGCTGGGATACCTGCCGTTCAGTGCGTCCGGCGGTGCGCTGCTCTTCCATCTGCTGAGCAAACTCTACGAGCGCACCAGCGTCATCATCACCACCAACCTAAGCTTCAGCGAGTGGGCCAGCGTCTTCGGCGACGCGAAGATGACCACCGCGCTGCTCGACCGGCTCACCCATCATTGCCACATCCTCGAAACCGGAAATGACAGCTTCCGCTTCAAGAACAGCTCGGCGCATGAGACCAAAAGCAAAAAGGAGAAAGGCAGGAACTTGACCCAAGCCACAGACCCGAAACATACCTAATAGGCGGGTCAATTCTCGGTGGAAATGCCGGGTCAGTTCTCAGTGGCAATCAACACCTTGGCGGCAGACGCACGATCTGAACTTCACCGGTGCTCCTGATCAAGCGCAACTCGATCGCGTCACGCTCATCGAGCACGGGCAATGATGCGACCAACTGCCGATCCTGTTCAGCAAGTTCGACGAGTTGGATGACTTCAGCGACCATGCCCTCCCTCTGAAATTCCGCGCGTT
>JBDHTJ010000303.1:0-3281 GCA_039808585.1 Hyphomicrobiaceae bacterium | reverse complement strand
ATCGCGCACCCGGAACCAATCCGGCATCGATAAGAACTTAGTGAACAAGACACAGATCAGCCATCGCCGTCTCCGCGAGTCCCTTGCTCGCATCGCGCGGGAGAACGCCGAGCGCATTGCAACCGGCAAGCCGGCACACCCCAATCTCGGGCGCTCGAGATAGCAACGGCGTCTTCGGGCGCTTGCGAAGACTGATGGCAGGCGTCCGAGACGTTTCCGACTTCGGCGGCACTTGACCCTTTTGGCGGTCTGCCGGCAAGCAGAGGTTCTCTAGCTATGCCTTCACTCGCGGTCGCGTTACTGGCCCTATTGCTCGGCAGCGCCGCAGTCGCTGCGACCGCATGGGCGGGGGACAATGACATCCCCGCAGATGCACAGCCGCGCGCGTACGGAGCGGGATGGGAATGCAAAAGGGGCTTCGAGCGGAAGGGGGAGAAATGCCGCGAGATCGAACTGCCCCAGAATGCCGTCCTCTCGCCGGGAGTGCCGAATGGCTGGCAATGCAAGCGTTGATATCGCGAGCGAAGCGGCACATGCACCGCAATAGTCATTCCCGATAATGCTTTCCTCTCGGGGCAGGAATTCGGCGCAGCGTGGCTCTGCGAGCGCGGCTATCTTCAGCAGGGAGAGGGCTGCGTGAAGATTGTAGTCCCCGAGCACGCCTTCCTGGCAGATGCGAACTACAGCGGCAGGGGCTGGGAGTGCGAACGAGGATACCGGCCTGCACGCGACAAATGCGTGCCAATAGTCGTGCCGGCCAACGGCTTCTTGACGACGTCCGCGACCAATCGCGGCTGGGAGTGCGAGCGGGGATTTAGGCCGGAGAACGACGTCTGCGTAGCCGTACTCGTGCCGAAACACGCCTTCCTCAATGATTCCAATGTTGGACGGGGCTGGACCTGTGAGCGCGGCTTCGCCGTCACAGGTGATGCCTGCAGCCCGATCATCGTGCCGGCGGACGCTTTCCTGTACGCCGACGGGACGGGCTGGACCTGCGTGCGGGGTTTTCGAAAGGCGGGTGGAGCCTGCCACAAAATTATACTGCCGGAACACGCGCATCTAAATACATGGGGCAACGATTGGGAATGCGAGTTACCTCGCCGCAGGCGCAACCAATTGTGCGTGCTGACCCCTTAAGTGCGGTCGATCATCTTGGACTACAGCAGAAGCTCGTCGCACCAGACCTTGAAGTTGTCGAGTGTGTTGGCGCCAAACGTGGTGACCATGGCAACGTCAGCTGCGTCGCGGCCACGCGCGATTAGGACGCGGCCGATCCGGGGCGTGTTGTTGCGCGGATCGAACAAATGCCACTGGTCGCCAAGGTAGGCTTCGAACCAAGCAGCAAAGTCACCCGGCGGGTACGGCGGCGGCAGTCCCGTGTCGCCGAGGTATCCGGTGCAATAGCGGGCGGGGATGTTCAGAGCGCGGCAGAAGGCAACAGCCAGATGAGCGTAGTCTCGGCAGACGCCGATACCTTCCTGGTAGGCATCCGACGCGTTGCGGGTCGCCCGTGCATGCTCGTAGCCGAAGGCAATGCGGTTGTGGACGAAGTCACAAATGGCCTGGACGCGTGGCCATCCGGGCGTCGTTTTACCAAACAAGGTCCAAGCAAGATCCAGCAGTTTGTCACTGTCGCAGAAGCGACTTGGCAAGAGAAAGACGATGGCGTCGTCCGGGAGATCTTCGACGGCAACCTGTGCCGCGTTAGCGACTATTGGGTCTTGACGACCGCTGTCGCTCAGCCGAGCGCTGGCTGCGAAGGTGACGTTGCCGATCGGCGCTGAGACGCGGATGCACCGATTTCCAAAGCTGTCGCGATAAGCCTTCATGGGGACCGACGGCGTCACGACGACAGAGTCTGGCGCCGCAAGGTCGGCCGCGCGTGAGTAGTGAATGTTGAGCATGAGGATAGCGGGAGTAGGCTGTGCAAACGTGTAGCGGAATTCACATCCGACCTGGAGCTTCATGCCGATGCCTACCTCTCACCGTGCGCAAGGTGCGATTGCCAGTCGAGCATCGTAGCATGCAGGCGATAGGAAACCTGCATCGTTTGCGATGGCTCACAGATTGAGGCCGCTGCACTGCTCGGCAGCGAGATGCTTCAAGCTTCCTTTGCGGTCTCAGCCACCTTCGCGGCGTCTCAATGGCTCGTAGCCGAGCCCTGGCCGACCGAACGCAACTGTCCTGCAACAACCTGCGCCTGCCATTCTGGGTCAAGTGCGACGCCGAGGATCGTTTTGCACTGCTCACACAAGAACTGCAGGACGGGCAACGTTCGCTGTGACGTTTCATCGCGAGCCCGCAGCGTTTCGACGAGCACATTCGGCCTCGCTTCGCATTTCGGACACTTGCCAATCATGGTCGGCTCCGTTCGGCGGATGAGATCAAATTAGAAACTGAACATATGAAAATGGCCGCACCTTGCAGGAGCGGCCATCGACAGAACGCCAATACGTCGGCGCAATTTTGGTCACGCGTTCTCGATCGTTCCGACGGCCAGCTTGCCCGAGCGGCGATCTTCTTGAACGTCGAACGACACCTTCTGGCCCTCTGTCAGGGCGCGCATTCCGGCGCGCTCAAGAGCGGTCGCATGGACAAAGACGTCCTTGCTGCCATCGTCCGGCTGAATGAAGCCATAGCCTTTTTGGTCGTTGTAAAACTTTACGGTTCCGATTTGCATAGGGTTACCCTTGATAGATGCACGTGCTCGCACACGCTCACGCGTGCGCCGAACGATTTGTCGAATTGGAAAAGATTTGAGCGGGCGCCCGGCGTAGCCGAGGCAAACGACCGAAGCGTCTAACCAAAAGCGATTTCTCTGAATATCAGAATGACTGTCTCGCGGCAAGAGCTTCCTGATCGGCGCCCACCAAGCGGCCCCACACGAATGTTGGTTCATGATCGGTCTTTTCGCCAGACCGAGCGGGGCCGCCGGAGTGCCGATAAGCCGCTGTAAGCCGAGCAGGGTCTTCTGCGGTGTGTCCATCAGCGCACGCAGAACCTGAAGGCTCTGGTGCTCGCAGCACGGACGGCATCTGATGCCGCCGAAGCCAAGTCTGCCTCTCTGATTGCCGAGATCGACCGACTGACGGCACGTGCCGAGCGGCTCGATCATATCGTCTCTGTCCTGCGCCGCGCCCAGTTCGGCCGCCGCTCGGAGCGCATTGCTGACGATCAGATCGAGCTCGCGCGTGAGGACGTCGAGACGCAGCATAGCGCTGAGGATGCCGTTGCCGAGAAAGTCGACACCATCGCCAAGTGGCTCTTCTGGCTCTTTACGC
>JBDHTJ010000302.1:0-3294 GCA_039808585.1 Hyphomicrobiaceae bacterium | reverse complement strand
ATGGTGGCAACTCTGGCCTCGGGCTCGCCATCGCGCGCGATATTGCGCGCAGTCACGGTGGCGACATTGCTCTGGCCAAGAGCACCATGGGCGGACTGCGCGCGATCATCCGCATCCCTGTCTAGGGTTCCCCGCCTCACAGATGATTCCCGCTCGCCTGCAAATCAGTCATTATGCGGGGCATGAGACGCGATGACATCTGCCTCTACGTGAGCCCAGCAAGCCGTGCCCGGCTCGAAGCGATCATCAAGGATCGCAACAGCTCGCGCAAGGCCGTGTGGCGTTGCGAGATCGTGTTGGCGACGGCGGACGGCTACGGCACGAACGAGATCATGCGGCGCACGGGCAAGTCGAAGCCGTGCGTGTGGCGCTGGCAGGATCGATACGTCGAGGAAGGCGTCGATGGTCTGTTGCGCGACAAGACGAGGCCTTCGCGCGTGCCGCCGCTCAGCGACGAAGTGAAGCTCGCAGTCATCAAAAAGACGGCGAGCGAGACGCCGGATGCCGCCACGCACTGGAGCCGTTCGACGATGGCCACAGCCGTCGGCATCTCTCCGTCGAGCATCGGGCGCATCTGGCGCGAGGCGGGCCTGAAGCCGCATAGGCTCGATACCTTCAAGGTCTCCAACGATCCGAACTTCGAGGAAAAAGTCGTCGACGTGGTGGGACTCTACATGAACCCGCCCGACAGAGCGATGGTGCTGTGCATCGACGAAAAGAGCCAGATCCAGGCCCTCGATCGCACGCAACCGGGCCTACCAATGAAGAAGGGCCGGGCGGCGACGATAACGCACGACTACAAGCGTCACGGCACGACGACGCTGTTCGCGGCAATGGACGTGAAGAGCGGCATCGTGATCGGCGCGTGCAAGCCGCGTCACCGGGCCAAGGAGTTCTTGAGCTTCCTGCGCAAGATCGACCGCGCGGTCGCCAAGCCTCTCGATCTGCACCTCCTCATGGACAACTACAGCACGCACAAGACGAAGGCCGTGAAGGCGTGGCTCGCAAAGCATCCGCGCTTCCACGTCCACTTCATCCCGACCTCGTCCTCATGGCTCAATCTCGTGGAGCGCTTCTTCGCCGAGATCACCGGCAAGCGCATCCGGCGCGGCGCGTTCGGAAGCGTCGCCGAGCTGGAGGAGGCGATCGACGACTACCTCATGCGCCACAACGCATTCGCCAAACCCTATCGATGGACCAAGCCCGCCGCAGACATCCTTGCCAAAGAACGCCGCGCCCTCGATAAACTGGACGCCATCAAAACCGGGTACCAAGCGTCAGACTCGGAACACTAGTGCTCCACCGAGCGAATGTCCCGTCGTCTCGATCGTTGCATTCGGATTTGCCGCCAGCACGTCCTTGTAGAACTGCGCCGCCATCCGCGCTTGGGTCGTATTATAGTTGTCTGCATGCCAGATGCCCCAAGCCGGAACGTCGGAGGGGACGTCCCCCCCAAGCCAAGTGGGCAGCAGACCATCGCTGCCTCGGTAGGCAATGACGATCTCGCCGTTCCAGTTGTAAGCCTGCGCGAAGAAAGAGGCGTTCTGAGCTGCGGTGCCCTCTTCGGCTCTAGTCAGACTAGCGTTACCAAGCTCCGACCCCGCAACTATTAGGCCCGCATTGTAGCCGCGGTCGTAGGAGTCCATGGCGAGGATGGCGCGGAATAAATCACCACTGATTGCCATATCTATTCCCTTGAGAAAAAGTGGAAGTGGGGAGAGAACTTGTTGGGATAAGAGGGCTGATGCCGCATCCATTCACGCTGGACGACGAGGCATGGCAGCCTCAGCTCGATCCCTCGCGTCACTCTATCTTTTGTCATCTCGATCCAGGCGCCATGGATTCGGACGTCGGGTCCGAACACCTGCACCAGTTCGTCAAGGGCGACGATGCGCGCCGTCTTGGGATCGGCGATGTCGGAGAACGTGACCAGCGTCGGCAGCATTTCGCGCGAAAGCTCCGCGCGCGTGCCTCGATAGGGGCCCGTCAGCGCGACTGCTTTTTCCTTCCAGCTTAGTCCTGTCAGATGGAAGGCCATGATCGGAACGCGGACCATCCAATCTTCTTCGCTGCCGGTGGGGCCGCCGCCAAGCAGGGCAACGAGATTGCGCCCCTGGCCAAGATCGACGACCACGGCCTCGCCGAGCAGCCTTGCCCCGACCACCGGCATGTCCGGCAGGAACCGCACATGTTCCGACATGCGGACCTCGAGAACGCTCGATCCCGTCTTGAGCCCGTTAGGCGTCTCGATCTCGAGGGTCAGCCGATAGCGATACTGGTAGTGGTCCTTGATCGCCAAGCCCCAATAGGCTGCTCCGAGGAAGACCGCGAGCGCCGCAAGGATCCATTTCCATGTGCTCATCTCTGCGACCTCCCTGTGGTCTGGGAGATTGAAGCAGGTGTTGGTTCGGGACGAGGCAACGCGCCGGCCGTCGCGCCATCGTCAAGACATGAAGAGATCCGTCCTGTCGCTCGGAAAGTGGCACCAGCGCCTATGAATTTGTCGGTCTGCAATGTTCGCGACCTAAATGGATTTGCTATCAATCAAAGCGAACGTTAGCCGACAGCGGCAGCTTGACCGGCCGGCCTTTGCCGTCGACGCGTGCGTGGATTTTCGTCGTGATCCCGCCCCGGCTTCGACCGACACAACGAACTCCACCCTTTTCTTGACACCGGAGGCGTGCTGATGGACGCGCACGATCGAACTGTCGATCATCTGCACTTTGCCATCGTGCGCCTTGACGATCGCATCCATCAACCGGTCCCAGATGCCGGCTTTGCGCCAGCGGTTGAAGCAATTGTACACGGTGGTGTAAGGGCCGTAACGCTCGGGCAGATCCCGCCACGGACAGCCGGTGCGCAGGATGTAGAACATGCCGTTGAGGATCTGCCGGTTGTTTTGGGGCTTCGGCCCGGGGCGATCCATGGGCAGCAACGGCTCGATGACGCTCCACTCGAAGTCGGTAAGATCGTAGCGCATGATCCAAGCTCCGATGTTTCGAATCTTGAATCACTGTTCGCTCCGATGCGCTGGAATTATTTGGGTGCACGGCCTAGTGCAGCTTTTGCACCTGACGCTTGGTAACAAGGCCAGCCGCGGGCGGGGACCAAGCATCAGGTGCGCTGCACTAAACATCATCATTAACGACGGAATTGCGATGTTAAATGGCGCATTGCCTTCTATCGAGGCAGTGCTCACGCCTTCCAAGCACGCGCGCGGCGTGCTATATTTACTTGCTTCCGCAATCGCATCCCGATTGGCAGAGGCAAAGTTCGATGACTGACGAAATCCCT
>JBDHTJ010000301.1:0-3309 GCA_039808585.1 Hyphomicrobiaceae bacterium | reverse complement strand
CGTCTCCACCGAATAGGTTCCGGCCGGCAGATCGCTGTCCACTGCGGATAGCCTGAACGGATGCTGGAAGCTCACCGTGCGGTTGCGGATGCGTTCTGTCATGTGCTTTCTCTCGATCAGTATAAGCCGCCGCGGCGGGAGACCTGAGGCGGGTTATGCGGCGAATTTGCCGCGCCACGCGCGCAGTTTCTGTAGTCCCTCGATCATCAGGTCGCGCTCACGCTTGGCGCCTGTGATGTCGTGCAAGGGGGCGGCGGACATCTCCGCGATGTGAATGCCATGCTGCTCGATGCGCAATGTCGCCGATTGGATGAGGCGATCGACTTCGTCCGCAATGAAGGTCTCTGAAAACTGCTTGCTGAAATGAGCCATGTTTTTGTCCTTACTTTCTTGGCGCGTTTACAGCCGGCTTTTCCGGCACTATTGGATCGGGTGCGCGGGTCAAGCCCTGCAGCCAGACACCCATGACGATGAGCGACACGGCGCCGAGGACGATCATCGGTAGGGAAAGCCAGCGTGTGCCCTTGCCGCCGGCAGGTTCACGTAGGCTCTCCATTTCATGAGGCGTCATATCGGTTCCTTCGAAATGAGGGCGAGATCGAAGCGCAAGTGGCCAGCGAGCTTTGAAGACGTGTCCGCCTGCTGCGCGACAGGCGAAGATGGAGAAGCGCGGCACACGCGGTGTCTGCCGCGAGCCGAGCGAAGCGTCAGTGTCTGTGAGAGGTGCGCCGAGAAGGGCGGGTAATATTAAGGTGGGGGTGAGCACGTTGCATTACAAGAGCGCCAACTCATGTGTGGCCGCTACTGGCACGGGACGTGACGCCTTGCATAATATTCGCGAAAGCGAACAAAACTTTGCTCACGAATGCCGAAAAGCCCGCTTGATCTGCACCCCATGCGGCTCCGCGCAGACGCGGGTGTAGCCGTGTTTCTCATACCAGCAGAGGAGCTTCTCAGTGGGTGGCAAACGGCTGTCCACCATGTTCTGGGCGAAGCCGATGATGCCCATGCGATGCCGATCGGCAGCATCGTTCAAGAGTCCGAGCACGAGAGTGCCACTTCCCGTCACCGAACTTGCGTTCTTGATGAACTCCAGCTCCCAGAACTTGGGATCTCGCTTGTCCCAGTTGACATGCAAATTGACATCCAGAGCCGTCGCAAGCTTTAGCAGCCCGCTGAGTTCTAGAATGTCATCTGCCAGGCTTCCGAAATTCCGCGCGTGCTTTGTCACACGTTTTTCCTTTATCCGGCGAGCCAGCTTCTTCAGCCCGGCTTGATATGGGTCTGCGCCTTTTCCGGCCGCGCGGCGTGGCCGTATGCGTCATGGCTTCACCCGCGAGAGCAGCAAGATGCAGCGCGCGGTCGCGTCTGGACTTCAAGTCGGGTTCGATAGTTGCCGAAAAAGGCGACTGCTCAGAAAAAATAACGATTTGAAGTATCAGCCGTATTCCCCGGAACGCTTTCGAGTTCCCGTTGGTTGCCGTTCATGAACACGGCGCCCGAACAGCACTGGATCGTATTGCGGCACCTTGGGCGCGTCCTTCGAGAGCGCCTGCCACCGCCTGCTGCCCCCATGCGGTGCCCGGCCTGCGGCGCCACGGCCGCCCTGAAGGCCACGAAAGACCATACCTCATCTCTGCGCTGGCAGTGTGACCATTGTGCGCTCGTCCTGGAGTGACACTGCCGCGCATGCGGATGGCGTCACGCATCGGCATGACCAGATCGAAGTTGCTGATCCGCTGCTCCTTGAGCAAGTCACTGACGCGCGATTGCCGGCGCAAGGGCCTCGTCCCTCTTAGAAGATCCACACTTGCCACACCGGCCCTCACCACCACCCCACCATCGCACCACCCCACCCCACCCCACCCTCAACCACTCCACCCAAAAATCCCGAGCCACATCAATGGCTTTGCTCGCGTACGAGCATAATGGTTTTCACTTTCGGTTCATGTTGGTGCCGCCACTCTGTGCGCCTCCCATGTGGCAACAGGAGTTGGGCTATGAAGGGGCTATTGGCAGCGGCGGGCGTGGTACTGGCGCTCGCATCGACCTCCGCCAGAGCGGCAGACCTCTACGACGATCCGCCGCCCGCGCGTTACAGCGGTCCAGCCTACCAGGACCCGCGCTATTCCGACGTCTATCGCTATCCCGACCGTCCGGTGCCGCCTGCGCCCGTCTATCGTGATCGCGACGACGACTATGTGTTCAGGCCCCGTCAGCGCCATGCCTATCGGGGCGAATGCCTGCCCCGCCACGTCATCAAGGATCGTCTGGTGCGCGAGGGCTGGGGCGATTTCGCCCTCGGCGATTTCCACGGCGAACTCGTGACCGTACATGCGCGCCGTCCAAGCGGCCGCCCCTTCACGCTCACCATCGAGCGCTGCAGCGGCGAGATCGTCGACGCGCGCCCGTCCCACGCGCAAGGCCCTTACGCCTATGCACCGACGCCGCCCCCACCGCGCCGTTGGGACCGCCCCTATTACTGAGGCGCATCGGACTTCCCCTGATATTGCCCTGATGACGAGAGGCCTCCGCACCCAAGCGGGGGCCTTTCTCATTCTCAACGTATCAGGCTCTGGATGCATGTCTGTCCGGATGCTATCGAACCATGTGCTTCGATCATGCGCGTGGTTCGCGTGCAAGAACCTCGGATGTAAAGCCATCGCCGGTGAAAGGCCTCGAGCGCGAGCGAGCCACACGCGCCGGCGGCGCGATCTCGCGAAGTCTGCGTTCATGACGTCTTCCGCGACCAGCAGGAGAAGGAACGCCCATGGATCTCGTCGCCTCCGCCCGCAATCCCCTGCCGAGCGGCGCCGTCACCGGCTTCATCGAGACGCCTGACCGTGTGCGTCTGCGCTTCGCGCGCTGGGACGCAACGGTCGCCTCCCAGCGCGGCACCGTTTGCCTCTTCCAGGGCCGCACCGAATTCATCGAGAAGTACTTCGAAACTGTCGCCGATCTCCGCCGCCGCGGTTTTTCCGTGGCGACATTCGATTGGCGCGGCCAGGGCGGATCGCAACGGCTGTTGGACAACCCAGCCAAGGGGCACGTGCGCTCCTTTCGCGATTTCGACCGTGATCTCGATGCCTTCATGAAGCAGGTGGTGGTGCCGAATTGCGCCCCGCCATTCACGGCACTCGCCCACTCCATGGGTGGGCACATCATGCTGCGCCACGCCGTTGCGCGGACGCCCTGGTTCGAGCGCATGGTTCTCACGGCGCCCATGATCGACATCGCGCCAGAACGGCTCGGAGGTTCGCATCGCAAGGCGCGCATCTATGCCGAGACCTACTGCGCCTGCGGTTTCGG
>JBDHTJ010000300.1:0-3315 GCA_039808585.1 Hyphomicrobiaceae bacterium | reverse complement strand
CGGCCCCCAACAGCGCGCCGATGGCCACGTCGCGGCCCGTGCACAACTTGCCGTCGGTCTGCACAATCACGCGCGAGCGCAGGTCGTTCATCACCAGCACCTGCTGCGTTTCGGCAAGGCCTAACTCCCACGGCACACCGGCGTGCTTGATCGACGTGAGCGGGCTGGCGCCCGTGCCGCCCGAATCGCCCGAAATGAGCACCACATCGGCGTGGCCCTTCGTGACGCCCGCCGCCACGATGCCCACGCCGACCTCGGAGACCAGCTTCACCGAAATGCGCGCCTTCGGGTTGGCGTTCTTCAGGTCGTAGATGAGCTGCGCCAGGTCCTCAATCGAGTAAATGTCATGGTGCGGCGGCGGCGAAATCAGGCCGACGCCCGGCGTCGAGTGGCGTACGCGGGCAATCACCTCGTCCACCTTATGGCCTGGCAACTGTCCGCCTTCGCCGGGCTTGGCGCCCTGCGCGATCTTGATCTGCAACTCGTCGGAGTTCACCAGGTAGTTGATCGTGACGCCGAAGCGCCCGCTGGCCACCTGCTTGATCGACGAACGCCGCCAGTCGCCGTTTGGATCGCGCGCGAAGCGCGCCTCGTCTTCCCCGCCCTCGCCCGTGTTCGAACGGCCGCCGATGCGGTTCATGGCGATGGCCAGCGTTTCGTGCGCCTCTTTCGAGATGCTGCCGAAACTCATCGCGCCGGTGGCAAAGCGCTTCACGATCTCGCTCGCCGGCTCCACCTCTTCGAGCGGAAGCTCCTTGGCGGCGAACTTGAAGTCCATCAAGCCGCGCAACGTGCAGAGCGACTTGTTCTGCTCGTTGATCAGCTTCGAGTATTCCTCGTAGGTCGCATAAGCCTTCTGCGGATCCTCGGTGCGCACGGCATGCTGCAGCTTGGCGATCGTCTCCGGATTCAGCAAGTGATACTCGCCGCGCACACGGTACTGATAGCTGCCGCCCACAGGCAGTTCCGTGTCGGCTTCGGTCACCGGTTGGAAGGCCAGGTCGTGCTTCAACTTCGCTTCGCGCGCCAGCACCTCCAGATTGACGCCCTCAATGCGCGAGGCCGTGCCCGTGAAGTAACGGTCCACAACCTCTTTCGCGAGTCCGATTGCCTCAAACACTTGCGCGCCGCGGTAGCTCTGCAGCGTCGAGATGCCCATCTTCGAAAAGACCTTCAGCAGGCCCTTGTTGATGGCCTTCTTGTAGTTCTTCAACGCCGTTTCAAAACTGACGTTCCCCAGCAGCCCTTTGCGCTGCATGTCCTCGAGAGTCTCAATCGCCAGATACGGGTTCACCGCGCTCGCGCCGTAGCCGATCAGCAGGCAGTAGTGCATCACCTCGCGCGGCTCGCCGCTTTCCACAATCAGCGCCACCTGCGTACGCGTTCCTTCGCGGATCAGATGATGGTGCACCGCCGACAACGCCAGCAGCGACGGAATCGGCGCATACTCCGGATCGACGTTGCGGTCGCTGAGCACTAGCAGCGTATAGCCCGACTTGATGGCCCACGAAGCGCGGCGGCACACGCCATCCAGCGCGCGCTGCAGCTCTTTGGCCCCGCCGTCGGCGGGAAACACCGTGTAGAGCGTGGTCGAAAGAAAATCGCCGTGAGAGACGCGCCGCAGCTTCTCCAGATCGTAGTTCGTCAGGATCGGCTGCTTCAGCTTCAGCGTGTGGCAATGCTCGGGCGTCTCGTCGAGAATGTTGCGCTCGGTGCCGATGTAGCTGGTGAGCGACATCACCAACTCTTCGCGAATCGGGTCGATCGGCGGGTTGGTCACCTGCGCGAACAGCTGCTTGAAATAATGGAACAGCGGCTGCGGCTTGTCCGACAGGCACGCCAGCGGCGTGTCCGTGCCCATCGACCCGATCGGTTCCTCGCCCTTAATGGCCATCGGCGCCAGAATCGTTTTCGCGTCCTCATCCGTGTAGCCAAAGGCGCGTTGCCGCTCCAGCAGCGTGTCGAAATCCGTCTGGTGCCAGCGGCCCGGCGTCGGCAACTCGTCGATCAGCACTTGCTGCTTCTGAATCCACTCGCCGTAAGGCTGCCGCGCCGCCAGCGTCCCCTTTAACTCCTCGTCCGGCACGATGCGCTTGGCTTCCAAATCGCACAACAGCATCTTGCCCGGCTGTAATCGGCCTTTGAACTTCACGTTCTCCGGCTCCACCTGCAGCACACCGGTCTCCGAGGCCATGATGAGCAACCCATCGTGCGTCACCATGTACCGCGCCGGACGCAACCCGTTCCGGTCCAGCGTCGCGCCGATCACTCGTCCATCCGTAAACGCCACCGCCGCTGGACCATCCCAAGGCTCCATCAACGACGCGTGATATTCGTAGTAGGCCTTCTTCTCGGCGGGCATCGTCACGTCGTGATCCCACGCTTCGGGAATCAACATCGACATCACGTGCGGCAACTCGCGCCCTGCCTGGTAGAGCAACTCCACGGCATTGTCAAAGCTAGCCGAATCGCTGCCGCCCGGCTGAATCACCGGAAACGCCTTCGGCAACTCCTCGCCATAAAGCGTCGACTTCAACACACCCTGCCGCGCATGCATCCAGTTGCGGTTGCCCTGAATCGTGTTGATCTCGCCGTTATGACAGATGTGGCGGAACGGATGCGCCAGCTGCCAGGTCGGAAACGTGTTCGTCGAGAACCGCTGGTGCACCATACACAGTGCGCTCACCAGCGACTCGTCCTTCAACTCCTGGTAGAACTCGGCAATCTGCGGCGCCAGCAACAAGCCCTTGTACACGATGGTGCGCGTCGACAACGACGGAATGTAGAAAAAGTCCCGCTGGTTGATGTCTTCCTGCGCAATCTCGGCCTCGGCGCGTTTGCGCACCAGGAACAGGCGGCGCTCCAGATCTTCGCGCGACATCTCACCGGCCGGCTTCAAGAAGATCTGCTGGATGTACGGCTGCGCCGCGCGCGCCAAACGGCCGATGGCGTCCGGATTCACCGGCGTGTCACGCCAGCCCAGCACTTCGAGTCCCTCTTCTCGAGCAATGCGCTCCAAGACGCCTTCGCACGTGTATCGCGGCTGCCGGTCCACCGGCAGAAACACCATGCCCACGCCATACCCGCCCGGCTCAGGCAGCGAAAAGCCCAGCTTCGCGCACTCGCGCTGGAAAAACGCATGCGGAATCTGAATCAGAATCCCCGCCCCGTCACCCGTCTCCGGATCGCATCCGCACGCCCCCCGGTGCGTCAGGTTGATCAGGATCTGGATTCCCTTTGTGATGATGTCGTGCGACGATTCGTTATTGATGTTGACCACGAAACCCAAACCGCAGGCGTCGCGCTCCAGAAGCG
>JBDHTJ010000299.1:0-3329 GCA_039808585.1 Hyphomicrobiaceae bacterium | reverse complement strand
GGCCTTCGCCTGCAGGTCTTCGGTCAGGCGACGGCCGATCTGATTGAGCAGCAGGCGGATCAGCGGCTTGGTCCGGTTGATGTCGCTGGGCGGCACGACGAGGTAGAGCGTCGTCGGATGCTCGCCGCCGACGATGTCGCTGATCCGCCAGTCGCAGCGCCGCGTGACCTCGGCAACGACAGGATCGCGGTACAATCCGAGAAACGACATGGCGGTTGATAGAACGCCGGAGCGCTCATTGTCGGATTTGTTGAGGAGCTCGCGCGCCGCGCTGGCCACGACAGGGTGTGGGCCGGCCTCGCCCAGATGCGCTGTCTTCATCATGGCGCGCAGCGTCGACTCAACCGGGCGCTTCGGATCGGAGAGGAAGTTGGCGACGCCGGCCAGAGTCTTTTCCGGCTCGGCATAGAGGACATGCAGGATTGCACCGACCAGAAGTGAATGGCTGGTCTTTTCCCAGTGATTCCTTTTGTCCAGGCTCCCCTCGGGATCAACGAGAATGTCGGCGATGTTCTGGACGTCGCGAACCTCCCATTCGCCCCGGCGGACCTCGAGCAGCGGATTGCAGGCGGAGGATTTGGGATTGGTCGGATCGAACAGCAACACACGGCCATGGAGTGACCGGAAGCCCGCGGTCAGCGTCCAGTTCTCACCCTTGATATCATGGACGATCGCCGAGCCCGGCCAGGTGAGGAGCGAAGGCACGACGAGACCGACACCCTTGCCGGATCGGGTAGGCGCAAAGCACAGCACATGCTCCGGCCCATCATGGCGCAGATACTCGCGATCGTATCGGCCGAGTACCACGCCGTCGGGATCGAGCAGACCCGCAGCCTCGATCTCGGGCTTCTCTGCCCAGCGGGCCGAGCCATAGGTGGCGACATTCTTCTGTTCGCGCGCTCGCCAGACCGACATGCCGATGGCGACCGCGATCGCGATGAAACCGCCCGACGCAGCGATCATGCCGCCGGTCGCGAATATGCCCGGCGCGTAGGCGTCGTAAAAGTACCACCACCACATGATAGCGGCCGGAAAATAGATCGGAACGCCGAAGAGCCTGAACCACGGCTCGCCGAGCTGCGCCTGATAGCCGAGGCTCCACGCAACATACTGCGTCGCGCCCCAGGTGGTAACGAGCACGATCAGGAAGACGATCGTGATCTGTCCCCAGAGGATCTTGGTGCCGGACATGGCGAGGCTCCTTTCTGACGGGTGTTAGAGGCCGATCCCCCGCTTGCGGCCGAAGTCCCAGTCGACGCCGCCATCGTCGCGGGCGACGCCGGAGACGTGGCGGCCGATCTGCTTTTCGAGAGAGGGAGACCAGGGTACGAGCTGGAAGCCGAGGCCGTCGTCGATCATGGCGAAGCGGCCGGAGGCGAGCGTGAAGCGCTGGCGATAGGAGCCGGCGACATACTCGCCGCCGTCGGCATAGTTGAATGGCCGGCCGGTCTCGGCGGCGAGCTTTTCGCCCAGCGCACTGACCTCGCGATCGCATAGCGTGTTGAGCAGTCGCCGCGCGAAGACGACGCGCCCGCCCTGCCGTTCGGCGAGACCTTCGCCGATCAGGTGCTCGGCGCGTTGCTCGAGGGCCCGCTGTACCTCGGCGCCGAAGCCACCCTCCGAGAGCTCGATGGGCTCGCGGGCAACCGCCTGCCGATCGAGCCAGGTAGCACCCGCTGCGTTGACCTGAGAGTGGATATCCAGATCGGAGCGGACGGCGAGCGCGACGCGGCGCTGACCTTGCGCATCCTCGTAAGCGCGCAGCTCGACGATCGATCCGGGTGGGCTGTCGCCAGCGGCATCGAGATGCGGCAGCTTGATATGATGGGTGCGACCGTCGACACCGTCGACCACGGCATAGGCCGTCCCCTTCAGCTCGTCATCCAGACCGCGTTCGAGCAGGCGACCGACAACGGGCACGTCGAGGCTTTCCCCGGCGAGCACATAGCTTGCCGAGCCGCGCTCGATGCCGCGCTCGGTGAGAGCGCGGTGCATGCGCTTGATGATGTCGCCGCGCTCGCCGAGCTCGCGCAGGACGCTCTCCGCCTCGGGCCTGATGAACCATTGCGAATGGCCGACCTGTCCCGCGACACCGAGAATTTCCAGCGTCCGCAGCCGGCCGACCTTCAGCGCGTGGAACTCGTCCGGCTGGCGGTCGGCGCGCGGCGCGAGATCGATGATGCCGGACTTGCCGGCGTCGCGGACAAGCTGGCGGTCGAGCTGCGTCCAGCGTTCGGTCTCGATCTGGCTTTCGAGAGTACGGCGGATATCGAGATCGGTGCGCGGTCCCAACTCCTGGGTGATGAGCTCGCGCGCCCGGTCGCGCATGCCCTCCTTGATGTAGTCGCGCGAGATCACGAGGTCCTGGCCATCGTCCCGCACGCCGCGCACGATCAGGTGGACATGCGGATGCTCGGTGTTCCAGTGATCGACGGCGACCCAGTCGAGCTTCGTGCCGAGATCTTTTTCCATCTGGCCGACGAGATCGCGGGTGAAGGATCTAAGGTCCGCCATGTCGGGGGCGTCGTCGGGCGAGACGATGAAGCGGAAATGATGCCGGTCATCGCCACAGCGCTCTGCGAAGGCGCGGGCGTCGGCATTCTCCGTTCCCGGCCCGAACAGCCGCGCCTTCTCCCCGTCACGGGTCACGCCGTCGCGGCGCAAATAGTCGAGATGCGTTCCGAGCGGCGCGGATCGAGCGGTGTGACGGACCACACGCGCCTTGACGACGGCGCCACGCGTGCGCGACGTGATGAGGCGATTAGCCTGAATGCTGGCGCGCTGGCCACGCCCGAAGCGTGAGCGATTGCCGGAGGTGACGCGGCCGGATCGCGAGACGCCGCCGCCTGCCTTCTTCGCTGCAGCGAGCGCCTGCGCAACAAAAGGCCGGGTCTGTTGCGCGCGGGTCGATCGGATGCGGCCCGGACGTATGCGGAACTCGAGGTCATCGAACATGACGCGACTCCGCACGGTGCAAAAAGGACCGAAAAATCAGGAACATGGGCGCGGAGCGCACGGTGCGCGAAGGCGCTACACGGTGCGGAACGCGCCAAAAACATGAACAAAAACAACCGCCCGACCGAAGCGCACCGTGCGCCCTTTTATCCTGCCATCGTCCGGTCGCTGCGCCTGCCCCCACCCCCGGCGTTCTCCACGACACGCCAGAGCCCGAGGGGATGCACCTTGATGGAGGGCCGCTCATGGCCGGCCTCCCGCTGCATTGCCCGCGACAAACAGCTCTTGGCGTTGCAAGGCGGTGATCGAATCCTGGGTCGCCGTGAGGGATGGGAGCGCGTGGTCTGACGCGCGGCCCGCCTGCGCTGGACTGG
>JBDHTJ010000298.1:0-3355 GCA_039808585.1 Hyphomicrobiaceae bacterium | reverse complement strand
TAGGGGCTGGCGGCCGCCTCGCGGAACAGTGCGCGCTCCTTGGCATTGCCGTCGGCGAGCGGCATCGTGGTCGCGGCCTCGACGGCATCGATGGCGCACTTGGGCGCGATGGGGCCCGAGGGATGGCGGGCAAGAGAGGCGCGCGCCTTGTCGAAGAGGCCCGCGGGGAGCGACGCCTTGTCGATCGTCTTGTCGCCGATGCGGCGGACAGGCTTGCCGATCTGGCCCTTGGCGAACTCCACCGCCGCCGTGACCACGTCACCTTCCGCGACCTTGTCGATCAGGCCGGCAGCGGCCCCCTTGCGGGCGTCGATGAAGGTGCCGGTGGTGATGAGTTGCAGGGCCTGCTCCGGCCCGATGGCGCGGGGAAGGCGCTGGGTGCCGCCGGCGCCGGGAATGATGCCGAGCTTGATCTCGGGGAGGCCAAGCTGCTTCACGTCGGGGCTCGCCACGCGATAGTGGCAGCCCAGCGCCAGTTCCAGGCCGCCGCCCAGCGCCGTGCCGTTCACGGCAGCGACGACCGGCTTTGCCGACTGCTCGATGCGATCGATCAGCTGCGGCAGGTTCGGCTCCTTCATCTCACCCTTGAATTCGGTGATGTCGGCGCCCGCCGAGAAGAACTTGCCCGTGCCCGTGATGACGATGGCCTTCACGCCCGCATCCGCGCTCGCCTCGTTATAGGCTTTCTCGATGCCTGACCGCAGCGCATGACCCAGCGCATTCACCGGCGGATTGTTCATGCGGATGATGAAGACTTCGCCCTGCTTTTCCGTGGTAACGACTGACACGGGTGCGTTCTCCTCTTTACTTGTTTCTCTCAAATCCTTACCCCGGCTTGGCGTGGGGTTCCATGACGGTTTACTCTGCCGCCAGAAAGCATGCCAGGGAGGAATAATCTGATGTTGCGCGGAATGATGATGGACCGGCCCATGCTGGTTTCCAGCGTGATCGATTACGCGGCCGAGGTTTTCCCGCAAGTCGAGGTGATCTCCAACACCGTCGAGGGCGGCATCCATCGCTACGGCTACAAGGAGGCGCGCGAGCGCATCGGCCGTCTCGCCAACGCTCTGGTGGGCCTCGGCATTAAGCCGGGCGACCGGGTCGCGACACTGGCCTGGAACGGCTATCGCCACCTCGAGCTGTATTTCGCCATCTCCGGCATCGGCGCCGTCTGCCACACCATCAATCCGCGCCTCTTCCCCGAGCAGATGACCTACATCGCCAACCACGCGGCCGACAGCGCGCTGTTCTTCGACCTCACCTTCCTGCCGCTCGTCGAGAAGCTGGCGCCCACCTGCAAGTCCATCAAAACCTACGTGCTCATGACCGACAGGGCGCACATGCCCTCGTCCTCCACCATCCCGGGGCTGCTCTGCTATGAAGGGCTGCTGGCGGAGATGGACGACCACATCGTGTGGCCCGAGTTCGACGAGAACGCGGCCTGCTCGCTCTGCTACACCTCGGGCACTACGGGCGAGCCCAAGGGCGTGCTCTACTCCAATCGCTCGATGATGATGCACACCTTCTGCCTCATCGCCACCCGGCCCGATCTCTTCGCCCACAACCGCCGCATCCTGCCCGTCGTGCCGCTGTTCCACGCCAACGCCTGGAGCCTGCCCTACGTCGTGCCGGTGACGGGCTGCACATTCGTACTGCCGGGCGCCAAGCTCGACGGCGCCACGCTCTGGGACCTGATGGAGAACGAGGACGTGCAGGCGGGATGGGGCGTGCCCACCGTCTGGCTCGGGCTCATCGACGAGTTCAAGAAGCGCGGCCGCAAGCCGAAGAACCTGACGCAGATCCTGAGCGGCGGCTCGGCCGTGCCGCAAGCCATGATCGACACGCTGACGCGCGACTGGGACATCGAGGTTACGCACGGCTGGGGCATGACCGAGATGAGCCCGATCGGCACCGTCACGCTGTTCCGGCCGGACGAGCAGAAGCTGCCGCCGCTGGAGCGCGCCAAGCTCAGCGCCCTGCAGGGCCGGCGCATGTTCGGCGTCGACCTCAAGATCATCACCGAGAAGGGCGAACGCGCCCCGCGCGACGGGGAAACCTCGGGCGAGCTTTTCGTGCGCGGGCCCTCGGTCGTCTCGGGCTACTACAATAACGAGGAAGCCACCCGGAAGCAGATGGACGCGGAAGGCTGGTTCGGCACCGGCGACGTCGCCAAGATCACGCCGGACGGCTGGCTCGTGATCGTCGACCGCACCAAGGATCTGGTGAAGTCGGGCGGCGAGTGGATCAGCTCCATCGACGTCGAGAACGCTGCGCTCGGCGTCAAGGGCATCGCCAACTGCGCCGTGATCGGCGTGCCGCACCCCAAGTGGAACGAGCGGCCGCTGCTCGTCGTCGTCAAGGCGCCGGGGGCGGAGCCGACGAAGGAAGAAATCCTGGAGCACCTCGCCACCAAGATCGCCAAGTGGCAGATGCCGGATGACGTCGTCTTCGTGGACGCGCTGCCGATGACGGCAACGGGCAAGATCTCCAAGAAGGACCTGCGTGCGAAGTACGCCGACTTCAAGCTCTCGGACGCGTAGTCTTCCCTGCCGACAGCCGCCAAAGGGCCGTGCTTCCTGACCTGTGTCGGCATGCGTCCCAAGGCGTGACACAAACCGGCGCAGCGGCGCAGACTTCCTGCGCCCTGCTGCCGCGCCGAGTTGCGGCAGGCACGACGCACGAAGCGCCTCGTCATCGTCCGTTGATACAGGCCGCAGGGCCCTGAATCGTGCGTTGCAACACCGCGCTCTTTCGCGGCGCACAATATTCGCCTATGAGCTAGGCCGCCCTTCACTGGACCCCCGCGCCCAAGGCCGCATGATCCGTCTCGACAGCATCTCCAAGCAGAACGGCCATCAGATCCTCTTTATCGAGGCGTCAGCCGTGCTCAACCGTGGCGAGAAGGTCGGCCTCGTCGGCCCCAACGGCGCCGGCAAGACCACCCTCTTCCGTCTTATCATTGGCAGCGACCAGCCCGACGAAGGCCAGGTGTCGGTCGATCGCGGTATCACCATCGGCTACTTCAGCCAGGACGTGGGCGAGATGTCGGGCCGCTCCGCGGTTGCCGAGGTGATGGACGGGGCTGGCCCGGTCAGCGAGGTTGCAGCCGAACTTGCCCGCCTCGAGGCCGCGATGGCCGATCCCGACCAGGCCGAGGCCATGGACGAGATCGTCGAGCGCTATGGCGAGGCCCAGGCCCGCTTCGAGGAGCTTGGCGGCTACGCACTCGAGGGCCGGGCGCGCGAAGTCCTCGCCGGCTTGAGCTTTGCCCCGGAGATGATGGACGGCGACGTCGGCGCCCTTTCGGGTGGCTGGAAGATGCGCGTGGCCCTCGCCCGCATCCTGTTGATGCGGC
>JBDHTJ010000297.1:0-3360 GCA_039808585.1 Hyphomicrobiaceae bacterium | reverse complement strand
GACTTGCATCGCTCGCGGGTTACGCGCTGCTGAGAACCGCGCCTGACGAACTCGTCGCGGGCGTGCAGGCCTTTGCGGCGGGCGCGCTTCTCACGATGATTGCGGACTCGATGATGCCCCAGGCGTTCGCGATGAACGGCCGCACCGCGGGCCTTCTGACAACGCTTGGCTTTGGCGTCGCCTACGCGATCAGCGCGCTTGACGCTTGAAGGGCGCGCATGGCGCAATGCCTGCATGTCCAGACTCGGCCAGCAGATCGCGGAAGTGCTCGCCGCGCTCGATCGCATCGAAGCGCGGACGCCGCAACCTACTTGCGCGAGGAAGAACGGATAGACTTGTTATAGGCCAGCCGTCCCGCCGCCCGGCGACTGCTCGAGGGTGCGGCAACCCTTCAGACGAGCTTCGGCACGCTGCGGGTCGTAAGTCCGGAAGGGTTGATCGGGTTCAAGCTTCAGGGGTTCGTCAATGACCCACGACGGACACAGGACCTGGAGGACATTCGGGCGTTGCTGCGCGCGACCCGGGCCACACTCGATCTCGACGAGGTCAGGGAGTATTTTCGCCTCTTCGACCGCGAGGCCATGCTCGAGGAGCTGTTGCATGAAGCCGGCTGAGCCGCTCACATCTTCTTTTCGTACACCCTCAGCGCCAGGCCCGAGCGCGCACGACCCGTACGAGGCCCTCGACGATCTCATGTGCGTCATCGAAGAACTCTGCCCGCGCTGGCCCGCGCAGCCGACGGGAATCGATGGAGCGAAGCTGCTGCTATGACGCGGCCGCGCCCTCGCCGATCTGCGACTGGCAGTAGTTTTCGAGGCCGATGCGGCGGATGAGATCGAGCTGCGTCTCGAGAAAATCGATGTGCTCTTCCTCCGACTCGAGGATGCGCTCGAAGATCTCGCGCGAGACGTAATCGGCTGCCTTCTCGCAGTCCGCGATCGCGGCTTTGAAATCGGCGCGCGCGGCGATCTCGAGCTTGAGATCGCACTCGAGGCACTCCTTGACGTCTTCGCCGATCAGCAGTTTGCCCAGATCCTGCAGGTTCGGCAGCCCCTCGAGAAACAGGATGCGCTTCACCAGTTGATCTGCATGCTTCATCTCGTCGATGGACTCTTCCCGCTCGTGTTCCTCGAGGCGCTTCAGGCCCCAGTTCCCGAACATGCGGGCATGCAGGAAATACTGGTTGATCGAGGTCAGCTCGTTCTTCAGCGCGACATTGAGATGCCGGATGATCGCTGGATCGCCTTTCATGGCGGTGCCTCCGCTTTACGCATCGGGGTTCGGCATGATGGGCGCACGAACGGCCGCACGCAAACCGGCGGACTGCTCAGGCGGACTTGCGCTGCGCGCGCTGACCGAGGTGTTCGTCGACGACCTGACGGGCGGTGTCTTCGCAATGCCCGCAGCAGTTTGCCACTGGCAGACGACATTGCACTTCGGCGAGCGACCCGGCCCCGAGGTCCACGGCGGCCCGGATCTGGCGATCGGAAACGGCGTTGCAGACACAGACGAACATGATCGATGGCCCTCTGGGAAGCCATCCTGATGCGAATGAGAATGATTGTCAACAACTACCGGGTGGCAGAAATCGAGAGGGCCACCGGCTCCAGCCCTTCGATGCGGCCAACGAGGCGATCCCCGGGTTGCAGCGCACCCACCCCGGCAGGAGTTCCGGTGAAGATCAGGTCCCCTGCCTCGAGCCTGAACTGGCGCGAAAGCTGGGCAATGATCTCGGCGCAGTCCCAGATCATCTCCGCGAGATCACCGTCCTGGCGGACCACGTCGTTCACGCTGAGGGTGATGCGCCCTTTCCCGGGCAGCGGCTCCGCAGCTTCGAGCGGGTGGATTGCACCGACCGGTGCGGAGGCGTCGAATGACTTGCCCGACTCCCACGGCTGACGGGCCTTCTTCGCCGCTTCCTGCAAGTCGCGCCGGGTGAGATCGATGCCGACCGCCACGCCAAAGACGTGCTGGCGCGCATCTGGCGCAGCAATTGCGAATCCCGGCCGCCCGATCGCGAGCACGAGTTCGACCTCGTGGTGCAGATTGCGCGTCGCAGCGGGCCAGGCGATCGTACTGCCACTCGCGACGATCGCGTCAGCCGGCTTCTGGAAAAAGAACGGCGGTTCGCGCGTGTCCGCGCCCATCTCGCGCGCATGTGCGAGATAGTTGCGCCCGACGCAGTAGATGCGGCGCACCGGAAACACGGCATCGCGGTGCGCAACCGCGACGGTAGTGTGCGGCGCGGCGGGGAATACGAACTCGACCATCGAAGGATTCTATATCATGCCACGCTGATCTCCCGGATCACGAGCATGCGCATCGCGAAGCCCCTCCTCCTCGTCACGACACCCATCGGGCTCGCCTTCGGGCTCTACGAAGGCTGGCGCCTCGCGGGCGGGCTCGTCGTGATCATGGCTGCGATGATCGCGCTCGTCGGCGCCGCGATGCTGAGTGTCGTGCTGACCGTACGTCGGGAAAAGCGCGCCGAGGATGCCGCACGCACCGCGCCTTCAAGTTCCGCGCACGACGAGACGTGACCACCCTCCTCGTCCTCGACCTCGTCGGCACCTTCGTGTTCGCGCTCGCCGGCGCGACTGCGGGCGTGCGGCGCCGGCTCGACATCTTCGGCGTGCTCGTGCTGTCGCTCGTGACCGCCAGCGCCGGCGGTATCGCGCGCGATCTGCTGATCGGCGCCGTGCCCCCCGCCGCGCTCGCGGACTGGCGCTACTTCGCTGCGGCGATGCTCGCAGGCGTCATCACTTTCCTCTGGTACCCGACGATCGAACGCCTGCGCACGCCGGTACGCATGTTCGACGCCGCGGGCCTTGCGCTCTTTGCAGTCGCAGGCGCGGAAAAATCACTCGACTTCGGCCTGCATCCGCTTATGGCAGCGCTCCTTGGCATGCTGACGGGCATCGGCGGCGGCATGTTGCGCGACATCCTGCTCGCGGAAGTGCCCGCGGTGCTGCGCTCCGATCTTTACGCGGTAGCAGCGCTGGCGGGAGCAGGAGTCGTGGTCGCCGGTGACGCGCTGCAGTGGTCGTCGGGCGTGAGCGCCCTCGCCGGCGCGGTCCTCTGCTTTGTGCTGCGCATGCTCGCCATCCGTTTCGACTGGCACCTGCCGCGCGCGTGGTCAGGTGAGGGGCGCAAACTTCGCTGAGTGCGCCGACGCCGCCAACCCACGGTCTCGCCCGTTGCCCGTAGCCCGTGGCCCGTTGCCCTCAGCCCGCCGCCCGGAGCGCAGCGCCCAGCCCCGCAATCGGCAGCGGCTTCGAAAGATGGAAGCCCTGCGCAAAGTCGATGCCGATCTTCTCGAGCTCGGCGAGCACCGCAGCGGTCTCGACCCGCTCGGCCACC
>JBDHTJ010000296.1:0-3438 GCA_039808585.1 Hyphomicrobiaceae bacterium | reverse complement strand
TGTCCTTCCGGTACGCGGCCGATCAACCCGATGTGCTGCACGACGTGTCGCTGAACGTGGCGCCGGGAGAGATCGTGGCGCTGGTGGGCCGTTCCGGTGCGGGCAAGACGACGATTGCGTCGCTGGTGCCGCGTTTCTGGGATGTCACCGAGGGTCGCATCACGCTCGACGGCTGCGATGTGCGCGCGCTGTCTCTGCACACGCTGCGCGAAGCGATCGGCATGGTTCCGCAGGAGCCGGTGCTCTTCAGCGGTACGATCCGCGAGAACATCGCCTACGCGCGCCCCTCGGCGTCCGACGAGGACGTGTTGCGGGCCGCACGCGCGGCGCATGCGTGGGAGTTCATCGAGCGCCTGCCCGAAGGATGGAATACGCGCGTGGGTGAGCGCGGCGTGAAGCTGTCGGGCGGGCAACGGCAACGCATCGCGATCGCCCGCGTGTTTCTCAAGGACCCGGCCGTGGTGATCCTCGACGAAGCGACGTCGAGTCTCGACACCGAGAGCGAACGTTTCGTGGAGCAGGCACTCGAGGAGTTGCTCGAGGGGCGCACGACGCTGATCATCGCGCACCGTCTGAGTACCGTACGACGCGCCGATCGTGTGGTGGTGCTCGATCAGGGCCGCATCGTGGAAACCGGCAGCCACGACGAACTGCTGGCACAGACCGATGGTGTGTACGCGAGATTGTATCAGATCGGGGTGAATTGACGGGGGCGGGTGCCTGCGGCGCCGCGGGGCCATCCAAATGCGACAGCGGAAGACACACACATGCCCAACCATTCCTTCGGTGAATCCTCCTGCACCGCTGCCGCCAGCGGCATGGTGCATGTGCGTGGCGCGCGCGAGAACAATCTCAAGGACGTGGACGTCTCCATCCCGCGCAACGCGCTGGTGGTGTTCTCGGGCGTCTCCGGCTCCGGCAAGTCTTCCCTCGCCTTCGGCACCCTCTATGCCGAGGCGCAGCGGCGCTACTTCGAGTCCGTGGCTCCCTATGCACGGCGCCTGATCGACCAGGCCGGCGTGCCGGATGTGGATGCCATCGACGGCCTGCCGCCGGCGGTCGCCTTGCAGCAGCAGCGCGGCGCCAGCAATGCGCGTTCGTCGGTGGGCAGTGTGACCACGCTGTCGAGCCTGGTGCGGATGATGTATTCGCGCGCCGGCACCTATCCGGCCGGCCAGCCGATGCTGTACGCCGAAGACTTTTCGCCGAATACGCCGCAGGGAGCCTGCCCGGTCTGCCATGGCCTGGGCCATGTGTACGAGGTGACCGAGGCCATGATGGTGCCCGATCGGGCGCTGAGCATTCGCGAACGGGCGATCGCCTCGTGGCCGCCCGCCTGGCAGGGGCAGAACCTGCGCGACATCCTGGTCAGCATGGGCTACGACGTCGATCGGCCATGGAAGGACCTGCCGAAGAAGGACCGCGACTGGATCCTGTTCACCGAGGAAACGCCCACGGTACCGGTGTACGCGGGCTTCACACCCGCCGAGACCCGCGCAGCGCTCAGGCGCAAGCTGGAACCCAGCTACATGGGCACCTTCACCGGGGCTCGGCGTTACGTGTTGCACACCTTCGCCAACACCCAGAGCGCGTTGATGAGGAAGCGCGTGTCCCGGTTCATGGAAGGCAAACCGTGCCCGGCCTGCCACGGCAAGCGGCTCAAGAGCGAAGCGCTGTCGGTCACCTTCGCCGGAGTGGACATCGGCGAGTTCATGCAGATGCCGCTGGACCAGTTGGCGGCCTTGCTCGAACCCATCGCCCGGAGCGATTTCCGCGCTCACATGTCGGAAGAAAAGCGTCTCGCCGCGCAGCGTCTGGCCGGTGGCGTGATGGCGCGCCTGCATCAACTGCGCGGGCTGGGCCTGGGCTACCTGACGCTGGATCGGGCCACGCCGACGCTTTCGGCCGGCGAGTTGCAGCGCCTGCGACTGGCCACACAACTGAGTGCACTGCTGTTCGGTGTCGTGTACGTGCTCGACGAGCCCTCCGCGGGCCTGCACCCGGCCGACAGCCAGGCTCTGTACGACGCGCTCGATCGGCTGCGCGACGCGGGCAACTCGGTGTTCGTGGTGGAACACGACCTGGACCTGATGCGCCGGGCGCAATGGCTGGTGGACGTGGGGCCCGATGCCGGCGCGCGCGGCGGCCGCGTGCTCTACAGCGGCGAACCGGACGGCCTGCGCGACGTCGCCGAATCGCGCACCGCGCGTTACCTGTTCGACGAGATCCCCGCCCCCCGCAGCCGGGGGCGCGAAGCGGCCGGCTGGCTGGAGTTGCAGGGCATCCACCGCCACAACCTCCACGGCGTGGATGCGCGCATTCCGCTGGGCCTGCTGACGGCCGTCACCGGCATTTCCGGCTCGGGCAAGTCCAGTCTCGTCGCGCAGGCCCTGCCGGAGCTGGTGCTGCTCCATCTGGGCCACGAGCCCGAGGACGACGCAACCGAAGGCGACACCGGTGAAGGGCCGGCCGTCATCGAGACCACCGGCGGCCATCTGGCCGGTGACGTGGATGCCGTGCAGCGTCTGGTGCAGGTGGACCAGAAGCCGATCGGGCGCACGCCACGCTCGAACCTGGCCACCTACACGGGTCTGTTCGATCACGTGCGCAAGCTGTTCGCCGCCACCCCCGATGCGCGACGCCGTCGCTACGACGCCGGACGGTTCTCGTTCAACGTGGCCAAGGGGCGCTGCGAAACCTGCGAGGGCGAAGGCTTCGTCAGCGTGGAGTTGCTGTTCATGCCCAGTGTGTACGCGCCGTGTCCGACCTGCCATGGCGCACGCTACAACGAAGCCACGCTGAAGGTGCGCTGGCACGACCGCAACATCGCCGAAGTGCTGCAGATGACGGTGGACGAAGCCCGCGACTTCTTCGCCGCCGAGGACGTGGTGGCGCGACCGCTGCAACTGCTGCACGACATCGGGCTGGGCTACCTGCGCCTGGGACAGCCGGCCACCGAACTGTCGGGTGGTGAAGCGCAGCGCATCAAGCTGGCGACCGAGTTGCAGCGCAGTCAGCGCGGCCGCAGCCTGTACGTGCTCGACGAGCCGACCACCGGATTGCATGCGTCGGATGCCGACCGGCTGCTGGTGCAGTTGCAGCGCCTGGTCGATGCCGGCAACACCGTGGTGATGATCGAACACGACATGCGGGCGGTGGCGCAGGCCGATTGGGTGATCGATGTCGGGCCAGGCGCGGGCGACGCCGGTGGCCGTATCGTGGCAACCGGCACGCCACAACAGGTCGCGCGAGCGACGACAGCCAGCCGGACCGCTCCCTTTCTCGCGCAGGAAGCCGCAAGGAGCTGATCAGGGCCCTTCCTAATACCCCAGCTCCACCTTCGTCAGCACATTGGCCTCCACACGAACGGCCTTGTGTTGCACGCCCAGGTGCTCGTGCCAGACCACGAGCTGATATCGACCCGGAGGGACGTGGTCG
>JBDHTJ010000295.1:0-3488 GCA_039808585.1 Hyphomicrobiaceae bacterium | reverse complement strand
CCTTCAGGACCGTTGACCATATCGTCGTTATGACGCGCGGCGGGCCGGACAACGCCACGTCACTTCTGCTCTTCCGCATCTACGAACTGGGTTTCGTCTTCTGGGATACAGCGCTTGCGGCGGCCCTCACCGTGGTGCTGCTCGCCACCATGGCGCTGCTGGCCTTCCTGCAATACGGCATCATCGAGAAGCGGGTGCACTATCGATGAGCGATCGCCACGGCATCTCGCCCTACGAGCCGCGCGGGCTTGCGCTGCATCTGGAGACCGTTGCGGCCTGGCTGCTGGCACTCGTATGGTTCCTTCCACTCGCTTATGCCTTCTGGACGGCCTTCCACCCGGCGGCCTATTCCGCCCACTTCGCGCTGACGGCGCCCCTGACGCTCGAGAACTTCGCCAAGGCCTGGGAAGCCGCACCGTTCGCACGCTATTTCCTCAATACCACTGTGCTCGTCACCTTGATCCTCGGCTGCCAGCTCGTCCTGTGCACGCTCGCCGCCTATGGCTTTGCCCGCTACGAATTTCCCGGCAGCGGTATTGCCTTCGCGCTTGTGCTCGCCCAGCTGATGATCATGCCGGACCTGCTGATCATCGAGAACTACAAGACGATGGGAAAGCTCGGCGTGCTCGATTCCATTCCGGCTATCGCCTTGCCGTACGTGGCTTCGGCGTTCGGCATCTTCTTGCTGCGGCAGACCTTCAAGACCGTGCCGAAAGAACTGGACGACGCTGCGCGTATTGAAGGTGCCAGCGCGCTGCAGGTGCTGCTGAAGGTTTACGTGCCGCTCGCGCGCCCGATCTATCTCGCCTACGGCCTTGTCTCCGTCAGCTATCATTGGAACAACTTCCTTTGGCCGCTCATCGTCACGAACTCTGTCGAGGCGCGGCCTCTCACGGTAGGCCTGCAGGTGTTCTCCTCCGGCGACCAGGGCATCGACTGGTCGATCATATGTGCCGCCACCTTGATGACGTCGGCCCCGCTCCTCATCGGCTTCCTGCTGTTCCAGCGTCAATTCGTGCAAAGCTTCATGCGCGCCGGCATTCGCTGAAGGGAGCACGCCATGAAGCTCGTCACATGGAACATCCAGTGGGGACGCGGCATGGACGGCCGTGTCGACCTGAAGCGCATCGTGGATGCCGCGCGGCAGGTGGCCGATTTCGACGTCCTCTGCCTGCAGGAGGTGGCGGACGGATTTGCAGAGCTCGCAGGCAGTAGCGGCGAGAACCAGTTCGCAGAGATAGCGGCGCTTCTGCCGGGGTTCGCGGCGGTTGAGGGGGGCAACGTCGATCTGCCGGGCGGCCCCCGCGGCCGCCGCAGGTTCGGCAACATGATCCTGTCGCGATTGCCCGTGGGCCGCATCCTGCGTCACGCGCTGCCTTGGAAAGCGGATCCCCACACACGCAACATGCCGCGCGGCCTGCTCGAAGCCGAGATCGTCACGCCCTCGCGCGCCATCCGCGTCCTGACGACACATTTGGAGTATTTCTCGAAGGATCTCCGCGCCGCGCAGGTCAGAGCGATTGCCGATATCGTTCGCGATGCGTCTGCGCGCGCCGCCGCGCCACCACAAGAGGGGGAGGGGCCCTATGCTCTTGCGCGCGGCACCTCCGCCACCATTCTCACCGGAGATTTCAACTTGCGTGCGGATGATCCCGTGCGTGCGGAACTCACGCGAGCCGAGGGGCAGGGAGGCGCCGGCCTTACCGATGCCTGGCTGGCACTCCATCCGGGAAAACCACACCCGCCGTCGTTTTGCATTGCCGACCAGACCTACGGCCCACCGCACTGCTGCGATTTCATAATGATCAGCGAGGATCTGTGCGCCAGCCTCGTGCGCATCGACTACGAGACCTCGACGCGGGCATCCGATCACCAGCCGGTTCTCATCGAGATCGACGCCTGAGCCGGAGCCTGGCCGATCAGCATAACGGCCGGCGTGCCGCCGTCTCGGAACTACCTGCAAATGCTCCCGCACCGACAAGCATAAGCGCAGAGCAAGCGTTTGAGGCACGACGCGCAATGATCTGAAAAAATTGGCGCCGGACCCTCGTGAAAGGTCCGGCGCCTGCAGCCAGCCGCACGGGTTCGGACGTGCTACTTGCTGTCTTCCGCGAAGATGTCACGCTTGTAGTTGTCGGGCACGAACAGCAGCCCGATCACCAGCGAGCCCGCGGCGATGACAATCGGATACCAGAGCCCGAAGTAGGGGTCGCCGCTCTGTGCGATCATCGCGAAGGCCGTCGCCGGCATCAGTCCGCCGAACCAGCCGTTGCCGATATGGTAGGGCAGCGACATGCCGGTGTAGCGGATGCGCGTGGGGAAGAGTTCCACCAGCGCCGCGGCGATGGGGCCATAGACCATCGTCACGAGGACGACGAGGTATGTCAGCACCAGCACCAGGGCGAACGACTGCCAGCGGAAGATGTCGAAGAAGTGCGCCAGCTTCACGATCTCCGGGTTGGGCTGTCCTGCCATGGGATAGCCTGCGGCAGCCAGTGCGTCGTTCACCTGCTTGGTGAAAGCGGCCGGCACTGTCTTTGCAGCATCGCCCGTGAGCTGCTTGGCATTGTAGGCCGGCACCTCACGATTGCCGATCACCACCTTGGCCACGGCTCCGTCCGGCGCATCCTGCACGGTGTAGTTCACCGAGCTGCGGGCGAGTAGTGCCTTGGTGATGTCGCATGAACTCGTGAACTTGCTCGTACCAGTCGGATTGAACTGGAATGAGCACTCGTCCTTGTCCGCGATCACCGTCACCTTGGTTTGCTTCTGGGCGCGGTCGAGCTGCGGATTGGCCGTCGCCGAGATGAACTGAAACACCGGGAAGTAGGTCGCGATCGCCAGCACGAAGCCCGTCAGGATGATCGGCTTGCGCCCGATCCTGTCGGAGAGCGTGCCGAAGATCACGAAGCCGACGGTGCCGAATATGAGCGACCAGGCGATCAGCACGTTCGCGGTGAACATGTCCACGCGCAGGATGCTCTGCAGGAAGAACAGGGCGTAGAACTGCCCCGTGTACCAGACCACGGCCTGGCCCGCGACGAGACCGAAGAGCGCCACGACGGCGAACTTGGCATTGCGCCACTGGCCGAAGGCCTCCGCGATCGGCGCCTTGGACTGCTTGCCCTCGTCCTTGATCTTCTTGAAGACCGGGCTCTCCTCCATCTGCAGCCGGATCCAGACGGAGATGGCCAGCAGGATGATTGAAAGCAGGAAGGGAATGCGCCAGCCCCACTCTGCGAAATCCTTCTCGCCGACGTAGGTGCGCACGCTCAGGATGACCATGAGCGACAGCAGCAGGCCAAGCGTCGCCGTGGTCTGGATCCAGCTCGTGAAGTAGCCGCGGCGACCGTGCGGAGCATGCTCTGCGACGTAGACGACCGCGCCGCCGTATTCACCACCCAGCGCCAGGCCCTGCAACAGGCGAAGCAGGATCAGGATCGTGGGCGCGAGCCAGCCGAGCGCATAGGTCTGCTCGAGCCAGGTGT
>JBDHTJ010000294.1:0-3490 GCA_039808585.1 Hyphomicrobiaceae bacterium | reverse complement strand
GGGCCGAACTTGTTGGAGCGCGGGAAGCCGTTGGGCGCTTTCAGCCCTGCCTGACCGCGCTGGCCGAGATAAGGCTTCAGCTCCGACATCGGCAGCGTGTGTGTGCGGCCGGCGCTGTCGGTCCACGACAACCCTTCCTTCTTCTCGAACACGCGCGCATCCGACAATACGCCGTCCTTGTAGCGCTGCAGGATGACGCCCTTGCCGCGTGTCATCTCGTTGAGTTCGGCGATGGGAAAGACCACCATCTTCCGGTTCTCGCCGATGACAGCCACCATGTCGCCTGTGGCAGGCACGCAGACACAGGCTTCCGCCGGCTCGTCCACATTGAGGATCTGCTTGCCCTTGCGCGTGCCGGCCACCATCTCGTCCTCGGGCACGATGAAGCCGTGTCCTGAAGTCGCCGCAACGAGCAGCTTGCGGCCGGGCTGGTGCAGGAAGATTTCCACGAAAGTGTGGTTCTCTTCGAGATCGACCATGAGGCGCAGAGGCTCGCCGTGGCCGCGGCCGCCGGGAAGCTGGTCGGCTGCGAGAGTGAAGACCTTGCCGTTGGAGGCCAGCAGGAGAAGCTTGTCCGTGGTCATCGCCTTGACGGCGCGCTTCAGGCTGTCGCCCTGCTTGAATTCAAGCTTGGAGGTGTCTTCCAGGTGCCCCTTCATGGCCCGGATCCACCCCTTGTCGGAGAGGATCACGGTGATGGGCTCCTTCTCGATCAGCGCCTGCTCGAGATCGAGCGCGATCTCTGGGGCCTCGGCGAACGATGAGCGCCGGCGCCCCAGGTCCGTCTTCTTCGAATAGGCCTCTCGCAGGTGACGCACCTCTTCGGTGATGCGCGCCCACTGCGCCTCGTCCGACTTCAGCAGCGCCTTCAGTTCCCGCCGCTCTTTCGACAGCTTGTCGTGCTCGGCCTTGATCTCCACTTCCTCAAGCTTCGACAGCGACTTGAGCCGCAGGTTGAGGATTGCCTCGGCCTGCACTTCCGTGAGGGAGAACTTCTTGATCAGCTTCGCCTTGGGCTCATCCTCGAAGCGGACGATGCGGATCACCTCGTCGATGTTGAGGTAGGCGATGAGGTAGCCATCCAGCACCTCGAGGCGGTTCTCAATTTTCTTGAGGCGGAACTCCGAGCGGCGGACCAGCACCACCCGCCGATGATCGAGCCACTTCTGCAGCACCTCGCGCAGGGAAAGCACGCCGGGGATCTGGCCGCCGGACAGCACGTTCATGTTCAGCGAGAAGCGGATTTCGAGCTCGGTGAGCTTGAACAGGCTCTCCATGAGAAGCATCGGATCGATGGTCCGCGTCTTCGGCTCGAGGACAAGGCGAACCTTGTCGTCGGACTCGTCGCGGACGTCGCCCAGGAGCGGCAGGCGTTTTTCGCCCATCAGCTCGGCGATACGCTCGACCAGCTTCGCCTTCTGCACCTGGTAGGGCATCTCGGTGACGACGATCTGATAGCCGCCGCGGCCCTGTTCCTCCTTCTCCCAGCGCGCGCGCACCCGGAAGCCTCCGCGACCCGTCTTGTAGGCCTCGAGAATGCTCTCGCGTGGCTCCACGATGACGCCACCGGTGGGAAAATCGGGCCCCGGTACGTATTCGACGAGCTTCTCGATCGAAGCGTTGGGGTGCTTGATGAGATGCAGAAGAGCGTTAGCCAGCTCTTCCAGGTTGTGGGGCGGAACGCTGGTCGCCATACCGACGGCGATGCCGCTGGTGCCATTGGCGAGCAGGTTCGGGAAGTTGGCCGGGAGGACGACGGGTTCCTGGTTGGTGGCGTCGTAGGTGGGGCGGAAATCGACGGTATCCTCGTCGATGCCGTCGAGCAGGAGGCCCGCCACCTCGGTCAGGCGGCTTTCGGTGTAGCGCATGGCGGCGGCGTTATCGCCATCGATGTTGCCGAAGTTGCCCTGGCCGTCGACCATCGGGTAGCGCACCGCGAAGTCCTGCGCGAGGCGGACGAGGGCGTCGTAAATCGCCTGGTCGCCATGGGGATGGTAGTTACCCATCACCTCGCCGACGATCTTAGCGCATTTCTTGTAGCCGCTGTCCGGGTCCAGCCGCAGCTCGCGCATGGCGAACAGGATGCGGCGATGCACGGGCTTCAGGCCATCGCGCACGTCGGGCAGCGCCCGGTGCATGATGGTCGACAGGGCATAGGCCAAATAGCGCTCTTCGAGCGCGTCCTTCAGGCGGATGGGCTCGATGGGGCCTTCGGGGGGGAGAATCGTGGTCTTGCTCATGGTGGCGTGCCTTACCGCAGGCTGGTTGCGCGCTCAACCCACGGGGGCCATTTGTCCCGCAAGCAGTGGGAAAACCTGGACCTTCGCCGCAACGACAGGTTGCGCACGCACCGATACACGAGAGCAGGCGCGGACTGTGGCGCCCGCTCCTGCAAGCTGCGTTTGTCCAGGACTATCAGCCCTTGATGTCGAGGAGTTCGACCTCGAACAGCAGGGTGGCATTGGGCGGAATCACACCGCCGGCGCCACGGGATCCATAACCCAGGTCGGCAGGGATAATCAGCGTGCGCTTGCCGCCCACCTTCATGGTGGAGACGCCCTCGTCCCAGCCCTTGATGACCATGCCGACGCCGATCTTGAACTCGAACGGCTTACCGCGATCGACGGAGCTGTCGAACTTGGCACCCTTCTTACCGTCCTGGTAGAGCCAGCCGGTGTAATGCATGACGCACGTCTGCCCCGCCTTCGGCGAAGTGCCTGTTCCCACGACGGTATCCGTGATCTGCAGTCCTGAAGGCGTGGTCATGCTTTTTCCTGTCTGGGCAAGGGCCGTGGTTGAAACAGCGCCCGGCATCGCGCTGGTGGCGAGAACGACACCAAGGGCAATGGCAAGGGGCTTGAGGCGTCTTGGCATTTAGATCTCCGGAGGAAGTGGTCCGAGGCACCTTTAACGGACAAGCCAGACCGAAGCGAGGCGCATCTCCGGCAAAGGTCAGGCAAACGATGGACATCATCCTACAGAGTTTCAGGAATATTTAAACCAAACCGGGCGATACGTAGACGGACAAATGGTTCGCACCCTGGCATGACACGCTTCATCACTTCAGTCGCTGCTTTGACAGAGGACGCGTCCCGCGACGACCTCGAGGTCACGCTTGCCTCGGTGATGTTCGAGCTTGCGGGGCCTGTAGAACTGCGGCTCTGGCGCACGGTGGAGCAGCCCGAGGGCAGCGGTGATCTGCGCTTGCGCCTGCGCGCCCATCTGAAGGCCGGCCTGCCCGTGGCGCTTGACGCCAACGCCACTGACTTCGAGGACCTGCCGCGGCTGTCCGAGCATCCGGATTTCTGTGCCTGCCTGGGCGGCAAGCATCATCTGAAGCTTCCCCCATCTGCCGAGGGCATCTGCACCGAGCTGTTTGCGGTGCTCACCGACCGTGCTGCGGTTGGCATCCTGGAGATGCGGAGCCTGAAGCCTCTCGGGGCTTATCAGCTGCGCCTCGTGCAGGGCCTTTTGAAGATCTACCGCAACC
>JBDHTJ010000293.1:0-3513 GCA_039808585.1 Hyphomicrobiaceae bacterium | reverse complement strand
GCATCTTCTCATCGCTGGCGTCGGGCTTTCTGTTCGACCTGATGAAGGCGTTTGACGCAAAGCACCCGCGGGTGGTGGTCGAGCTGATCGAGGGCAATCCGTCGATCCATGTGGCCGCGATTGTCAATGATCACAGAACCGGGACCCCAGTTTTGCATCCAATAGGGACCCCACTGTTATCGTAGTCATGGATGCGAGCACGCGCGTCGCCGCGGCTGGTCGGGGTTGCGGCGGCGGCGCGCGTGCGGGGTCGTTGGCGTAGTTTTCAGACGCGGTGCTTGAAGCGCCAGCTCTCATTGCCGGTCTCGACGATGTCGCAGTGGTGGGTCAGGCGGTCGAGCAACGCGGTCGTCATTTTCGGGTCGCCGAACACGCTCGGCCATTCGCCGAAGGCGAGGTTGGTCGTCACGATGACAGACGTGCGCTCGTAGAGCCGGCTGATCAGGTGGAACAGGAGCTGCCCGCCGGCCTGGGCGAAGGGTAGATAGCCGAGTTCGTCGAGGATGATGAAGTCGAGGCGCGTGAGGTAATCGGCGAGCCGCCCCTGCCGTCCGGCGCGCGCCTCCGCCTCGAGCCGATTGACGAGATCGACGGTGGTGTAGAAGCGGCCGCGCGTGCCGGCGCGGATGCAGGAGCGAGCGATAGCGATCGCCAGATGCGTCTTGCCGGTTCCCGTACCGCCGACCAGTACTACGTTGCGCTGCTGGACGATGAAGCCGCCGCCGGCGAGATCGCGGACCAGCGCCTCGTTGATCGGCGTATCCTTGAAGGCGAAGTCGTCGACATCCTTGGCGAGCGGCAGTTTGGCGACGGTGAGCTGATAGCGGATGGAGCGCGCCTGCTTCTCGGAGATCTCGGCCTTCAGGAGGTCGCCGACGAAGCGCTGCGGCTCGTGCTTGCGCTTGACCGCCACGGCGAGCGTCTCGTCGTAGGCGGTGCGCATGCCGTAGAGCTTGAGCGAGCCCATCATGTCCAGAACTTCGGTGCGCTCCATGGTCAGGCCCTCCTCAAGGCGTCGTATCTGGCGCAATCGGCGATCGGCGCGTGGCGCAACATCAGCGACGCCGGCGTCGCGATCGGGCCGACCGGCGGCGGGTCGCGGCGTCGCGCCAGGATGTTGAGGATCACGTCGGCGGAGTGGACGCCCTCGGCGAGCGCCTGCGCGCAGGCGGCCTCGACCGCGGGCAAGCCATCGGTCAGCACCGCCGCCAATATCGAGACCATCTGCCGGTCGCCGTCGTCGGAACCAGCGAGCTTGCGCCGCACCCGTTCCAGCGCCGCCGGCAAAACCCAGTCCTTGAACGGCGCCCCGTTGCGCAGTGCGCCGGGCTTGCGCGCCAGGACCGGCACGTAATGCCAGGGATCGTAGATCGTCTCGCCGCGTCCGTAGCAGCGGGCGTGTTCGGCGACGACGCGCCCATCCTGGCGGATCAGGATCCGGTCGGCGTAGGCCTGGATCTCGACCGGCCGCCCCACCGCGCTGGCGCTGACCGAGTACTTGTTGTTGTCGAAGCGCACGAGGCAGGTCTTCGACACCGACGCCGGCAATGCGTGGAATCCGTCGAACCGGCCGCGGTAGGGCACGAGGTGCGGGCGCTCTTCCTCGAACGCCGCCCAGATCGTCGTGTCCGGCCGCTCGGGATGGGCGTGCGCTTTGGCGTAGGCGATGCACTTGTCCATCAGCCAGGCGTTTAGCTCGTCGTAGGTCTTGAACCGGAGGCGCGGCGTGAAGAAGCGCTCGCGCACGAGGCCGACCTGATTCTCGACCTGGCCCTTCTCCCAGCCGGACGCCGGCGTGCAGGCGACCGGATCGACCAGATGGTGCGAGCACATCTGCAGGAAGCGGCGATTGTACTGACGTTCCTTGCCAATGAAGATCGCATCGACCGCGGTCTTCATGTTGTCGTAGATCCCGCGCGTGCAGGCGCCCTTGAAGAAGGCGAAGGCGCGCTCGTGGGCGTCGAACACCATCTCCTGCGTCTCGCGCGGATAGGCGCGCACGAAGAACATCCGGCTGTGGCAAAGCCGCATATGGGCGACCTTCACCGTGATCGTCACGCCGTTCATCACGACGATCTCGTGGCTCCAGTCGAACTGGTAGGCCTCGCCCGCAGCAAAGGACAAAGGCACGAAGGCGGCCGCGGTCGCGCTCGAACGCTCCTGCCGCCACGCGATTGCGTAGCGCCGGACCGCTGCGTAGCTGCCTTCGTAACCGAGCCCTTGAATCTCCTCGAACAGGCGGATCAGCGTCAGCCGCTCACGAGCCGACTTTCTGTCGTTCTCGTCCAAAAGCGCATCAAGCCGCTCTCGCCACGGACCGATCCGGGGAAGCGGTTGGCGAGATCGCTCGTACCGGAACTCGGTCGCGTTCGACCGCACGACCTTCCGAACGACCTTGCGCGACACGTGCAGGTCGCGACAGATCTGCTTGATCGATTTGCCCTGCGAAAAATACGCGCGGCGTATCTTGGCGATCGTCTCCACAACCAGCATTCCAATCGCGGCCTCCAAAAATCCCGGAGGCCAGTCTGAACCCTTCGCCACGGGGTCCCGATTGGATGCAAATCAGACCCGCAGCAGGGTCCCTATTCCACGAAAAAACACACGAGGATCTCGTGTCGATCGAACTCGGCCCGAAGCCGGAGCACGAGATCAAGACGGCGCTCGAGCGCGAAATCACGGCCGAGCGCTGGACGCGCCTCGATGTCGAGATTCGCATCGCCGCCGACGAAACCGGCTTCATCGACCTTCGTCCCGAGCAAACCGGCACCGCTGATCCCCAGACCCGCCGGCTCATGATCGGGCGGCTCCAGCACCTGGAGAAGATGGGCCTCGCGTCATCCGCCAGCCCCGGCGAGTGGATGGTCGGGCTCGACGCCGAACGCAATTTGCGCGACCTCGGGCTTCGCGGGGACATCATCAAGACCATGCACCGCGCCTTCGCCGAGCGCGGTGAGGATCGCGCTGTCGCCGACTATGTCATCGAAGGCGGCAGCGGACAGGCGCCGATCATCGGGCGGCTGGTCGATCGCGGCCTGCACGACGAGCTGACGGGCGAAGCCTATGCGGTGATCGACGGCACCGACGGCCGCGCCCACCATGTCCGGTTCCGCGGTGTCGAAGCCTTCGAGCATGCGCCTGCCATCGGCGGCATCGTGGAAGTTCGGCGCTTTGGCCGAGCCGATGAGCCGCGCCCGACGCTTGTTCTCGCCCCCCGGTCAGACCTCGAACTCGGCCAGCAAATCAAGGCGCCGGGGGCCACCTGGCTGGACCATCGACTCGTGGAAGCGGATCCCATGCCGCTGTCGATGGGAGGCTTTGGGCGGGAAGTGCGCGACGCCCTGCAAGCACGGGCCGAGCATCTCGCCGACCAAGGCCTCGGTCGCCGCCAAGGCCAGAGGGTCATCCTGCAACGCGACCTCCTCGCCACGCTGCGGCGGCGCGAACTGGATGCGGTCGGGGCGCGCCTCTCCGCCGAGACCGGTCTCGCGCACATGAAGCCGACCGCCGGTG
>JBDHTJ010000292.1:0-3548 GCA_039808585.1 Hyphomicrobiaceae bacterium | reverse complement strand
AGGTCGAAGGCGAAGCGGCCCGCCTGCCGCGCCTCGTCCAGCCAGCGCTTCAGCGCTTCGATGTCCGTGACCGTTTCGTACTTGGCACGGTCCACCGGCACCGACTTCGCCAGCGCCAGTCCCGCCGCCACCGCAGCGGACGTTGCGCGCTCGCTGCCGATGGCCTTGGGCGGCGCTTCGCCCGCGGCCTGCGTCTGGATCACCTGCGTGCGGTTCAGCCTGTCGGCGCCACCGGTGCCGTTGCCGCGTGGCGCGCCTTGTGCCGAGGCCGGCACCTCCACGCCCAGCGCCTCCGAGATGCGGCGCGTCAGCGTTGCGAATTCCATCTGTCGCAGGAAACCCAGCAGGGCATCCGGGTTCGGCTCGCGCACGCCCATCTTTTCCAGCGGGCATTCAACGGCCACGTCGTCCTTGAGCTTGACGAGTTCGCGCGACACGCGCGCCTGCTCGGCAAACTCCGTCAGCCGCTCGCGGCGCTTGGGCTGCTTGATCTCGGAGGCGCGCGCCAGCAGCGTATCGAGGTCGCCGTATTCATTTATCAGTTCGGCCGCCGTCTTGACGCCGATGCCCGGCACCCCCGGCACGTTGTCGACGCTGTCGCCGCACAGGGCCTGCACGTCCACCACCTTTTCCGGTGGCACGCCGAACTTCTCCTGCACCTCGGCCGGGCCGATGGCCTTGTTCTTCATCGTGTCCAGCATCGAGACGCCGGGCTGTATGAGCTGCATCAGGTCCTTGTCGGAGGACACGATCGTCACGTCGCCACCGGCCTCCACGGCCTGGCGGGCGTAGGTGGCGATCAGGTCGTCGGCCTCGAAGCCGTCCTGCTCGGTGCATACGACGTTGAAGGCATGCACCGCGTCGCGGATGAGCGGAAACTGCGGCACCAGTTCCTCCGGCGCCGGCGGCCGGTGCGCCTTGTACTCTCCGTAGATCGCGTTGCGGAAGCTTTCCCGGCCCGCGTCGAAGATGACGGCGATATGCGTCGGGCCGCTCGACTTCTTGGAGTCCTGGATCAGCTTCCAGAGCATGGCGCAGAATCCGTGCACGGCCCCCACCGGCAACCCGTCCGAGGGGCGCGTCAGCGGCGGCAGGGCGTGGAAGGCGCGGAAGATGTAGCCAGATCCGTCAATGAGATAGACGTGGCTGCCCTTGCCCACGGGGTGCGCCTCTGCCCAAGGCTGCAGGCCATCGGCCTCGGGCTTGCTGTGGGTGGTGGCGGGGGGCTTGGTGCTCATGGCGCGCACTATAGGGCGGCGCCCGCGAATGTCAGCCCCTGCGCGGACAGGCTTGGGGATGCCGGTGCGGCGCGCACGTCTTTGCCTCGCCGCTCGCCAAAGGCTCCTACGGACGTGAAGCGTCGGGAATGCTGTCGACGGAGGCAAAATACGGCTTGATGTCCACCAGCGGCGTGCCATCGAGACAGTCCACGTGCTCCACAGTCAGCACGTTGCCCTCCATGGCGATAAGCTTCACCGCAGCCATGGCGATGGGGTTGGGCCGCACCGGCGAGCGCAGCGCGAATGTGCCCCGCGCGCCGTGTTCCACATGCCGCGGCGCCTGCACCAGCAGGTCGCGGCGGGCCTCGTGCATCCAGTAGAGCAGCCAGACGTGGGAACAGCCCTCAAGCCCCTTGAGGGCTTCAGCGTAACGCGGATCGACCTCCACCCGTCCCTGGGCCGTGGACTGGCGGATGTTGCGGGGGCACTCGCCCCGCGTCTTGAACGGCGTGCGGATCCTGCCGATGAAATAGATCCCGGCATCGAAGGCGGCGGGCAGGCTTCCTGCAACTTCCCCTGGCCGGGCCTGCTCCGCGTCCGCGTCTGCGCCGGTGCCTGCATCCAGCTTCTGCGTGTCCATCACATCAGCCTCCGTGAGCGCCCCTCGAGCGGGAGAACGCTTGCCCTAGCGCATCCTGGCGGAATTCCGGGGCTTCTGCCGGATTGCGCCCGGTCGCCCGGCCCCCGCGTCCGGCCCCACCCTCTCCCGTTTGCGCCTGTCCCGCAAATGCGGTATCTAGCCCCCGCTGCACCCGTAGCTCAGCTGGATAGAGTGTCGCCCTCCGAAGGCGAAGGTCATAGGTTCGAATCCTATCGGGTGCGCCAGTCATCTCCTTAAAAATCAATGCCTTGCTGAGAATATTCGCTCATCTTCCCGCGTTTGCCGTATTTTCGCACTACAAATTGCAGTCCAAACGCATATCGTGAGGTCATTGCCGCCATGGGTCGCCGTGCGTCCGCCCCCCTGCCCCGCAAGCGCAATGGCTACTGGTACCTGATCCGCCGCGTGCCAAGGAGTTCACCGACATCGAGCGCCGCCATTCGGTGTTCATGAGCACCGGCATTGCGGTGGCCGACGATCCCCGGGGCCTCACGGCGCGGCATGCGGTGGCCACACTGGACGATGCGTTGGAAAGGCGGTGGCGGGATGCCCGCTTTGGTCCTGACCTTCCCCCGGAGAAGGCATTCGCCATGGCTGTTGAGAGCGCCCGGGCGGCCGGACTTACATACATGCCCGCCGAGAAGATTGGCGTGTTGCCGACCGAGGAACTGGTCGATCGGATTGCCGTGCTCGGCAACCCCACCGGGAGATCCGATGCGGCGCTCGCCGGCGTGCTCGGTGGGGTGCCACAGCCGGTCAAGCGTGTCTCAGACCTACCCCAAGAGGTTATGAGCATCGACGCCACCACTTTCGCTCGGAAATCGGCGCAGCAGCGTCACAAGTGGCAGGTGGCGCGCGAGACGGCAGCCAGAACGCTTATCGAGGCCCCTTGGCGAGGACAAGTCGCTCGACCGCCTGACGCGGCACGATGTGCTGGCGTTTTGCGCCGTGTTGCAATCCCGAGCGACCACCGGGGAAATCTCCATTGAGACCGCTAACACGATCCTCGGACGGGTCGCCGCCATGTTCAAGGCGGTCAACGACGCCCACATGCTCGACCTCCCTCCCCTCTTCGCCAACATCAAGCTGAAAGGAGCGGAGCCGCAGCAACGCCAACCTTATGACGTCGCGTTCGTGCATCAGCGCATCCTTGCCAACGGGGCTCTTGATGACCTCAATCCGGAGGCGCGGCGAGTGGTGTACCTGTTGTGTGAGACCGGGTTACGCCTCTCGGAAGCCTGCAACCTCAGCGCCGCCACCATCGATCTCCAATCCCCTGTGCCGCATGTACGGGTGCGTGCCGAGGGACGTCAGCTCAAGACGTCGCAGTCGCAGCGGGACATTCCGTTGGTGGGCGTGGCGCTAATGGCCATGCGGCACCATCCCGCTGGCTTTCCGCGCTATCGCGACAAGGCTGACAGCCTCTCCGCCATCATCAACAAGGTCTTCTCCTCGAAGAACCTCAGGCCCAATGGCGAGACGGTCTATTCGCTCAGGCACACGTTCAAGGACCGGTTGCGCAGCGCCGGTGCCACCGACGAGATGAAAGATGCCCTCATGGGGCACAAGCGTCACGAGCCGGCGTACGGGTTTGGCTACTCGTTCGAAAGCAAGGCCGAACTGTTGAACCGGACCGCGCTCCGGCCACCGTTGGCGGTCTGATCGCG
>JBDHTJ010000291.1:0-3564 GCA_039808585.1 Hyphomicrobiaceae bacterium | reverse complement strand
TATATTGCAATACATCAAATTGTAATTGCACTGTAATTAAACGGGCCGTCGAGCAATTTGCTTGTCGCCGCAGGCGCGAGGCTGAGGAACAGGCCCCGTTCAACGCCGCACGGACATCGGTCGTGAACGGCCATGACGAGCCGATCGGGCGCATGAAGAAACACGGCATCCGTCGCGTCGACCGGCGATCTGAAGGGACTTCTGGCTCTCGAGGAAGAGAACAAGCGGCTGAAGAAGCAGCTTGCCGAGCGGTTCCGACAGGAGAACGCCGATCTCAGGAAGAGGCTCGGCCTGAAATAACACCCTGACGGCCCGCAACAATCGCCAGAATGTGCTGGGGGTTCCTATTGCTGCAACAGCGGCAATGCGACCGACGCGCCGTCCATCAGCCAGTGCGCGATGGCCAATGGCAGCAGGCGTCGCAAGCGCAGATAGACAAGGATCATGAACACAGAGTTCGGGATCGACGACAGGAAGCGGTGCAGCATGAAGTCCGGGTCGAAGGTCATCGGCATGAAGGCATGTTGAAACGACCAGAAGAATGCCACCAGCCCGACAGCAAGGGTCGTGCTTCCCGAGAGCACCCGCAGTCGAGGCACCAGATACCCATTGTAGGTCATCTGTTCCGCAAATCCCCAGATCAGCGGCCAGATCAGCACGGCATATAGGGCGGCAATCGGTGGCAGCGGCGCGCTGAATTGCGGGCCACCGAGGTGTCCGTAGACCACCAGGCTGCTGAGGGCGACACCGCCAAAGATGAGCAGCAGGCAGGCGGGAATGAGCGCGAGCCCGAGCAGGACATCGCGGCCGAGCCGGTTACGCTCGAGGCCGATCAGACCCACGATCGGAATGCCCTCCCGTCTGGTGAGCCACCAGAGCAGGACGAGGCATCCCGCATCGATCAGGGTACCGTAGACGGGAAACCAGACTTCGGCATCGCGCCAGGAAGAGGCCGAACCTTGCCGGGCGAGGATCGCGGCGACCAGTCCCTGTGCAACAACCGCAAGGACCGAGCGCGCAAACAGCATCACGACCAGGCCGGGCCATGAGAACAGCCGCCGCGTCAGTCGATCCTGCAGCGCAGAGGGGGAATTTGGGTCCATAGTTCCTTTCACGGCCAATACCGGCTGCCGGCGACGGTTCACCAACGTCTCGGGCCAGGCTTTCGTTCGACGGTCGATCATCCGGGGCCGCGGGCGAACGGACAGTCTGGGGCAGGGCCCCATGTGTCGTGCTGCGGCTAGAGCATCGTGCTGGAACTATGAGGCATAACCTGCGGCCTTGAAGTAGTTCCGGCATTCGTCTGGGTCGAACAATCCGCAGATGTCGTGCAGGGCATCGAACAACGCATCGAAGGTTCGTGCAGCAGCTTTTCGCAGATGGGCCTTGAGTTTTGAGAAGGCCATCTCGATCGGGTTCAGGTCCGGGGAGTATTGGGGCAGGAAGAGCATCCACGCACCACGCGCCCGGACGGCGGCTTCGGCCCTGGCGCTCTTGTGGACGCTGAGGTTGTCGAGGATGACGACATCGCCGGGTGCGAGCGTCGGCGCCAGCTGGGTTTCGACATAGAGGTTGAAGGCGGTGCGATCCATGGCGCCGGGGATCACCCAAGGGGCGCTCAGGCCTTCGTGCCGCAGACCTGCGATCAAGGTCTGCGTGCCCCACTTTCCATAGGACGCGCTGGCCTTGAGCCGCCGTCCGTGGCGCGCGCGGCCGCGCAGGCGGGTCATCTTGGTGTTGAGGCTCGTCTCGTCGATGAACACCAGGCGGCCCGGCTGGCGGCGCATGCGGGGCTGGCGCTTCTCGATCCAGACACGGCGCTTCTCGGCAACGTCAGCGCGAGCGCACTCCGACGCCATCAGCTGTTTTTTTATACGTGAACCCGGCCCGGCATAGCAGCCGGGAAAGCGAGGCCGCATGGGCGACAACGCTGCGCGCTTGCAACAGCCGTTCGGCAAGCTCCGGCATCGTCACGTCCGGCTTCTCTTCCACCGCAGCGACAAGGAAGTCCAAATGGTCCGACAGCGGACCCTTGCCGGCAGGACGGCCGGTCTTGTGAGCCTTCGGCTCGCCGTGCTCGGCAGCACGGGCCACCCAACGAACCGCCGAGCTGGCGCTCACCGCAAAGCGTTGAGCCGCCGCACGGCGCGACTGGCCTTCGGATACCGCACGCGCAACACGAACCCGCAAATCCCGCGAATGAGCCATGATCCACCTCCAACAACGGTGAATCACAAACCATCCGTCATGGGAATCCCACGACTCAAAGTTTCAGCACGACGCTCTAGGAAGGGCTGCGCGAATTGCCGCCGTGGACTGCATCACAAACCAGCACTGGGATTTGCGGTGACGCGACAGGAGCAAATGCAGGCCGCTTTGCGTCCTCAATCTCCGCTATTCCGCTGACCTCCGTGGCTCTCTAAAAGCAGACATCGCTATTTCCAGGCCTTGGCGAGGCTGCGGCGCGAGCGCATGTTGCAAATGATGCCGCCGCATCGACAATGCTGGCGCGCCGGTCTCATATGGAGTGCTGACGCACTTCGTTGGAACACATGGCAGACTTCTTTGCACACTCCGGTAGTCCTGAAGCGACGACAGACTGGCAGTTGCTGCGCGATCACCTGATGGCCGTCGCCTCTCGTGCGGCCGAGAATGCGCGACCGTTCGGACTGGACGGGTGGGCCCATGCGACGGGGCTTCTGCATGATCTGGGCAAATACGATCCACGTTTCCAGCAGCGGCTGCATGGCGCGAATATCCGCGTCGACCACTCGACCGCCGGCGCCTGGTATCTCCAGAGCGCCGTGCCGCCGGCATATAAGACCATGGCCGAAATCGTCGGATACTGCGTTCTGGGGCACCACGCGGGCCTGCCGGACAGGCATTCGAGTGAGCCGGGTTGTTTCGAGCGACGTATCAAGGAACATCAGAGCAACCTTGCGCCTGCGTGGCAGTCCGATATTCAGTTTGATCTCAAGAATTTTCTCGAAGACCTCAAGTTACCGCCAGTGATGGCAAAGATGACCCGCGAACCGGGTGATCGCCGCAACTTCGATCTTTCGGTGATCACGCGTTTCCTGTTCTCAGCGCTGGTAGATGCTGATTTCCGGGACACCGAGGACTATTACATCGGCCTCGGACGGCGACAGGCCGACCGGAAATGGGAGAACCTTGTCGACCTCTTGCCGGAATTCACGGCGAAGTTCGACGCGCATATGGCGGACATGCCTGTCGATGGCGATGTCAATGCCTTACGGCGCGATATCCTCGCCCATGTGCGCGCCAACGCGGCGATGTCACCCGGATTGTTCACGCTTTCGGTGCCGACCGGCGGCGGCAAGACGCTGGCTTCTCTGGGCTTCGCGCTCGACCATGCGGCCAGACATGGCCACCGGCGGATCGTCGTCGCGATTCCGTTCACATCCATAGTGGATCAGACAGCCGATATACTTCGCAATATATTGGGTCGAGATCATATCCTCGAACATCACTCGGCCATTGATGAGGATGAGGATAAGCCTGGCCGCGGCGACCGTCAGGGCCTCGACACCCGCGACCGCATGC
>JBDHTJ010000290.1:0-3590 GCA_039808585.1 Hyphomicrobiaceae bacterium | reverse complement strand
CATCGTCGCCTTGTCGGACTCGAGCGTGATCAGCGGGTCCTCCGCCTTCACCACGCTGCCCGGGCTCACATGCACCTCGATCACCGGCACGTCCTTGAAGTCGCCGATGTCGGGGACGCGGATTTCAACGCTCTTCATCAGAGCCGCTCCTTGCTGTGTCAGGGCTGTTCGGGATGCGGCGCGCCGCTCAGAGGACGAGGTTGCGGACGTCTTCGAGCACCGAGGCGAGGCGCCGCGTGAAGCGGGCCGCGAGCGCCCCGTCGATCACCCGGTGATCGTAGGACACGCACAGCGGCAGCATCAGCCGCGGCTGGAACGCCTTGCCGTCCCACACCGGCTTCATCGCGGCGCGGACCACGCCCAGGATCGCCACCTCCGGGGCGTTGACGATCGGCGTGAAGTCGGTGCCGCCGATGCCGCCGAGGCTCGAGATCGTGAACGTGGCGCCCTGGATGTCCGTAGGCGAGATCTTGCCGTCGCGCATGCGCTTCGACACGGCGCCGAGTTCCTGCGACAGCTCGAGGATGCCCTTGTGGTCGACGTTCTGGAGCACCGGCACGACCAGCCCGTCCGGCGTGTCCACCGCCACGCCGAGGTGGTAGTATTTCTTCACGATCAGCGCGTCCTTGGCGGGCGACAGCGAGCTGTTGAACTCGGGATGCTCGCGCAGCGCCACCACGCTCGCCTTCATGAGGAAGGAGAGCATCGTCACGCGATACCCCTTCTCCTTCGCGGCCGCATCGAGCGTCTTGCGATAGGCCTCGAGTTCCGTGATGTCCGCCTCGTCCGTATGCGTGACGTGCGGCACGTTGAGCCAGGAGCGATGCAGGAACGGGCCCGACAGCCGCTTGATGCGCGACAGCGGCTTCGTCTCGACGGGGCCGAATTTCGCGTAGTCCTGCGCGGGGATCTCGGGGATGCCGGCGCCGCCGGTCGCGCCACCGCTGCCGCCGCTCAAGGCCGCCTTCACGTCTTCCTTGGTGATCCGGCCCTTTTCGCCCGTGCCCTTGATGCGCGTGAGGTCGATCTCGAGTTCGCGCGCGAGGCGGCGCACGGCCGGACTCGCATGGACGTTGCCGAAATCGGCGAGCCCGGGTGCGGGCAGCGAGGTGCGCTTGCCGCTCTCGCGCGGCTCCGGCGCGCCCGTGGCCGCCTGGGCCTGGGGAGCCGGCGGAGTGGTCTTGCCCGCTTCCTTCGCGGCTGGTGCGGACGCCTGTTGCACGCCGCTCTCGAGCTGGATGATCAGGCTGCCTTCGCTCACCTTGTCGCCGACCTTGACGAGCACCTGCACGACCTTGCCCTCGGCCGGCGCCGGGACTTCCATCGTGGCCTTGTCGGATTCGAGCGTGACGAGCGGATCGTCGGGCTTCACCACGTCGCCGGGCTTCACCTGCACCTCGATCACCGGCACGTTCTTGAAGTCGCCGATGTCCGGCACCTTCACTTCCATAACGGACATGTCCCGCGTCTCTCCCTCGTGAAGTCCTCTTGTGCCCGACTGCGGCTCAGGCGCGCGCCGGGCTCGCTTTTTCCGGATCGATGCCGAACGCCTTGATCGCGTCGGCGACCTTGGTCGACGGCAGCTTGTTCTCGTCGGCGAGCGACTTCAGGGCCGCGATGGCGACGAAATGGCGATCGACTTCGAAGTGGTGCCGCAGCTTGCGCCGGAAATCGGACCGGCCGTAACCGTCGGTGCCGAGCACGCGATAGCTGCCGGGCACGTACGGGCGGATCTGGTCGGCGAACAGCTTCATGTAGTCTGTCGATGCGATCACCGGCGCCTCCGCCACCTTGGCCAGCGCCTCGGTGACGTAGGGAACCCGCGGCTTCTCCAGCGGATGCAACAGGTTCCAGCGCTCGACCTCCATCGCCTCGCGGCGCAACTCCGTGAAGCTCGTGACGCTCCACACGTTGCAGCCGATGCCGTAGTCGCGCTCCAGGATCTCGGCCCCCGCCTGCACCTCGCGCAGGATGGCGCCGGAGCCGAGCAGATGCACCTTGTGGCCCTTGATGTCGGCGGCGGGCTTCAGGAGATACATGCCCTTGACGATGCCGGCCTCCGCGCCCGCGGGCATTTCGGGGTGCGCATAGTTCTCGTTGAGCGTGGTCAGGTAATAGAACACGTCCTCCTGCTCGGTGAGCATGCGCCGCAGGCCGTCCTGGACGATCACGGCGAGCTCGTAGGAGTACGTGGGATCGTAGGAGACGCAGCTCGGGATCGTCGCCGACAGGATGTGGCTGTGCCCGTCCTCGTGCTGCAGGCCTTCACCGTTGAGCGTGGTGCGGCCGCTGGTGCCGCCGACGAGGAAGCCGCGCGCGCGCATGTCGCCCGCGAGCCAGGCGAGATCGCCCACGCGCTGGAAGCCGAACATCGAGTAGTAGATGTAGAACGGCACCATCGGCACATTGGAGGTGGAGTATGACGTGGCCGCCGAGATCCACGACGCCATGGCGCCCGCCTCGTTGATCCCCTCCTGCAGGAGCTGGCCGGTCTTGTCCTCCTTGTAGAACATGAGCTGATCGGCATCCTGCGGTCGATAGAGCTGGCCCACCTGGCTGAAGATGCCGTACTGGCGGAACATGCCTTCCATGCCGAAGGTGCGGCTTTCATCCGGGACGATGGGCACGATGCGCTTGCCGATCTTGCGGTCGCGCAGGAGCGTGTTGAGAACGCGCACGAACGCCATCGTCGTCGAGATCTCGCGGTCGCCGCTGCCCTTGAGCAGCGCGTCGAATGCGGAGAGCGGCGGCGCCGGCAGCGTTTCCGACGTGCGGCGCCGCGACGGGAGATAGCCCCCGAGCCTGGCGCGCTGCGCCCGCAGATAGCGCATTTCCTCGGACGCTTCGTCGAGCTTGAGGAAGGGGATTTCGCCCAGTTGCGCGTCCGAGAGCGGCAGGTTGAAGCGATCACGAAAGGCCTTCAGCGCGGCGAGCCCGACCTTCTTCTGCTGATGGGCGATCATCTGCCCTTCGCCGGCCTCGCCCATGCCGTAGCCCTTCACCGTCTTGGCCAGGATGAGCGACGGCCGCCCCTTGTGCTCGGTGGCGGCCTTGTAGGCAGCGTAGACCTTCGCCGGGTCGTGGCCGCCGCGGGTGAGCTTCCAGATCCGGTCGTCGGACCAGTCCGCGACCATCGCCGCTGTTTCCGGATACTTGCCGAAGAATTTCTCGCGCACGTACGCGCCGTTCTTCGACTTGAAATCCTGGTATTCGCCGTCGACGCACTCTTCCATCAGCTGGCGCAGCTTGCCGTGCGTATCCTTGGCGAGCAGCTCGTCCCAGCCCGAGCCCCAGATCACCTTGATCACGTTCCAGCCGGCGCCGCGGAAATCGCCCTCCAGCTCCTGGATGATCTTGCCGTTGCCGCGCACCGGTCCGTCCAGGCGCTGCAGGTTGCAGTTGATCACGAAGATCAGGTTGTCGAGCTTCTCGCGGCCGGCGAGCGAGATGGCGCCGAGGCTCTCCGGCTCGTCCATCTCGCCGTCGCCGCAGAACACCCAGACCTTGCGCTGCGCCGTGTCGGCGAGGCCGCGGTGGTGCAGGTACTTCAGGAAGCGCGCGAGATAGATCGCGAGGATGGGTCCGAGGCC
>JBDHTJ010000289.1:0-3594 GCA_039808585.1 Hyphomicrobiaceae bacterium | reverse complement strand
AATTGCGCGTTCCACTGCCGCCCGATCTGCTCGGTCATCTGCCGGGCCAGCGTGTCGGAGGGGCCACCGGCGGCAAACACGGCGATCAGTGTGATCGGCTTCGTCGGATAGGCATCCTGCGCGAAGAGGCGGCCCGAAGGCAAGGTCAGCAACGCAGCAACTGCCAGCGCCGTTTTCACAAAAAACCGCTTGAAGGTCATCTGGGCTCCAGGTGCGCAAGGGTGGAAAGTTCAAGCGTCACTATGTCGGAGCGGCGAGGGATGGAGAAGTGCCCACCTCGCACGTGCAGCGAAAAGCTGCGCTTCCGGGGCCCGATCGCGCAACTTTTCGGGCCGCATTTGCCAGATGCAATGGAACGGCGGGGGCCCCCGGCACGTAGACATGCATCCGGAAGCCCGCGTCGATCGGCGAGGAGCGCCCTCATGCTGCGCAAACGCACCGCCCAGGCCCCCCGCGGCCTGCACCGTCCCCAACTCCTGGCACAGTCGCAGGCGCAGCAGTCGCCGCAGGGTATGTCCCGCCGCGGCTTCCTCGCAACCTCGGGCCTCGCCACGCTGGGCAGCGTAGGGCTCGCCACTGTACCCACGCGTGTGAAGGCGCAGCAGCGCGTCCCTCAGGCCACGGCAGAGGTCAAGCGGGTCAAGACCGTGTGCCCGTTCTGCTCGGTGGGCTGCTCGATCTGGGCGGAGGTGCAGGATGGGGTCTGGATCCGGCAGGACCCGGCTTTCGAGAGCATCATCAATATGGGCACGCATTGCGCGAAGGGTGCGGCCACCCGCGAGTTGGCGCACGGTGAGCGGCGGCTCAAGTATCCGATGAAACTCGTGGGCGGCAAGTGGACGCGCATCACCTGGGACCAGGCGATCAACGAGATCGGCGACAAGCTGCTCAAGATCCGCGACGAGTCGGGGCCCGACAGCGTCTTCTGGTGCGGCTCGTCCAAGTTCTCCAACGAAGCCTCGTATCTGCACCGCAAATTCATGGCGATGTGGGGCTCCAACAACGGCGATCATCAGGCCCGCATCTGCCACTCCACCACCGTCGCCGGCGTCGCCAGCACCTTCGGCTACGGCGCCATGACCAACAGCTTCAACGACATTCACAACACCAAGTGCATGTTCCTCTTGGGGGGAAATCCGGCAGAGGCGCATCCCGTATCGATGCTGCATCTCCTGCACGCAAAGGAGAACGGCGCCAAGCTGATCGTCGTCGATCCGCGCTTCACGCGCACGGCGGCGCACGCCGACGAATACGTGCGCATCAGGTCGGGGACCGACGTGGCCTTCTTGTGGGGTGTGCTGCGCGAGATCCTCGCGAACGGCTGGGAGGACAAGGACTACATCGCCAAGCGCGTCTGGCGCTTCGACGACGTGCGACGCGAGGTTGAGGCCTTCACACCGGAGGAGACCGAGCGCGTGACGGGCGTTCCCGCCGCGCAGGTCAAGAAGGTCGCGAAGATGATTTCCGATCTGCGCCCCAGCACGCTGATCTGGTGCATGGGGCTCACGCAGTCCTCCATCGGCGTCAACAAGGTGCGCGCCGCCTGCATCGTGCAGCTGGCGCTGGGCAACATCGGCAAGCCGGGCGGCGGCGCCAACATCTTCCGCGGGCACGACAACGTCCAGGGCGCCACCGACATCGGCTCGAACTCCGATACGCTGCCGGGCTACTACGGCCTTTCCGCCGCTGCCTGGCAGCACTGGGCCGGCGTCTGGGGCGTCGACTACAAGTGGCTGCGGTCGCGCTTTGCCAGCAAGGAGCTGATGGAGCGCGAGGGCCTGACGATCAGCCGCTGGCATGACGGCGTGCTGGAGGCGAAGGGGAACGTCGCCCAGCCGAGCCCGCTGCGCGCCATGATCTATTGGGGCCACGCCCCCAACTCCCAGACACGCGGCGCCGACCTGAAGAAGGCGATGGAAAAGCTCGACCTGCTGGTGGTGATCGATCCCGTGCCCACCGCCACGGCCGTGATCGGCGAGCGGCGGGAGAACAGCTATCTGCTTCCTGCCGCCACCACGATGGAATGGAACGGCTCCGTCACCAATTCGCAGCGCGCTGTGCAATGGCGGGAAAAGGTTACCGAGCCCGTGTTCGAATCCAAGCCCGACCAGGAGATCGCCTATCTGTTTGCGAAGAAGCTCGGCTTTGGCGACGAACTCGTGAAGAACATCAAGATCGAGAACGGCGTGCCCAACACCGAGGATATCCTGCGCGAGGTCAACCGAGGCGCCTGGTCCATCGGCTACACCGGGCAGAGCCCCGAGCGGCTGAAGCTGCACATGCTGCATCAGGACAAGTTCGACACCACCACGGCGATCGGCTTGGCCGACCCGGTCAAGGGCGAGTACTACGGCCTGCCATGGCCCTGCTGGGGCACGCCCGAGATGAAGCATCCGGGCACGCCGTTGCTCTATGACATCAGCAAGCCCGTGGCGCAGGGCGGCCTGCCGTTTCGCGCTGCCTGGGGCATCGAGCACGACGGCGAGCGGCTGCTGGCGGAGCAGGCGGCGCCCGCAGGCTCATCCGTCAACGATGGCTATCCCGAGTTCAGCATGGCCGTGCTGGACAAGCTCGGCTGGGGCGGAGAGCTGACGGAAGAGGAGCGTGGCGCCATCCGCAAGGTGGCGCAGGCCACGCTCGCCGCACATGATCATCCCGATGGCCCCGCCAAGGACAACGCCGGCAAGCAGCCGGGTGAATCCAACACGGTGACGCCACCTGAGAATGCGCGCGGCAGCAACGGCACCCAGGCGCAGGACCCCGCGCATCGCCCGCAATCGCAGCAAGGTGGCGCGCCGGAGCAATCGCGGACGGATCAGGCACAGAAGTCAGGGGACCAGAAGAATGCCGCGCCGCCCTCCCTCGAACAGCTCATCCAGCAGGTGAACTGGAAGACGGATGTGTCCGGCGGCATCATCCGCGTTGCCATCGCGCACGGCATGGCGCCCTTCGGCAACGGCAAGGCGCGCTGCAACGTGTGGAACTATCCCGATCCGGTGCCAAAGCACCGCGAGCCGCTCTACACCGCGCGTCGCGACCTCTTGCCGAAGTACGCCACCTTCAAGGATCGCAAGTTGTGGCGCCTGCCGCAGCTCTATGAGTCGATCCAGCAGAAGGACTTTTCCAAGACCTTCCCGCTCATCCTCACCTCGGGCCGTCTCGTCGAGTTCGAGGGCGGCGGTGACGAGACGCGGTCCAACAAGTGGCTTGCCGAGCTTCAGCAGCAGATGTTCGCCGAGATCAATCCGGAGGATGCCACCCGCGCCGGCGTCAAGGACGGCGCCTTCGTCTGGGTGGCAACGCCGGAAGGCGCCCGCGCCAAGGTGGCGGCGATGGTGACGCGCCGCGTCGGCCCCGGCACCGTGTTCATGCCGTTCCACTTCGCCGGCTGGTGGATGGGCAAGAGCGTGGCCTCGCGCTATCCGGCGGGCGCTGAGCCTTATGTCGTGGGCGAATCCGCCAACACCGTCACGACCTACGGCTACGACAGCGTCACCCAGATGCAGGAGACAAAAACCACCCTCTGTCGCATCGAGCGCGCCTGAGCGGACCGCCGTGGCGAGCAGGGGGTGGCGAGTAGGGAATAGCGAGTTG
>JBDHTJ010000288.1:0-3642 GCA_039808585.1 Hyphomicrobiaceae bacterium | reverse complement strand
TTGGGACACGACACGGGTGTGTACGCCCGGCACAATCCCCGTCATGGGTAACAACCTTCGAGCGCTTCGTGAGGGCCGCGGCTGGACGCAGGAGCAAGCAGCCGACGCCTTTGGGTTGTCGAAAAGCGGCTACCTGAAGTTGGAGCGCGGCGAGCGGCAATTGGCATTGCCTCGCATCGAACAGGCCGCACAAGTCTATGGGGTCGAGCCTGCTGAGGTCTTCTCCGAAGAGACCAGCCTGAAGCATAGCGTACCGGTGATGGGCTTCATTGGCGCGGGCGCAGAGATCATGCCGGAATTCGAACAAGTGCCGCCCGACGGCATCGAGACGATCGATCTCCCCTTCAACATCCCGGATGACATCATCGCCTTCCGAGTGCGCGGGCACTCCATGCTTCCAGTATACAAGGACGGAGATGCCATCCTCGTTCACCGTGAGCAGCGATTGGCAACCGAGGCCTACGTTGGTGAGGACGTCGCGTGCCGAACGAAGGATGGGCGGCGCTTCCTCAAAGAGATCCAGTACGGCAAGCGTCGCGGCATCTTCAATCTTTACAGCCACAACGCGCCCCTCATCGAGGATGTCTCGATCGAATGGATTGGCGAGATCTATCTGATCGTGAAGGCTCAACAGATAAGGCGGGTCGAGAGCGCCAATCGGGCCAAGCAGACGGCATTCGCCCGCAAGACGGCGGGAATGGGAAGGCTTCTATGAAAACCGCCCTTGTCGCTGCTTTAGCCGTCCTGACGACACCAGCGCTTTCCCGGTCGCTGCCCGTCATGACTCAGCGGGAAGGAGGGGCCGCAGGGCAGAGCTGGCAGGCAACAGGCGGCCAGCCGCTGGTCACCGGACAGCCGCGAACTCTGGCGTTCTGCTTTTTCAGGCATGCGAGCGTGATCTACTACAGTGGCAGCTTTTATGCCGCGAACGGCCTGGCGAGAGGCCGCGTTGGCAAAGCGAGCATCCGCTATCAAGGTCGAAATCACGAGCTTTTGGATGGACCTCCCGATGCAGCTCTCGCTGGGCTTGTCGGAGATTTTGTGACCGCGGCCAACAAGGCCTGCGATCCATGATGCTGGGCAGACGAGCCGTCCTCTTCTCAGCCCTGATGGTTGTAGCCACATCTCGCGATGCTTTCGCTTTCCAACGAGGCTGCGCTTGTCGCGGCGGCCCCGGCTTCCGATTGCCGAATGGGCGATGTGCGAGTTGGCGGCAGCACGAGGCAGCGTTGCGGCGCGGCGGGCACGCTCCTGGCACCGTCGACGAACGCCGGCTCAGCTGCACCAGCCATGCTGGACAACTACAGGTTCGAGGAAGCGCTCGCACAGATGGTGGGTCGGAGACGCCACGCCGGCAGAGGCGCCGGAGGTGAGTTACCCATTTTGGGGTTGACATAGTTACCCAATTTGGGGAAATATTGGCCGTCCTCTTTCGGATGGAGCCTTCCCCATGGTGTCTGCCGCCCCTGTTTCAGAAGATCTGGTCAAGGCCGTCGCCGATGAGGTGATGAGCCGCATCGCCACTGCAGCAAGCTTGGCGGCGGGCATGCGGAAGATCGCGGTCAATGTGCCGGACAACTCCGACACCATGTCCGCCACGGTCGAGCAGGTACTCGCTGACAAGGTCGGCGCGACGATGAAGGGCATGTTTCACGACAGCGATGCGCGCGCCGCCGAGTGTGGCCGCCAGGTCGTCCTTGCGACGGGGCTGCACTCCGTCCACCCGGTGAGTGACCGGGGCACGATCGCCTTCGAAATCAATCACGACGGCGCAGAACCGCTGCGCGTCGTTCTTCCCGTCGACATTGCTGGCGTGCTGGCTGGGCTGCTGAAGCTGGAGCTCAATCGGAGCGGCGAGACGAAGCGCCAGCCGTTCCGGCCAAAGGCTGAACCCGTGCAATTCATGCACACGTTCGGCGAGGCAACGGACGGCGCCGCCTCTCCCTTCGACGAGGACGCATATGTGGAGCGCCGGGCGCGCGAAGATGCTCGGCTCTATCGCATCAGCACCCGCATCCGGGCACGGGCAAAGGAGATCATCGCGGCAGAGGCCGGCGATACTTCTCCACCTCTCGCTTGAGGTTGTCGGTCTCGACTTCGCGGGCGACCCGCACCCAGTCCGCCTCCTCCTCGATGACCTTCAAGCGATCGTCGATCGACTTCAGCAGCCGCAGCACTTCGGTCTCGAAATCCGTCATCGCATCCTCCCCCGGCACAAGCCGCGGGCTGAACCTTAACCGAGGTTGCCATGCCCTTCATTCCTCTTTCAGGCTCGACCATCCGCGACTGGGTCACGGCCCCGGCGGTGCGGGTTTATCGCTCCCGTCAGAACGGGCGTGATCGTCTGACGTTCGGTATCTCCGGACCTTTGCTTGCCGAACTCGGCTGGAGCGCAGCTGACCGCATCGTGGTGTCTCTCGGCACCGGCCCCGATGCGGGTGCCTTCCGCCTGCATCGCGGCGACAAAGGCGGTGGAGGGGTTCGCCTCGCCCGCTTCGGCAACCACGCCTGCCGGGTTCACGTGGTCCTGCCGCCGCATTTCTACGGCGTCGACACAGCGAGCCTGCTGGAAGGCCGCGTCTTTCCGCTTCTCGCCGACGTCACCCGCGACGGCGGAGCGCTTCAGTTCACTTTGCCCGAGCCCGCCAAGGCCGGCCGGGTCGTCCCCCTCAAGCAAAAGAAGGTGCGCGCATGACTCAAGATCAGATGGCCGCGGCGTTCAACGAATGGATGCGGAGATTCACCGAGGAACCGGAGGCCTACGAGCAGCTGACGGCGACAGTGAAGCGCTTCCTCGCTGAGCAGTCGGCCGGTGAAGAGCCGTCGTATGGCGCGTGGTGCGCGGCCTACCTCAAGCAGATCGCTGAGGAGATGGCGTCTTGACCTCCGCTCACAAGCTGTCCAACCGGCAGGGCTGCCCGCTTGCCGAAGCCCATAGCCGCCTGTTGACTGTCGGCGGCATCGAAGTGCCGCTCGCCACCGACGACGGCTTCATCTGGCCCCTGCCCCGCCAGCACATGTGCGACCCCGCCGCCATCAAGGTGCGGCTCGCCGAAGACATCATCGCCATCTGGCGCGCCAATGACGGCCACCTGGCCGACGGCGACTTGATCCGCCTCGGCTGGGCTGTCGATGACAACGACACCCGTGTTCTCGCCTGGCGCCTGCGCAGGCTTTTGGCTGATGCCGCGCGCCTAGCGGCAGACGCACGGCCGGATCTCATCGGCGAGGCCTGCAGGAGCCTGACGGGCCGGCATCTGAAGCGAGCGGCGTGAGGGTGCAGATGAAACTCTCGACCTCAATGCTTCACGCGGCGAGCTTCCGCGTCTTCGATCGCCTGCTGGAAAAACTGCGCGACAGCGCGCAGTTGGTGCTCGCCCACGCCGTTGTCGGCAAGCGTATCTCCGACCATGTCGCGCGCCCGACGGAGGGCCTTGCCGGAGAACTCCGCATCGGCAGTCGTCACAATTTCCACGAACTGGCGAAAAGCGGTCGCCATGCTCTGGGCGAGTTCCCGCCAGTCGGGACCACTCGGCGCGTCGGGCTTCTGCATTGGTCGGACCCCGTCTGGGTTGAAGAACCGACCGAGCACATCACGCCTGACAGCCTCACTCAATCAGGAGTCGCGGCATGACGTGGATC
>JBDHTJ010000287.1:0-3713 GCA_039808585.1 Hyphomicrobiaceae bacterium | reverse complement strand
TTCATCGGCGCTACGCGCCGATGAACGGGCGCGAGTTGTTCCCAATAGCGGGTTCTCGGCGCGAAGCGCCGTCGAACCCTCATTGGAGCGTCACCCCTTCGGGGCGACTTCGTCGTCCCGTACTCGCGTCACCGCCGCCCATCACGACTCGCGGAACTTCACAGTTCATTGGTCGGGCGGCGGCTCCGCTCCGTGCGGGATGGCCCTCAACTCGCGCCCGTTAGCCTTGAAACGCTTTGTCCAAACGATCGAGAACTTCTAGGCCTTGTTTGATGGAACCTTTGGAAGCCATGGCACGAAATCTAGTTTCAGCGTCGAACTCAGCAATAGCTTGGGTCGAAAGCTCTTCCAATAGCTTATTCACGCTGATGTGCTTGCGCTGTGCCAAGGCTTTAAGCCGAAGGTGCTTGTCGTCGGGGAGTCGTACAGTCAATGTTGCCATGTCAGGCCTCTCTCAGCAGTTTGCTGGGTGTTGCTATCTGGATATCTGGAAAGCGAAGCTCACCCTTGGAAAAGTCTCGAATGTTGTTGGTTACAATCCAACGAGCGTTACCGGCTGCGGCTAATTCCAAAACGTGGTTGTCGGCCTCGTCCGTAAGGTTCGGGCGCCACAGATAGAAGATCGGCACCCATTCGGCCACGGAACACACGGCTTCGAGCAATACGGCCATGTCTGCCGGAGCAACTGGGCACCGTTCGAGTATGGCCGGGCGCGTGGTTACATCCTCATATTCGGAGAATAAAGCATTTCTTAACAGAGGCTTATATGTCCCAAGAAGGCACCGGCGCAGAACCGTTCGATTTGGTCCTTCTGGGCTTATGAGTGCCGCTGTCAGCACATTGGTGTCAACTACGATGCGAGGTGTCATGCGGAAATGGTGGCACATATGCCATCAAATGGAAAGGCTAACAATGCGTTGTGCCTGCGACCAATTTTCCACCATTTCTCGTGTATTCCGCTGCGTTCCATTGTTGCACGAGAAATGGCTCCAAGTTGGGTACGAGTTGTTCCCAATATCGGGTTCTCGGCACGTAGCGCCGTCGAACCCTCATTGGAGCGTCACCGCTTCGCGGCGACTGCGTCGTCCCGTACCCGCGTCCCCGCTGCCCATCACCGCCGGAGAAACTCCAGTGTTTCTCGGCGAGGCGGCGGGTCCGCTTCGTGCGGGATGACGCTCAACTCGCGCCCGTTAGGTTTCACAGTCTCGCGAGTCGCCGTCCACAGCGTTGCGGATGCGTGGCGAGTTCAGACTCAGTAGGTTCTATCGCTTTGCAACAGGAGGAAGACATGGCCGAGGAAGTTCCAACTGCACCTACAAACACTACTCTGAAACCGCCGTCAACTGATCCAGCCCTACCTGCCGCAGAAGCTAAGATATCGGTAGCACCTCTGCCGCCGCCGCCATCGAAGTTTGACAAGGCTTGGCCCTACGTCGGCATGTTTGTGCTGGGCTTGGTCTTTATGGTTCTGCTTTGGTTCCTTTTCACCTACGCCAACACCGTCGGCTACTCCAAGTTGGCAACGATCGAGGGCACAAGACCACTACTTACTGTGGCCGCGATTCTCAGCACGATCATCTTTGGTGGCGCGCTGCTCCTTGGATCGCTGTTCTCCTCCGAAGGTACCTTTGAAGACCGGTTCCGACACGCTCGAGAGATATTCCTCGTCTTCTCCGGCGTTTTCGGAACAGTCATTGGCTTCTACTTCGGCGCGGGCGACAACAAGGACGGGGCGCTCGGTGTTGACGCGACACTTCAAGACACGACCATCGTGGCGTACGCCACCGGTGGCTCCCCCCCCTATAAGGTGACGATTACCTACGGTCCGAAAGACACAACGAAAACCGAGGAAACTAGGACCGGCTGGGCTCGCTTCACTTTGGACAAGGCGAAGGACAACATCTTTCCGCTCAAGCTTACGGCGTCCGACAGCAAGAACAAGCAGGGTGCGAGCAGCGTCGGCCTTGTCAAGGATGAGCTCAAAGCGCAAGGCTGGCAGCTGCCCGAGTGAAACCTAATAGGTCGTTCAACCGGACACGCCGAGGCAAGGCGCCCTGGCCGCGCCGATGAACGGGCGCGAGTTGATCCCAATATCGGGTTCTCGGCAGTAGCGCCGTCGAACCCTCATTGGAGCCTCCACCCCTTCGGGGCGACTTCGTCGTCCCGTGGTATTGTTGCATAAAAGGGACAGACCCCATCTTCAGGAGCATGAGCAAGCATCAGCACAAATATTCGTATTCGGAACTGGCGGGCATACAACGCGGCGTTGGTGGAGCGTGGGTCGCTGACGGTGTGGTTTGATGAAGCACACAGGGGACGGTGGTACGAAACGGAGCGGCCAGCGTGGGGCGCGCAACCGCCGTTTCGACACCCAGACCACCCAAGCCTATGCCCGCCTCGTCGCCATGAATACCATGACACAGCTCGGTATGCCCGATACCGTCATGGCTTGCTAAACTCAAACCCCATCAGACAAACCTCATCCCTCATCCGATTGCAACAAAGCCGTTTCTTTTTGCCAAGCGGCGCTTGATCGGGCGCTGCCTTAACGTCTCCTATCTCTGGTTGTGCGCCACCATCTGAAGTCTTATGATGTGTAAAGATTGAATGAGAGATACACATCATGCGTACCAATATCGTGATCGACGATCAACTCATGGAGGAGACCTTGCGGGTGACGGGCTTGAAGACCAAGCGCGAGGTCGTTGAGTTGGGCCTGCGCACCTTGTTGCGATTGCGCCAGCAGGAAGAAATCCGCCGCTTTCGCGGCAAGCTCGACTGGCAAGGCGACCTCGACGCCATGAGAACCGACCGGTGATCCTGGTCGATTCCAGCGTCTGGATCGACTACTTCAGAGGGACCCTCACCGTGCAGACCGAGCGTCTGGACGCGCTGCTAGGCAGCGAGCCCTTGGCGGTGGGAGACCTTGTCCTGACTGAAGTCCTGCAAGGATTCAACAGTGAACGAGACTTTAACCAGGCTCGCAAATTGTTGACTTCCCTGGAAGTGGTGGAAATTGGGGGGCGGGAAATCGCCATTCAGGCCGCCCGTCACTTCCGCACCCTGCGGCTGCTCGGCGTAACGGTCAGAAAAACCATCGACACGATGATCGCAACGTTCTGTATTGAAAAAAATTATGCTTTGCTGTACAGCGACCGCGATTTCGAGCCGTTCGTTGAACGCCTCGGCATGCGCTCCGCGATGGTACAGAGTTGAGCGTTCATTCGATGAAATCTGAAGGAAGCTCATGTCCGACACGCTGCTGATCGCCGGCGTGGATGAAGTAGGGCGCGGCCCGCTGGCCGGTCCCGTCATTGCCGCCGCCGTCATCCTCGACCCCGCTCGTCCCATCGCCGGCCTAGCCGATTCCAAAAAACTCAGCCCCGCCCGCCGTGAACGACTGACGCTGGACATCCGCGCCAACGCCCTAGCCTGGGCGCTGGGCCGTGCCGAGGTCGCCGAAATCGACCGGCTCAATATTTTTCAGGCTGCACTGCTGGCGATGCGGCGGGCGGTCGAAGCCTTGCCCATGACCCCGGATCGAGTGCTGGTGGACGGCAAGCACTGTCCGCCGCTGGCCTGCCCTTGCACGGCCATCGTCAAGGGCGATGCCACCGTGCCGGCGATCAGCGCCGCCTCGATCCTGGCCAAGGTGACGCGGGACGCCGAATTGCGCGAATTGCACGACCGTTATCCGCGCTACGATTTCGCTC
>JBDHTJ010000286.1:0-3724 GCA_039808585.1 Hyphomicrobiaceae bacterium | reverse complement strand
AGCGACGTGGCGGACAGCCGCCACCTCGACAACCGGGTGGAGCGCGAGGTGGTGGATGCGCTGGTTTCGGCGGTGCGGGCCTCGTATGCGCGCACGTCGCATCGCTACTACCGGCTGAAGGCCAAATGGCTCGGCATGGAGCGGCTGGCGCATTGGGATCGCAATGCTCCGCTGCCCGAGCGGCCCGAGCGCATCATTCCCTGGACGGAAGCCGAAGAGATCGTGCTCAAGGCCTATGGCGGGTTCGCGCCCGAGATGGCCGACATCGCCGGGCGGTTCTTCCGTTCGGGCTGGATCGACGCGCCGGTGCGGCCCGGCAAGGCGCCGGGCGCGTTCTCGCATCCGACCGTGCCGTCGGCGCATCCTTATGTGCTCATGAACTACCAGGGCAAGCCGCGCGATGTGATGACGCTGGCGCATGAACTCGGCCATGGTGTGCATCAGGTTCTCGCAGCCCGCCAGGGTGCACTGATGGCGCCGACGCCGCTCACGCTCGCGGAGACGGCTTCGGTATTCGGCGAGATGCTGACGTTCAAGGCGTTGCTGGCCGCGACAACGGACCGGCGCGAGCGCAAGGCGATGATCGCGCAGAAGGTCGAGGACATGATCAACACGGTCGTGCGCCAGATCGCCTTCTACTGCTTCGAGCGCAAAGTGCATGAAGCGCGACGCAAGGGGGAATTGACCAGCGAGGATCTCGGTGCGTTCTGGCTCGAGGTTCAGCGCGAAAGCCTCGGCGATGCGATCGAGCTGAAGCCCGGCTACGAAACGTTCTGGGCCTACATTCCGCACTTCATCCATTCGCCGTTCTACGTCTACGCCTACGCCTTCGGCGACTGTCTGGTGAACTCACTCTACGGCCTCTACCAGGAAGCACATCCAGGCTTCGTCGCGAAGTACTTCGATCTGCTGAAGGCGGGTGGCTCCAAGCATCATTCCGCGCTGCTGGCGCCGTTCGGGCTCGACGCACGCGACCCGCAGTTCTGGCAAAAGGGATTGCAGGTTCTCGAAGGCATGATCGACGAACTCGAGACGCTCCAGGCCTGAGGAGGCGGCGCTGCAGGACGAGGCGGTATCACTGGCGCCAGATGCTGGTGGCCCATTCTTGCGGTCGCCCTGGCTGCCGTGGGTGCGGGACCCTGTCCTGCTGGCCGAGAGGCGGGGACGATGGCGCTGGCCGTGGGCTCTGCTCGGGACCTTTTGCGCCACGCTCGGCGCGCTGGTGCTGCTGCTGCAATCCGATGCCCTGCAGATCCGCATTGCCGCGTGGACGGGAACGCAAGCCCTTTATCGCGCGGCGCAACGATCCGACGTGATCCTGCTGCCGGGCAACGCCTATACGTTTGCGGCGCTCGGGCTGTTTGGCGCCAGCCTCTGGTTCGTTGCGGCGGCGATGATGCGGCTGCATGGACGCCGGGCACGCGATCTCTGGCGCTTTCACGGCCAGGGTGGTGTGGCGCTGTTCCTCAAGGCGGCGGCGGCCTTGGCCACCGTGGCGCTGGCCGGATACGGACTTGAAATGCTGCGAACGCCAGCCGCGTTCCAGGTGCGATCCGACTTTGGATCCGTCTACCTGCTGTCGTTCGCGTTCGGCCTTTGTGTGATCGCATTGCAGACGCTCGGTGAGGAGCTTCTGTTTCGCGGCTACCTGTTGCGTGCGTGGGGTGCGCTTGTCGCCGTGCGCGCGGCGATTGTCGCGCTGCTGGTTCTCGGCTTCACGATGCTGCACACGCTGAACTCCGACTTCAAGACGGACTTCATCTACAACTTCATCTGGTTCGTGGCGACGGAAGTTCTCTACTATTGGCTCGTCCTGCGCAGCGGCAGCGTCGCTTCGACCTGGGGCCTGCATTTTGCCAACAACGTGCTGTCGATGATGGTGATCGTGACGGTGCCCGGAAGCGCTCCGGATATGGGTCTGAACGTCTACAGCGATCCGGTGCTGGCAGCTGGCGGCAGCCGCCTCACATCGCCCATGGCGTACGTCGAAATGGTCGTCGGCATCGCACTGCTGGTGGCGCTGCTGGCGTGGAAGCGGTCGCCGTTTTACGTTCCGGCGGCGCCGTTGCCCGTGCTGCCGGGCGACCGGCCCGTACCGGCACCGAGTACAGAGCCGCCGCCAACGGTTGGCGTCTGATCCGCCGCTGTCAGGGGCCGGTCAAGCCCAGCTCTTCGCCGCGAGGAAATGGCGCCATCAGGTCCGTCACCATCTGCGGCGTGACGTCCTCGATCTCGCGCGGGTTCCACTTCGGCGCCTTGTCCTTGTCGACCAGCAATGCGCGCACGCCTTCCGGGAACTCACCGTGCTCGAACAGCCGCGAGCACAAACGGAACTCGACGTTGAGGGCCGCCTCGAGGGATGGCAGGTGCCGTGCCTGGCGAATTGCGGTCAACGTCGCCTTGAGGGCCAAAGGCGACTTCTGCAAGAGATCGGCGCGGGTCTTCTGGGCCCAGTCGGCGGTCGTTGTGTTGAGTTCGCGCAGGATGGCCTCGACCGTCGGCTTGGCGAAAATGCGATCTATGTCATTCTTGAGCGCCATCAGCGGTGCGACAGGAACCGCGTGCTCGTCGGCGAGTGCGTCCATGATCTCGTCGACAGGGGCGCCGGTCGGATCGATAAGCTGCTGCTTCAAGGCGAGCAGCGCGGACGATGGTGCGAAGGTGCCCGCAAAGCCCGTCTGAAGGGCATCGGCGCCGGTCAGCCGAGCGCCGGTCAGGCCGAGATAGATGCCAAGCGCGCCCGGCGCATGGCCTAGGATCCAGGTACCGCCGACATCGGGGATGAGGCCAATGCCGGTTTCAGGCATGGCCAGCATCGAGCGCTCGGTGACGATGCGGTATTGCGCATGGGACGAGAGCCCGATGCCGCCGCCCATGACGATGCCGTCCTGGATGGCGACGTAGGGCTTCGGATAGCGGTGGATCAGGGCATTGAGGCGATATTCCTCGCGCCAGAACGTGCGGGCGAGACCCGAGCCCTCGGTGCGGCTCGCGTAGAGCGAGAGCACATCGCCCCCGGCGCAGAGCGCGCGATCGCCGGCACCTTCGAGCAGGACGAGGGCGACTGTCGGGTCGTCCTTGGCGGCAAGAAGCGCCGTCCAGATCGCACGCACCATGCCGAGGGTCAGGGCATTCAATGCCTTGGGCCTGTTGAGGGTGATGCGCAAGGCGCGCCCGTCTTTGCGGATCAGGACTTCTGGTTCAGTCGGCTGCGACATGGGTCTCGGCGTGCTCGGGTTCGGGATCAGACGTGCGCGCACGGTAAATGGGGCGCGCGGCCGAGACCAGCGCGAAACTCGACAGGCTTGGTGAAGGCCGGCGTAAAGGTCGGCTCAGTAGCGATAGCCGTAACGGGCGCCCCAGACGTCGAGGCCTTCGTTGAAGTCCTTCGTGTAGCCATTCGAGATGTGCTCGAAGTAGAGCGACAGGCTGTTGTGGCCGTCCCAGCGGTAGCCGATCTCGGCAGGGATGTGGAACAGGACGCGGGAACCGAGCGCCTTGCGAGTGGCATCGATGGGATCGATGTTGCCGTCGTGCACGGCAGCGCCGAGGCCGGTGGCAAAGAAAAGGCCCGAGGCGCTCTCGATCTCCCAGCGGGCGTCGAGATAGGCCTTGGAGGTGGCGCCGCGCGTATTGATGGTCGCGCCGAGAGCCGGTCGGAGCGTGCCACCGAACAGGTAGACGTGGGGGCCGAACTGCACCTCGAGATTGATGTCGACCGACT
>JBDHTJ010000285.1:0-3727 GCA_039808585.1 Hyphomicrobiaceae bacterium | reverse complement strand
CGTCAATAGAGCTGCTTCGCAGCTCTCCAGACTAAGCGGTCAGCTTGATTACGCACTACACTTTTAGATCAGCACTCGCTGATGACCTCGCTCGCGCTACACTTTTACGCTGGCGTTTACAGGTTTGTACGAACCGCGATATTCGCCCTTCTCAGATAGTCCAAGTGCCCCCGCATATCGTCGATGAACTCCCCGTGAGGCCATTCGTTCGGAAACACTCCGTCCCTCCAGGGCGGGTTGCCGACCTCAAGAACGGAGGCAATTTCGACCCCCGCCTGATGCAGGCGACATGCAACCGAAAGAATGAGCGGCCCCGTGCCAGCGACAAGAGCCCGCCGACCAGGGCGAACGCGCATTGTCTTCAGGATCGTCTGCACTCCGCCCGCCGTCATTACGCCCGGGAGCGTCCATCCAGGGAAGGGCACCGGGCGGTCGTAAGCGCCGCTTGCAATGATCAGCCGTTCCGCTTGGAGCACGCCAGAACTGTTGTCGCGGGACCACAGCAATTCACGATTTGGCCATAGACCAAGCACAGCGGTGTTCGAGAGCACCTCCACTCGACCGGCAACATCGGCAAATTCCTGACGGAGCTGGTTGCCACGCGCGAAGTCACGCCCAAGCCCGTGCGCATCATGGACACGAAAAGCTTCGGGGAGTTGCCGATAGACTTGACCGCCCAGGGCGGGCGCTTCGTCGATAAGCGTGGAATTAAGACCGGCACGAGCGGCTTCAATCGCCGCGGTCATTCCTGCGGGGCCACCACCGATGATGACAAGAGGCCGAGTTGAAGACATCTGCACCTCCTACTTACAGCAAGCCAGCAACTCGCCGTCGACGACGATTGCCGGTAGCTCGTTGATTCCGTAGAGTGCCATTCTCTTCTCACGCTCCGCCGCGTCGCGTTCGTCGCGCCCATCCCACACACGCAACTCATAGCCTTGGGCCGAGGAAGCGAGCGCTTGCCCGTATGGCGGCCAGCCGTCGCAGGCTGGACAGCCTTTGGTGAATAGCTCAATGAGCACCTTGCGTCCCATTTGGACCTCCTTTCGCGCGAGTTTCCCCGTCGAGCGTCCATGTCCCATCGCCCTGCTGCGACTCAATTCGCATGCCGGCATGCACCGGAGTTTGGCAGGTGCGGACATTTGGTCGTCCATCCACCGTCATCACACAGTCGAAGCAGACCCCGATGCCACAGTACATCCCGCGTGGCTCATGAAGCCTTGCTGTTGTTCGGAGCGTGCGGCGTCCGCTCGCCAGGAGCGCCGCCGCTACGCTCTCGCCTTCAAAAGCAGTGACCGGGAGGCCATCGACAACGATCTCAACCTCCGGACCGCATGAGACCGCCCCGTCGATCCTGCGATCATTCTCCGTGTGTCCCATGATTCATACCTCGACTGCGGTGAATCCTGCTTTCTCGACCGCGTTCTTGAGACCGTGCTCCTGTATTTTCGCGGGCTCGTAACGCACGGAGACATGCTTCTGCGCCACCTTCGGCTTGACCTCGCGCACGCCCGGCAACGCGTTAAGCGCCGTGCTGATCTTGCTCGCGCAGCCCTCGCAGACCATGTTCGGAATGAGGAGTTCCACTTCGGCAAGCGGCCCAGTGTCTTCGATTTCCTCGCGTTCGAGGTTGATGCCTCGGATGCGGAGCGTGTTGAGCAAAATCGCGAAGATGCTCACGATCATAAAGGCGATGGCAAGGAGTGGCGTGATAAAACCAAAGGCCGCAAGCCCCATGCCCACCAGATTGAAGAGCACCGCGACAATCACATTCCCGGTAAGCGTGCGGTAGCTCGCCTTTCCCAAGGTGAGAGCGCTCACCACGTCGTCAAGCCTGTCGCCAATGAGGATGACACCTGCCGATTCGATTGCCACATCGGTGCCAGCACCGATAGCAATGCCGACATCCGCCTGCGCAAGAGCGGGAGCATCGTTAATGCCATCGCCGACCATCGCCACATTTCGCCCCTCCTTCTGGAGCGCTTCGATAGCGGCGACCTTGTCCGCGGGCAGCAGTTCCGCCTGGACCTGATCGATACCGAGCAGCTTACCGATTGCCTCGGCCACCGGCCGGGCATCGCCGGTGAGCATGACCGTCTTCACACTCCGCTCCCGTAGCCGGGCAATCACCCTTTCAGCCCCGCGCCGCGGCGTATCCTGGAGCGCAATGGCACCAATGACCTCGCCGCTGCGTGCAACGAGCACAACCGTCTTCCCTTCGGCGCTCAGTGCCTCCACTCTCGCGCGGACCTCCCCAGGCAACGATATTCCCCGCTCCTCAACGAACGAAGGCTTTCCAGCGACGATCTCCGCCCCATCGAGAGTCGCAGACACGCCCTTGCCAGGGGTGGCACGGAAGCCTTGAACGGCTGCCTTCCTCGCCCCTTCGCGCTGGGCATAGAAGCCGATAGCCTGACCGAGAGGATGCTCCGATTGTGCCTCCACCGAGCCAGCCAGCGAAAGCACCTCGCCCCGTTCTAGCCCAAAGGCCACGACATCGGTCACCGTCGGCCGACCGTAGGTGAGCGTTCCCGTTTTGTCGAAAACGATTGTGTTCACCGTCGAAAGCCCGTGAAAGACTTCGCTTGCCTTCACAAGGAGTCCGATTGAGATGCCCTTGCCCCCAGCGATTGCGGCAAGCATCGGAGTCGTAATCCCCAAGGCGCACGGATAGCCCATGATGATCGTTGTCAGCAGGACCACCGTGGCTTGGAGCAGGTCACCGGTGAAGAGTATCCAGCCGGCAAAGGCCAGGATGGCCGCGATGAAGACGACCGGGCCGTAATAATTCATCAGCCAGTCGGCCATCAGTTCAATCGAGGGCTTGCGCTCAGCGATCTGGGTCATGAGCCGGACGATCTGACTTAAGAAACTGTCCTCACCAACCTTGGTCACCTTTACTTGCAGCGCACCGTCCAAGTTGAGCGTTCCGCCAATGACCTTGGAACCAACTCCTCTGGTAGCAGGCACCGATTCGCCGGTGAAGCTCGACTCATCCACGCTCGCCGTTCCCTCAAGCACTTCACCGTCCAGCGGAATGCGCTCGCCGGGATGAATGAGGACTAGTTCGCCGATGGCAACATCCTTCGTGAGCACCTCCACCGCTTGATCCCCGCGAAGCACTCTCGCGCGGGGGGGTTGGAGCGAAAGGAGCTTGCGAACCGCTTCAGATGCCTTCCTCCGCGTGTCGAGCTTGAAATAGCCGAAGAAGAGATGCAGCGACATCAACCAAGCGGCGACCGGCAAAAAGTTGGGCCAGCGGGGATCGTAGAGCGAGAGGGCACCCACGATGAACGATCCCCACGCGCCTGCCGAGAGGAGTACGTTGGCGTTGATGACCCGCTGACGGAGGGCCATCAAGGTTTTTCTCAGAATCGGGTAGCCGACCCAGAAGAGAACGAAGGCGGCGACCGCCAGGCTGAACAGTGCCCTGGGATAGGCGGGCAGTCCAAAGAGATTCAGCGGATCGACAATGAGATCGACGATGGACAGGCCCATCCCGATCATGCCGCGCTGCTTGATGAGGCCGAAGAGCGCCTCATCGGTTGCGTACTGCTGGACCTCCGTTGTCGAGACGCTGTAGCCGAGTTTCTCGACGGCATCGGCCAACTCGGCGCGGCTCATTTTCGACGTATCGGCCTCGACCAGGACGATACCATGAACCAGGTTGACCATGACGCTCTTCACAGCCGGGTAGCGCTTGAGCGCCTTCTCGACGCTCATTGTG
>JBDHTJ010000284.1:0-3767 GCA_039808585.1 Hyphomicrobiaceae bacterium | reverse complement strand
TGTAGCCGGCATCTTTAAGTAGGGCGGGAAGCGGGGCGACCCGGTCGTTCAAATAGCCTTCGTAACCGGGTTTCCCCTTCTGATTTTCAGCCATGAACTCGGCCATGTTGCCAAGTCCGGCGAGATGGCTGTCCGTGCCGCTTAGCATCATGGAGCGGCTCGGGGAACAGACTGCGCTCGCACCGAACTGCGTGAAACGGACGCCAACGGATGCCAATGCATCAATGTTTGGCGTCCGGATTTCGCTGCCGAAGCTGCCAATGTCGGCGTATCCCGCATCGTCGGCGACGATCAGGATGATGTTGGGTCTGCGATCCTGCGCGAACGCTGGGGCAGCGAGGAGCGCCGACGCCCAAAGGGCGATCGCGGCCCCTTTTGCCAATCGGGATATTCCTCTGCAAGAAGCGGATGACATCTATGGTGCTCCTGGGAAACCTTACACGACGGCCATGCTGAAGCTCGGCAGTGTGACTGCCTGAAGCCGAATTTTGAATGATAGAATGATGGTGCGACCCAACATTGACGTGTGTCAACCTATGCGATTTCGACTGGCGTACTTTATTCAAAGCAGCGATTTATCTTGCATAAGAGACCTCTTTACGGACGAGCGGTTTTCTGCACCGCGTCCTGCCTGAGGTGATCTGGTAGCATCGCGATACAGGCGGACAGACAGATGACTGATGCCGTGGCTGCCGACCCGCATCCCATTGCGGTATTGGACGTTTCAGGGTCTGTGGACCAGCTCAATCTCCCCTTCGCGACCCAGATGGCGCATCTGGCAAATGCGGCCTACAGCACCTTCGAGGTCGACAACGGGATTGAGCTGCAAAAGATCGTCGAGACTGCAGGGCTCAGCGTGCGCAAGACGTTCATGTGGGCACCAAGCGACCAGGAACGGAGCCTTGCCAACTGGCGTGACCGCGGGGTCCAAGCCTATCTCGCGGTTGGCGACAAGTACGCCGTACTGGCGTTTCGCGGCACCACGGATTCCACGGACTGGATGACCAACCTTCAGGTGCGCAAGAAAGTTGTGCGCGGGGAAGGGCACTCGCTGCTCGTCCATTCCGGCTTCGCGATGGCCTACGAACAGATCGGAGCGCATGTGCAGGCGTCCCTGTCCGATCTCGAAATCGAAAATAAGCTGCCGCTCGTTATTGTCGGCCACTCACTCGGCGGTGCCCTGGCGCAGATCGCCCTTGCTACGATCCGGTATGAACGGATCGCGGCGTGCTACACGTTCGGGAGCCCCAAATTCACCAGCCTTTGGCACCGGACGCGCTCGCGTGCACCGCATTTTCGCATCGTGAATGGGTGGGATGTCATACCGCAATCTCCCTCAATCTTGCGGGGATATGCCCATGACGTGCTGTGCTGGCATTTGCGTGGGGACCCTCCGGTGATCAAGAGGGGGAGACCGCTTCGTTATTTGGCTTGGATCTCGGCGCGGAAGCTCTTCGGCCAGGCGTCCAAGGAGGGGTGGCCGGGCATCCAGGATCACAAGATGGATCGTTACATTGCGATGCTCGCAAAGGCATCCACGCGTAGCCAATAGCTCGGAACGATATTGGAGGGCAGGCAGCCGCTTGGCCTCGCCCGTCAAGGGGCGCGGCTCAATCTGACAACCTCGACGCCTGCCCCATCCATGAGTCTGAGGATCGGTCCCTCGATCTGGAACGAGCGAGTGGCGGCCAAGGCGGCGCCATATTTCTGCTCGAGGTCCATCAAGTCCGGCGCGCATGCCATGCGGGTCGATGCGAGTGGCCCAATAGACAAGCTAGAACCTGCTATGTCGGCCCTGCCGGAAAACTGGTTGCAGCCGACCGTCGTCGCGATGCGTCCCTCTGCATCCACTGCAAAACGTGCTTCTGCCGGGTTCACGGCACCGGCATCCTTGACGCTTTCGATGCGCCACTTTGTTCCGGCCAAGACGCTGGAGGCATATGCGGGGTTGCCCATGACCAGAACCCATCCAGTGACAATTGCAAGAGCGATCCGAAGCATGTGTCCTCCACTGCAACGCGCTGATGCACTTTAGGCCGGCATGCCTGAACGCCCCATGAAGCTGTCGTCGGCAGTTCGATGCATCGGCCGATGCCGACATCGAAAGAGCGGAAGAAGAAGGCGAGCAGCCTCGATGTCGCACACGTACGCCGGCTCACGGGCTCAGGCCGTAGCCCGCATTCGGGCTCTTGGCGGTGGCGTTGGAGACGTCGCCATCATCTCTCCCGTAGATATCGCCATGAAATGCCGCGGATCCCGTCTCGCTCGCGGATGCGGTCGCGTACACAAAAAGGACAGGGATCGGCTTCGGCAAGGGGATGTCGACGGGATGGCCCGCATTCAGGGCGCTATCAAACCGAGCGCTGTCCCATCCGGGAACATCGCGCAAGAGCCAACCAGCCAATTGTCTTACGTCTTCTACTCTTATGCAGCCCGCAGAAAACGCGCGATCATGCCGCTTGAACAAGTCCTTCATCGGCGTGTCGTGCAGGTAGACGTTATGGCTGTTGGGCATGTCCAGTCGGATCAAGCCGAGCGCGTTCCAGGGCCCGGGCTCCTGCTGGAAGTGAAGCTTCGTCTCCTTGGTCAGCACCGCCACCTGGCTGACATCAATTGCCTCGCCGCGGCGTCCACCCGTCACTCGAAAATGCTCTCGGCTGAGGTAGCCGGGATCGCTGGAAATGCGCGGCAGCAGATCCTGCCGAGCGATGCTCTCGGGGACGTGCCATGTCGGATGCAGGTTGATGTTGCGAATGGAGGCACTCAAGGAGGGCGTGGGACGCTCGGCACGGCCAACTATGACGCGGTGCCTCGCAACGACGGTGGGGCCTTCCACCACCTCGAGGCGGAACTCAGGGATGTTGACCAAGATGTACTGCTGATGCCGCGTGATCGCGCCAGCCGCATCTCTCAGCCGTACGACGCTTTTCCTGATTTGGGTCAGCCTATTTTCGGCCGAGACATTCAAGGCGTGGATGGTCCTTCCATCGAGGTAGCCGGTTGACCTCACCCCATGATCGGACTGGAAGCGTTTAAGTGCAGCAACAAGAGCCTCAAACGACGCGTTGCTGATTTCATAGCCTTCAGCTGCAAGACGCGCACGCACCAGCCGTTCCACGTCCTGCAGCTGATTTCGGCCGTCCTCGCTCTTCGCTGGAATTCTTCCCCAGCCGCCAGCCGCGACGATCCCCTGATAGCGGCGTTCGATATCACCTAACCGTGCGATGTGAGATGCAGACACGAGTGGCGCGCGGCGCATCTCGGCTTGCTCTTCTGCAGCGTCAGTGGCCTCTGTGGATGGCCGAGGTGCCTTCACCACCCTTTCCTGCTCGACCATGCTGTATTTCGCCTCATCCTGCGCACAACCGCCGCAAGAGAGGGGGATTGCCACCGCGAGTGCCGCAAGCGCCTGGCAAACTGTACGCCTTCGAACCATCAGCACGTTCGCCCTTCACACGACACTCGCGCGCCCCCGCAGTTGGCCACGAATTGACAGCATATTGAAACTATTGGCAGCAGTTCTTGAGGCGCATCAACTGCAGAGTGCAAAATGCGGCATTCAGGTCTGAAGCTCCGAAAGTGTTTTTTGTGGGCTATTTCCGCGGATTCCACGAAGCAGCTTTCCCTGGTCCGCTATATGATATGAAATTATTCTGCTAATGAATTGTCAGGAAACGGATTATCTTGACCTGCATCAATGCCTCGATGACTTGCCAGCCTAGGTTGGGTTGCACATTGAAAGTGGCGTAAGGAAAAAACACCAATGA
>JBDHTJ010000283.1:0-3803 GCA_039808585.1 Hyphomicrobiaceae bacterium | reverse complement strand
CGGGATAGCACGAGTTCGATGGTCGCCGGCAGGCTACTCGACGAGCGCCGGCCGTTCAGACGACGGGTCATCTGCTCGCGCGCCTGCGCTAGGCGGGCAATCTCCTTCATGCCGGTCTCGGCCGACGCCGACATCGCTTCGAGAAAGGCGAGCAATCGGGTCAGGCGGTTTGATGAGCGGCGCCGTTCCCTCGGCACCGCCTTCAGTCCGACATTGAATCCGAGCAGGTGCGATGCGACCTTGCCGCGGGCGCGCAGATAGGCGCTGACCAGTTGGCTACCGAGCCAATGCTGCCGCTGCATCGGTTCGAGCGACTCCCATTCCTCCCACAACAATGCTGCGCCGAGTGTCGCAGGGAGATCGTTGGCACCTCGTAGAATGCGCTTCCACTGCGTCAGGCGGTCCACCTCGTCCCAGTCGGAATCTCGAACGATGAGATCGCCGACAATGAGTTCTTGCCGGCCGGCCTTGCCGCCGGAAACCCTATCGATGAGCTGTTGCGATTGTTCGAGAAGCGCATCGACATTGGCGAGCTCCTGCGCAAGCGGGTCGTCGTCGCGCATCAGGTCGAGCTCGGTGGGTTCGACAATTGGTCGAGTCCCCGCCCCAGCCTCGACCTCCTGCTCGTGATCCCCGTAGCCGGTGAGCGCCGCGATCCCCGCGTCGCTCACCGCCCAGCCCGCCTTCGTCCCGGCGATGCGCCGGCGCGCTCGAAGAATTCGGTGGGCGATCGTCAATTCGTGGGTTGGCGCCCGGACGTCCATGCGCTCGTCGTGGAGAACCAGGTCCTCCAAGTGGACAAGCTCGCCCCCGACCCACATGCTGGCCACAGCGTCGAAGAAATGACCTCGCTCAACGAAGCCTTCTCCGACCGGACTTCGCCGCACCTGCTCGTCCAAGCGGGCGAGCTGATCCTCTGCTGTCGCTTTCACTTCCCGATTTCAATCGTGAGAACGTCATGTGCTGTTTAGGTCTGAGCGCTATGACAGCCATGAATTTTCGCTAACGATTTCACTGACCGCTCATTTTGCCGAACCGATTACACAGCCTGATATCGGCGTCCGCCGCGGCGTCACATTCCGATGAAGCATGGTCGACGGCGCGACGCGTTGCGCGTGAGCTGGACAAGATTCTGGACGGTTCGGGTTCCCGGCGGGCGGCGATTACTCGGGCAGCCGCCGAGCTGCAGCTCTCAACCAGGCAGGTCTACAATCTGCTGGTACGCTACCGTGTTGACCGGACAGTGACGTTGCTCTTGCCCGGCGGAGACCGGACCCGGAAGAAGCGGCTCCAGCCGGACATCGAGGAAATCATCGCGACGACATTGCGAGCGCAGTGGCTGGTGCTGGAGGCTCCACCCCTTGCTCCGGTCGTAGCCGAGATCCGCGCCCGCTGCGAGGAGGCCGGCATGGCTCCTCCATCCTATCTGACGGTGGCCCGCAGAATACCTGCACTGTTTGGCCCCGAGGAAATTGCGAAGAAGCGATCCGCGAACCCGAAACATCTCCATCGGCTCAGGGCCCGGCCCGGATACATCCACGCGGCACACCCGCTGGATGTCTGCCAGATCGATCACACGCCGACCGACATCAACTTCGTCGAGGTTGTCGAGGGCGGCGGAACCTTTGTCGGCCGGGCCTACCTGACGATCGTCACTGACGTGGCGACGCGCTGCATTCTCGGCTTCTGCCTCACGCTCGAAAGGCCGTCGGAGCTCTCGGTCGCATTGTGCCTGGCGCAGGCGATGTGTCCGAAGGAGGAATGGCTGGCAGCGCGCTGCATCGAGCATGGCTGGCCGATGTTCGGTCGACCACGATCGCTGGTCACCGACTCGGCCAAGGAGTTCAAAGGGAATGCCTTCCAGCGCGGGTGCGAGGACTTCGGCATTCGTATCCGCTACCGGGATCGCGGCCGCGTCCACCAGGGTGGCGTGGTCGAAAGGCTGCTCGGGAAGCTCAACGCGGTTCTTGCAACGCAGCCCGGCTCGACGGGCCGGTCCGTGGCAGACCGCGACCAGTATCCCGCTGAGCGGCGGGCGCGTCTCAGCTTCGCCGATCTCGAGCGATGCGTCGCGCTCGCGGTGATCGATCACAATTTACAGCAGAACGCGAGGACGCTGAAGGTGCCGGCGTCGGAATGGGACCGGCAGGCGCACGATCTTGCACGCTTCGACGATAATGCTATGCGAGTCCTGCTGGCATTCATGCCCGGCACGGAGCGGCGCATCTCGCCGCAGGGCGTCAGCATGTTCGCGCTGGACTGCTACTCAGCCTGGTTGGGCGAGCTGGTTCCGCAGCGAGACCGGCTGGGCAAGCTTGAGCTTCGATACGACCCGCGCGACATCAGCCACATCTATGCCCGCGATCCCGAAACCAGGGAGTTTCGATCTGTGGAGCGGCGCGACGGTATGCTTGTTCCGATGACGTTGTGGGAACACGAGGCCGACCGGCTGCAGCAACGTAGCGCGAACGCGCGCACGGACGTCGAGAAGGTGAAGCTGCGCCGCCGGATCGCGGAGATCGCAGGCAGAACGAAGCCGACGAAGGCCGAGCTGCGCAATGCGGTGCGCAAATCTCACGCCGCAGACGCGCCCAAGCCCTATGACGCGATGCGGTCGGCGGCGCCGGCGCCTGCCGATCATCCCGTTCGTCCAAAGCGCCGCCTGCCGGTGGAGGATTGGTGACGTGGCGAACCATCTGCTCGATCATGTTCGTCCCCACCTCGACCACAGCACGGCCGAGCGGATCGCTTACATCCAGGCGCCGCGGTGGATCGGACACCAAGTAGCGGTCACGGCGCATGCACGCCTTGGTGAGCTTCTCTCGCGGCCGCCGTCGTTGCGGACCCGGGGCCTGATGCTGGTCGGACCCTATGCCAATGGCAAGACGATGATCGCCGAACGGTTCGCCGTCGGACATCTGAGGACAGCCGGCCAGCAGCAGGTGTGGGTCGTGCAGACGCGCGAGGGCGCAGGTCTCGCCCATTTCTACGGCAGCATCCTGCAAGCGTTGCGCGCGCCGACGGGCAGCAGCCGGGACGTCGGCCGCAAGGCCGAGCAGGTCGATCATCTGCTCGACAGGCTGAAGCCCAGAATCCTGATCTTCGATGAGTTCCACAATGCTCTGCGCGGCCGGGCGCGCGATGTCGAGGCCGTGCTTGGTTTCCTTCGGAGGATCGGCCGCCAGTTCGACATCTCGCCGGTTTTGATCGGCGAGGTCGCCGTCTATGACTTTGTCAACCAGACCGCGGAAATGGCGACCCGGTTCGACCTGCACGCCGTACCGCGATGGCAATATGGCGAGGAGTTCCTTGCGCTGCTCGACAGCCTCGAGAGTGCGTTGCCGCTTGCCCGCGCGTCCGATCTCTCGGATGAACCCTTGGCGCGAACGATCTTCCAGCTCTCCGAGGGATTGATCGGGGAGATCGTGGCGATCGTCTCTGCGGCGGCGTCGACTGCGGTGAGATCTGGTGAGGAGCGGATCACGAAGTCGGGCATCGAGGCGTTGCGCTACGTCCCGGTCTCGAATCGCCGCCGGGCGCCGGTGCGCGACGACCTGATGTGATGGGTGACGCGGCGCGCAGTGCATTCGCGGTCGAGATCCGCGAGCGTTATCTCGACATCGCCCGGGACCGCTGGCCGGTTTCCGTTGACCCGCTCCCAGACGAGCTGCTGTCGAGCTGGCTGTTGATTTCCGCCGAGAAGTGACCCGTTAGGCGGGGATTTTTCCATCGAGAAGTGACCCATGTTTTGACCACGTCTCACGCGCGATACGCGGGGGACCTCGGAGTGATCGACATGGAGT
>JBDHTJ010000282.1:0-3810 GCA_039808585.1 Hyphomicrobiaceae bacterium | reverse complement strand
TACCCCCGCCCAAGGCGATTACTTCTTCGGCAGCAGCTTCTGCACGTCGGCCGCCATGTCGGTGAGCACCTTCTCGGGCTCCTTCGCGCGCTGGCCGGTGACGATGCTGGCCATATGATCCTTGATCACGTCAGTGATCTTCAGGCCGTTCTCGCCCGGGAACGCATACCACTTGGTGAGCAGAGACAACTGGCTCACGGCCGTGAAGTTGTTCGGGTTCTCGACGTAGAAGTCCTTGAGGTAGACGTCGTTGGCCTTCTTGTTGGGCGGCATGTAGCCGGTGGTCTTGGCCATGATCGCCGCCCCTTCGGGCCCGTGCCAGAACTTCATCACCTTCCAGGCTGCAGCCTTCCTCACCGGATCGGCGGCGAGAATGACGCCGAGGTTGCCGCCTGCGGGCAGGCGGCCCTTGCCGGCCACGACATCGGGGAACGGCACGGTCTTGATCACGAACTTCTTGGCGACCATGTCGGTGACCTTGGCGAGATCCGATGTCGAGGTGATGTGGATGCCGGTCTTACCGGCCGCGAAAGCGGCACGCATGTCGGGCTGCGTCAGGTTCGGCATGCCCGCTTCCGTGACGAGGCGACTGAGCGTCTTGATCGCGAACTGGCCTTCGGGGCCATCGAACGCCACCTTGCTCTCATCCTCGTTGAGCATGGTGCCGCCACGTGAGAACACCGGCGCCTGCCAAAGCCAATTGCCGGTGATGTCCCAGACGTAGGTAATGCCGTTGAGGTCTGGACCGAGCGCCTTGATCTTCTTGCCGAGTTCGATCACTTCGTCCCAGGTCTTGGGCGGATTGGCGGGATCACCACCTGCCTTCGTCACCAGGTCGACGTTGAGATACATGATCGGCAGCGAGACGGCGAAAGGAAGTGCGTAGACCTTCCCGTTCATGGTGCCGATGTCGTACATGGCGGCATGAAAGCCTTCGGCTTCGAGATCCTTGTCGGCCTTGATGAACTCGTCCAGCGGCTGGGCAAGGTTACGATCGACGAGGATGCGAATGCGATTGAGGCCCTGGAAGGTGATGTCGGGCATCTGTTTGGTGACGGCCTCACGCAGCACTTTCTGCGTGGCCTCCTCGTAGGAATCGTAGGCGGCGCGGAACGTCACCTTGATGTCCGGATTCCGCTTCGCGAATTCCGCGGCGATCTGCTTGTGCGTGCCATCAAACAGCTCCGGGTACGGGTATTGCACCACCACCTCGGTCTGTTGCGCGAGGGCCGGGATGGCGATGAGCGCCAGCGCGGCCGAAAGCAAGGTCTGCTTCAGCATGGTCAGTCTCCGTTAGTGTGATCTGCTGCGTTAGCGGGCTTGGCGCGCCCGTTCTGGTTATTTCATCCCGGTAAAGGTGATCCCCTCGATGAACCTGCGCTGGGCGAGCAGGAACGCGACGATGAGCGGCGCAATGATGATTGTGGCCGCTGCCATTAGTGGTCCGTAGTCGGTGCCGGCCTCGGCGTTGCGGAAGTGCGCAACCCCGACGGGTGGCGTGAAGAGATGGGTGGAGTTCACGGCGATCAGCGGCCAGAAGTAGTCGTTCCAGTGCGCCACCACGGAAAAGATGCCGAAGGCAGTGACAGCGGGAATGGCTGTGGGCAGCATCACGCGCCAGACGATCGCGAACTCGGAAAGGCCATCCATGCGCGCAGCATCCACGAGGTCGTCGGGCACCGTCATGAAGAACTGGCGCATGAGAAAGATGCCGAACACGGAAATGGTGAAGGGCACGATCAGCGCGGCATATGTGTCGAGCAGACCGACGCTATGGAACAGCAGGAACAGGGGCAATGCGGTGGCCTGCGGCGGGATCAGGATCGAGAACAGGACGAGCGCGAACACGGTGGTCCTGCCCCAGAAGCGGAGCTTGGCAAGCGCATAGGCGGCGGGCAGCGCCACCAGCACCTGCAACACGAAGATCGAGACGGTTACGATGGCGCCGTTGAGGAGGAAGCGGGCGAGCGGCGCCTTCTCGAATGCCTTCGTATAGTTCTCGGCCGCGGCCAGCTGATGCGGCCACCAGCGGATTTCGGACAGGAACACCTCTGCCTGTGGCTTCAGCGAGGTCGAGAACATCCAGAGGAACGGCAGCAGCACGATGCCCGCGGCCGTCATGAGCACCACGTGTCGGACAATCGAGCCTGCAAGGCCGGCTGAGCGGGACGACATCAGTAGTGCACCCGCTTGTCGATGAGGCGCGCCTTGAGAAGCGTGAGGAGCAGCACGAAGCCGAGGAACACGACGGCGATGGTTGCGGCAAGGCCGGATCTGAAGAACTCGAAACCTTCCGAATACATGCTGTAAAGCAGCACCTCGGACGATTTGCTGGGTCCGCCCTTGGTGAGAACGTGCACCGTATCGAACACCTGGAACGACCGGATGGCGGAGATCAGCACCACGAACATCGTGACCGGACCGAGCATGGGCCAGGTTATGAGGCGGAAGCGCGACCAGGCAGAGCGCGCGCCATCCATTTCCGCCGCCTCGTACAGGTAGTGCGGAATGGAGACCAGCCCGGCAAGGAACAGCACCATGTTGAAGCCGAACAGCTGCCAGACGCCGATGGCAGCGAGTGTGGGGAGCACGAGCGCTGGGTTGCTCAGCCAGGCTTGCGCGGGCAGGCCGATCGTCTTGAGCATCAGGTTAATCAAGCCAAATTGCGGATGCAGCATGTATTCCCAGGAGATCGCCATGGCGATCAGTGTCGCCATCACCGGGATGAAGAACACCGATCGGTAGAAGAATCGCAGCGAACTGCGGGCCTCGATCAGCAACGCGGTGCCAAGGCCGAGAGCGACAGAGGCCGGCACCACGATCGCTACGTAAAGCAGAGTGTTGGAGAGCGAACGCCAGAACACGCGGTCGCCGAACAGGTCGACGTAGTTTTGGACGCCGATGAACGACCAGGAGGCAGAGCCGAGCTGGTAGTCGGTCAGCGACATCACGACGACCGTTGCCACGGGCCCGATGAGCAGTAGCAGCATGAGCATGGCGGCAGGCAGCAGCAGCGACAGCGTCGCGAGCCCGCGCTTCAGCATGAAGAGACGCAAACGATGGGGCGCAGGTGCGATTTGGGCTTGCGTGCTCAAAAGTCCGGAGCCGTCAGCCATGTGCGGCCTCGAGCGCCATGGCCGGCTCGATCATTGGAAGACGCCGACCCGAAGCGTCGAAACAAAGGGCCGCGTCGGGCGCGAACGTCACGCCGATCTGCTCGCCCAGGGCAACGGAGCGGGCCTTGCCGTGATCGAGCCGCACGATGATGGGTTCGGCCGATGCCGGCACGTCGAGATGCAGCAGGACTTCAGCGCCAAGGTTTTCGCGGTGGCTGAGAACGCCCTCGATCAGCGCCTCGCGCGGCGGGGCGAGCCGCAAGGCCTCGGGACGCAGACCGATCCGCACCTTGCCCGCGTTGGCCTGGCGAAGGGCCAGCGGCAAGACGCGGCCTGCGAGGCTGGTGCGCCCATCGGCGTCGAGCTCGCCATCGAGCACGTTGATTTTCGGGCTGCCGATGAATTCGGCGACACGCAGGTCCTGCGGGTCGTCATAGATTTGGTCGGGCGTGCCCACCTGCACGATGTCGCCATCCATCATGACGGCGATGCGATCGGACATGGTCATGGCTTCCGCCTGGTCATGCGTGACGTAGATGAATGTCGCACCGAGGCGGCGATGCAACTGGGCGATTTCCGTGCGCATGTGGACGCGCAGCTTGGCATCGAGGTTCGACAAGGGTTCGTCGAGCAGGAAGGCGCGCGGCTCGCGCACGATGGCGCGGCCGACGGCGACGCGCTGGCGCTGCCCCCC
>JBDHTJ010000281.1:0-3864 GCA_039808585.1 Hyphomicrobiaceae bacterium | reverse complement strand
TCGACCGGAGAGATATCTTCTGTATAGCGCATCATGAGCTGGCCGGCGGCGTCCTTGACAGCCCAGCGCTTGATGGAGACGACGCAATCCTCCGCCGTCACCGGGGCATTGTCGTGCCACATCAGCCCGTCGCGCAGCGTGAACGTGTAGACCTTCTTGTCCGCGCTCACCTCGTAGCGGTCCACCATCTGCGGCTGGATCTCGCCCTTGGCATCGAAGGCGAAGAGCGTGTCGTAGATCATGTAGCCGTGGTTGCGCGTGATGTTGGCCGCCGTCCACACCGGATCGAGGATCTTGAGATCGGAATGCATCACCACGCGCAGCACCGTCTCGGCGCGTAAGGGCGTATGCGACACAAGAATGGCCACGAAGGCGAATGCGAGAAGGCTCAGGTGGCGCGCAACGGTCCGCAGGGTCATGCGAGGCTCCATCGTCAGGGGATGGGCTGAGGCTACACCAATTGGAAAAAGTCCGGCAATGATGGTTTCTGCTGCTGCTTCTGTGAGCAGTTGCACTCTGCTCCGACAATCCCGGTGCAGGGCGTTCCCCAGGCCGATCCTGCCGGTGGAAGCAGCCTCCGAAGCCGGCTAGATTGCGGCCCACAACTCTGGAGGGACATGCAGTATGCAGGCACCGCGGGTCGCCCTGGTCGGGCTGGCGCTGGAATCGAACCGCTGGTCGAAGCCCGCTTCCGAAGCCGACTTTCGCTCGGTGTGCTGGCTGGAGGGTGAGGAGATCCTTGCCGAGGCGCGTGCCGACGCCCCGGCTATGCCGATGGAGGCCGCAGGCTTCGTCCGCGCCATGGACGCGAGCGGCCCATGGCAGCCGGTGCCCATCTTGCTTGCATCGAGCTATCCGGCAGGCCCCATCGAGCAGGCCGCGTTCGAGACCGCATTGGCGATCATGCAACACGGCCTGAGGCAGGCAGACCCCGTCGATGCCGTCTACATCTGCAACCACGGCGGCATGACGGCCACACACAGTTTCGATCCCGATGGCGACATGGTCTCGGCGATCCGCAAGGCCGTGGGCCCCAAGGCGCGCATCGTGATGACCCTCGATCTGCATGCCAACATCTCCCAGTCGATGGTCGACGACACCGATCTCATCGTCGGCTATCGCACCAATCCCCACGTCGACATGCTGGAGCGGGGCGAGGAGGCGGCGTTCGCGCTGCGGCGCATGCTGGCGGGCCAGGCCGATCCGAAGCAGGTGCTGGTGCGCCTGCCGTTGACACCGGCCTCCGTCAACCTCCTCACCAATGCCGGCCCCTATGGCGACCTGATCGACTACGGCCAGAAGCGGCAGGCAGAGCTGGCAGGCGGCATCCTCAACGTCTCGCTGTTCGGCGGCTTCGTCTTCTCCGACACACCGAAGAACGGCCTCGCCATGGTGGTCACCGCGCGCAGCGACCGCGACAAGGCACTTGCGCTCGCCAACGAGATCGGCGCCAAGGCCTGGCAGATGCGGACCCGTTTTCGCAAGACGCTGATGCCGGTTGCGGAGGCGGTGGAGCTCGCAAAGGGCGCGGCACGCAAGCCCGTCATCTACTCCGATTCCGGCGACAACCCTGGCGGCGGCGGCTCGGGCCGCACCACGGAGCTGCTGAAGGCCCTGTGCGAGGCCGGCGCCAAGGACGTGCTGTACGGCTCCTTCTTCGATCCTGAACTTGCTGCCGAGGCTCACCAGAAGGGCGTGGGCGCGCGCTTCAAGGCTCGCTTCAACCGTTCCCGCGGCAATGGCCCGTGGGAGCAATGGGACGTGCCCTTCGAGGCCGAAGCGGAAGTCGTGGCCCTCACCGATGGCCGCTTCGTCGGCAAGCTCGGCCTGATGCAGGGCCGAAGCGTCAACGTCAGCCCGTCAGCAGCCTTGCGCATCGGCGGCATCACCGTGGTCGTCATATCCGCCCGCAATCAGACGGCCGATCCGATGTTCTTCGAGATGTTCGGGCTCGACATCGGCAAGGCGGCGACGGTCGTGGTGAAATCACGCGGGCATTTCCGCGCCGGCTTCCTGCCCTGGTTCCCGCCCGAGCAGGTGAAGGAGGTCGACACCGCCGGCCTCACGAGCCCGGTGATCGAGCGCCTGCCGTTCGCGGGCCTGCCCCGCCCCTGTTATCCGCTCGACGAGAACGCCGCATGGACGCCGGCCCCGGTCTGAGCGCAAAAGCATTCCCGCCCTCCTTTCGCAATCAGAGGTACGTTCTGTGAAGACCGTTTCATCATTGCTGAAATCCGCAGCCGCCGCCGCGTTCACGCTGGTCGCAGTCCTCGCCCCGCAATCGGCCGCGCGCGCCGAGACGGTGCTCAAGGTGGCGCTCCATTCCGACCTCAAAATCATGGACCCGGTCTGGACCTCGGCGCTGATCACCACGCACCACGGCTTCATGGTCTATGACACGCTGTTTGCGAACGACAATGATCTTCGCCCCAAGCCGCAGATGGTCGACACCTGGACCTTGAGCGACGACAAGCTCACCTGGACCTTCAAACTGCGCCAGGGCCTCGAGTGGCACGATGGCCAGCCGGTCACATCGGACGACTGCATCGCCTCCCTCAAGCGCTGGGGCGCGCGCGATGGCCTCGGACAGAAGCTTCTCTCCTTCGTCGACCGCTTCGAGGCGCCCGATGCGCTCACCATCGTCATGAAGATGAAGGAACCCTACGGCTTCGTCATCGAGACGCTCGCCAAGAGCACCTCCAACGTCCCCTTCATGATGCCCAAGCGCATCGCCGAGACCGATCCCAACACGCAGATCACCGAGGTGATCGGCTCCGGCCCCTTCAAGTTCCTGAAGGCGGAATGGAAGCCCGGCACCAAGGCCGTCTATGCCAGGTTCGAGCGCTACAAGCCCCGGCCCGAGCCTGCGTCCGGCTTCGCCGGCGGCAAGGTGGTGAAGGTCGACAAGGTCGAGTGGATCTGGATCGCCGATCCGCAGACGCAGGTGAACGCGCTCATCAACGGCGAAATCGACTTCGTCGAGGCACCCCCGCACGACCTGCTGCCGCTGGTGGAGTCTGATCCCAAGCTCGCCTTCACCATCATGGCGCCGATGGGCCGGCAGTACGCGCTGCGCTTCAATTTCCTCTACAAGCCCTTCGACAATGCCAAGATCCGCCAGGCGGTGGCCTATGCGCTCAAGCAGGTCGATGCGCTCGAAGCCACCATCGGCAACCCCAAGTACTACATCGTCTGCAAGTCGCTCTATCCCTGCGGCTCGCCCTATTCGACGCCGGCCGGCTGGGAGGACAAACTCGAGGGCAACATCGAGAAGGGCAAGGCGCTGCTGAAGGAAGCCGGCTACGACGGCACGCCCGTGGTCCTCATGCAGTCCACCGACAACGTGTCCCTGTCCAACGTCGCCCCCGTGGTGAAGGCCGCCATGGAGAAGATCGGCCTCAAGGTCGACATGCAATCGACCGACTGGCAGACGGTCGTCGCGCGCCGCTCCAAGAAGGAGCCGCCCTCGCAAGGCGGCTGGAACGCCTTCATCACCTCCTGGGGCGCCATCGACGTGCTTGATCCGGTTTCCACCGCCTTCCTCAACACCGGCTGCGAGAAGGCCACCTTCGGCTGGCCATGCGATGCCGAGATCGAGAAGATGCGCGATGCCTTCGCGCGCGAGAGCGATCCCGCCAAGAAGATGGAGATCGCCACGGCCGTGCACAAGCGCGCGGGCGAGTTCATCACACATATCCACCTCGGACAGTACATAGCGCCGACGGTGCATGCCAAGACCGTCACGGGGCTGCTGACGCCCGGCAACGTCGCCCTCTGGAACGTGGAGAAGAAATAGCCGCGCTGGCATTTCGCTGCCCTTGCCCGCGCGCGATCGAGCGACCGGGTTCTTGCCAGTGACCGCGG
>JBDHTJ010000280.1:0-3894 GCA_039808585.1 Hyphomicrobiaceae bacterium | reverse complement strand
CGTCACGCCGGGCTTCGTCGACATCCACACGCACTATGACGGCCAGGCCGTGTGGGACAAGTTCACGGCGCCTTCCGCCTGGCACGGCGTGACCACCGCCGTGATGGGCAACTGTGGCGTCGGCTTCGCGCCCTGCCACGTCGCCGACCGCGAGAAGCTCGTGCGCCTGATGGAAGGCGTGGAGGATATCCCTGCGCCGGTGATGCACGAGGGCCTGAACTGGCAGTGGGAGAGTTTTGCCGAATACCTCGGGACGCTGGACAAGCATCCCCGTGACATCGACCTGTGCGCCTTGCTGCCGCACGCCGCCATGCGGGTTTACGTAATGGGGGATCGCGCCATCCGGCACGAAAAGGCCACGGCCGACGACATTGCCGCCATGCGCAAGATAACGACGGATGCGGTTCGCGCGGGCGCCTTCGGCTTCTCGACTTCGCGCACCATCAGCCACAAGACGCTGGCGGGAGACTACACGCCGACGCTGCGCGCGCACGAAGACGAGCTGACCGGCATTGCCATGGGCATGGCCGATGCCGGCTCGGGCTTCATGGAGGTTGTTTCCGACTGGAACGAACCTGATGCCAAGTCCGAGTTCGCTCTCATCCGCCGCGTGGTGGAAAAATCCGGGCGAACGGCTGTCTTCTCCCTCACGCAACGCCATGAAAAAGAGCGCAGCAAAGTCTGGCGTGACCTGATGGCCATGGCGGACGACGCCATTGCGGCTGGCCACTCCATTCGTCCGGTCGCCCCGCCACGCCCGATTGGTCTGCTCCTCGGCCTCGAAGGCAGCCAGAACCCGTTCTCCGGCACACCCTCCTACAAGGAAATTGCAGCAAGGCCGCTCGCAGAGCGCGTCGCGATCATGCAGGACCCGGCCTTCCGCGCGAAGATTCTGTCCGAGGATCCGATCGCTGGCAGCACGTTCCCGCTGATCCGGCGGCTCATGTACACGCAGATGTTCCGCTTCGGAAACCCGCCGAACTACATGCCGCGACAGGAGGACTCGATTGCTGCCATGGCCGAGCGGCAGGGGCGGACGGCGCCTGAAGTTGCCTATGACATCCTGATCGAGGACGGCGGCCGCAACTTCATCTATGCGCCGCTCGTCAACTACTTCAATTTCGATCTCTCCGCCTCCGAGGCGATGCTCGACAACCCCAACACGATCATGGGGCTGGGCGACGGGGGCGCCCATGTGGGCTTCATCCTCGACGCCGGCTATCCCACCTGGCTGATGACCTATTGGGGCCGCGATCGCAAACGCTGGAGCCTGCCCGAGGTGGTGCGCCGGCTCACGTCAGATACCGCGCAGGCAGCGGGCCTCGGCGATCGCGGTGTCATCGCGAGGGGCAAGAAGGCCGATCTCAACATTATCGACTACGAAAAGGTCGGCTTCGACCGCCCCTACGTCACGTTCGACCTGCCGTCGGGAGGGCGCCGCCTGCTGCAAAAGGCGCACGGCTACGAGGCCACGCTCGTCTCGGGAAGGATCACCTATCGCAACGGCGAGCCGACAGGTGCGCTGCCGGGCCAGGTGGTGCGGGGGCAGCGGGCGGCCTGACATGCAAGCAGCCTCTCCGGGCATGAAACCCTGCCCTCCTCCCGACCCGACGCCTGCCAAGCCGTCTCGGCTGACATTGCCGCCCGGCACTGTCGACACGCACGCCCACATCTTCGGGCCGGCATCGAAGTATCCCTGGAACCCGAAACGCGGCTACACGCCACCCGATGCACTTCCGGAAGCCTACGAAGCCCTGCATGCGGCCCTCGGGGTGGCCAAGGGCGTCCTCACCCAGCCGAGCGTCTACGGCACGGACAACCGCTGCATGCTCGATTACGTGGCGCGCCACCCTGCCCGCATGCGCGCAGTCGTCGCCGTTGATGCAGACGTGACGGATGCAGAACTGGAAGCGATGCACAGCCAGGGTGCGCGTGGCATTCGCGTCAATATTGCAGATGCGGGCGGAAATCCCTTCGCATCGTTGCAAGAGATCGAGACCTTCGCACATCGGCTGAAGGGCTTGGGCTGGCATATCGAATTCCTGCTGCACGTGCACCAGATGGGCGATTGGGCGGACGCGATCTTCAGGCTTCCCGTGGACATATCCATAGGGCATCTTGGCTACATGCCGACGTCGCTCGGCGTCGAGCATCCCGCCTTCCGGACTTTCCTCTCCCTGATCGAAAGCGGAAAGTGCTGGGTGAAGCTCACCGCCCCCTATCGCATCACGGCATCGAAGTCGGTGCCTTATGCTGATGTTGCGCCGTTTGCGCAGGCGCTGTTGCAGCGCCGTCCGGACCGCATCCTCTGGGGCACGGATTGGCCGCATCCCATCTGCCCCGTGCCGATGCCAAACGACGGACATCTGGTGGACCATCTTGCCGATTGGATCCCCGATGAAGCGCTGCGCCGGAAGGTGCTCGTCGACAACCCGGGCATCCTTTACCGCTTCTAGGCTTGTTCCTTTCCTCTCCTTCGCTTGTTCCTCCCCGAGCCGTCGCCATCCGTGGGCCGACTGCTATAGTGGGGACTCAAGTGCGCCGCGCCCTGAACGAGCGCATGGGGAATTTCGAAGGAGGAAACCATGTCGAACGTTACGCGCATTCCAACTGCAGCAAGCGTCCCGAGCCGCCGCAGCGTCCTCGTCGGCGGTGCGGGAGCCGCCGCATTCTTCGCCGCGGGCAAGGCACCGGTCTACGCCCAGGCGGCGCCCAAGAAGCTGGTGTTCGCCCACATCAACCCGCTGCCAGAGTCGGCCGCAATCGCGTTCGACTGGATGTCGAAAGAGGTCACGACGCGCTCCAAGGGCGCGCTGGAGATGCAGTTCTTCGGCAAGACGCTGATCCCGCAAGAACTCGAGATCATGAACGCGGTGAAATCCGGCAACATCGCCGTTGGCAATCCTGCGGGCGCTGCCGCTACCGTGTTTCCCGAGATGGGCGTGTTCCTCGTGCCCTACCTCGTGAAGGACTACAAGCAGGCCTACGCCATGTTCAACGGCAAGATCGGGGAGGACCTCGACAAGATCTTCCAGGAGAAACACAAGCTGAAGGCGCTGTGCTTCTTCGACTACGGCTTCCGCCATTTCTGGACGGCGAAGGCGCCGATCGTGGAACCCAAAGACCTGCGCGGCCGCAAGATCCGCGTGCAGCAGGCGAAGGTGTTCGGCGACACCATCAACGGGCTCGGCGGCAACGCGGTGCCGATGGCTTGGGGCGAAGTGACGACGGCGGCCAAGCAAGGCGTGATCGACGGCGGCGACCTGCCGATCGTGAACATGGATGCGCTCAAGATCTACGAGGTGTCCAAGTATGCGTCCATGACGTTCCACAACTACGGTCCCAGCGTCAACGTGATGAACCTGGAGATCTGGAACGGCCTCACCGAGGAGCAGCGCAAGATGATCCTGGAGGTCTCGCGCGAAGCCCAGGCCAAGGTGCGGGAGATGACCGAAAGCGTGGACAATCTCGCCAAGGCGAAGGCGCTGCTGGAGCCCAAGGGCATGACCGTGGTGGAAGCCAAGGTCGATCTCTTCCGCGACCTCGCCAAGCAGAAGATTTGGCCGGCCTACAAGAGCCAGTACGGGGCGCTTTGGGATCAGATCGAGGCCTTCAAGGCCTGATTTCCTCAAAGCGAATTGGTTGTCGCCGCGCCCGAGGGATTGTCTCTCGGGCGCCCGTTCGGCTCTCATAGGCTGCTCACGCGCATGGCCCGGCTCGCACGTCTTCCGCAATACATCGTCACCGCGCTCATTACGCTTGCCATCATCAACCTGCTCGTCGGCGTATTCCTGCGCTACGTGGTGGGCGGCATCACCGACTACATGGATTGGGACCCGGTACGCTTTACGTGGGTCGAGGAGGTCGGCGAGATGGCACTCGCCTGGCTGGCGC
>JBDHTJ010000279.1:0-4032 GCA_039808585.1 Hyphomicrobiaceae bacterium | reverse complement strand
CAGCAACCATCTGAGGATCGATCAGGGCCGGATCGATACCCATGCCCTGCAAAGCCTCGACCGACTTCGGCGTCAGGAAGCTCGGGGCATCCGAACCCATGACGTTGCGATATCGCTGCCCATAGGTTTCGGTGCGCGCGGCCAGCATGTGCATGGCGGCCGTCACTGCCGCCTTCAGTTGCTCCGGCGAGCTACTGGTGCTGATAGTCTTTTGCCACTGCTCGACCTCTTCCTTGTTGAGTGCGCCGACGCCCTTGAACGCCTTGCCAAGCTCGTCGGCAACGCCAAGGCGGTACGTCTCGAAAGCCCTGACATCCGGGTCGCCCGTCTCAACGCCCCAGGCGTTCTTGACGGTGTTCCACACCGGATAGCTCCCGTTGTTGAGCTTCTCGCCCTCCTCGACCATGCCCGCCATGTGCTGGATGGCAAGGTTCGTCGAAGCGGCGAGCTTGGCCATCTCCCCTGTCGCGTAGTCTTTTCGGGTGGCCACGCGGGCGCCCGTCTGCGACATGTCCCATGTGGGATCGTAGAGGGACACGATTTTCGCAAGTTCCTGCCGGTCTCCGCCGCGCAGCGACGTTACCTTGTTGATATCGATACGGCCGTCCGCGATGCCTTGTACCTGTGACGCGATGGACGGTGGGAGACTGGCGAGGAAATCCTGCTGTGCTGCCCTGTCCACTATGCCGTCAGGCGTTGTTCCAACCAAGGGCAGGTTATCTATCGGGATGGACGCACCGTTGACTTCTGCGGTCGAGGAGGGCGTCACATTGGTGATTTCGCCATCCGCACCGATGTGGACAAGCTGATTGCCAACAACCTTGAAGCTATCGGCCCCGTTGCTCCTGCCACCTCCGCTGAGCATGAACCGCTGATATTCCGGCGACCCCGGCTGCAACCCGGCAGCCTCCGCGCGCATCTCAAGGGCACGGACGCTATCCGGCGGCGCAACCCTGGCCTGCTGCTTCTCCAGACGGGCAATCTGTGCATCAAGGCTGTCGAGCGTGCGCTTGGCCCTGTTGTAACTCTTGTCGTTCGGCGCACTCGCAGCCCACTGCGCGTACTGATCGCGATAATTGTAAAGCTGGTCCAGCTTCGATTGCTTCTCGTCCGCCTCTTTCTGCCCCTGGCGGCGAATATTCGCGATTTCGAAGGCATCTCTCGGCGTGATAGCGCCATCGGCGGTCACAAGCGCGTGGGCCTCCGGGTCGTTCTTCTTCAACCAGTCCATCGTTCGGTTGCCGTCGTAGGAGCCATCACCGGGCTGTGTGGACTGCACCACGACTTCAGGCAGATTGACGACAGGCTCCAGATTGTCCGTGTCGGGCGGCGTCTGCCCGGTATTCAGGTGATAGAGATCACCCATTGCCGCACCGCGAAGGCCGAACTGCGTCTGCGGCGGCGCGGTAATTCCGCCAATTGGCGGATTTTCCAGTGCGTCAACGGCCGGATAGCTTGAACCGCTGTCTGCGCTCGCGCCGGTGGCGTCAGGAATGCCTCCAAGTCCTCCGAGGCCGCCGCTGCTCTCACCGATACTCCCGAACTTGGGCGCGCTGGCGTAGAACTTGTCATCGGCTGCCTTCTGAGCCTCCCGTTGCCGCTGTTCCGCCGCGAGCCTTGCGGCGTTGGGATCGGCCGACAGCCTCGCGGCCTCATCGTCAGAGAAACCAATGGATTTCAGCGCCGCCGCAATCGCCGCCCTGCCCTGATCCCGCTCGTCAAGCCGCATCAGCTGCGCCTGCAAGCCGCCGTAAAACTGGCCAAAATTCTGCAAAGGTGCATTGCGCGGGCTCGACATCATGCTCATGCCGGCAGCCTGCAAAAGGTTGCCGAACTGCGGGCTGTTCACATAGCCGCCAAGACCGCCCAACCCTCCGTTCGCCAGCTCGGTCATACTGCACTATCCTTCTTCATCATCGCGAACGCGGCATCGCGGTCTACGACTGCAAATCCATGGCCTGAGGGAAATGGCTTGACGCCCGCCAACCGGCCGGCACGGGCGTCCGCCACAATCGAACCGATGCCCCGGCATTCGTGCCGATGGAGCCGCCACAACTGCATGAGCGTGATGGGAGGGGCGACGATGTAACTCATCGGGCCGGCACCTGCCGGACAGCGCCGAACAGCAGGTCTGTCAGCGTCACGCCTCGACAACGCGCCTGCTGGATCAGGCGAGCCTTCTCCGGCTCACTGACGCGGACCTGGATAAAGTGTGTCTTGGGAACGGAGCGACGCATGAATGCCTCCTGATTTGCGAGGCATCCTAGCATGGCGTAGTGACAGATACACTAATTAAATCAAAACGTTAATGTCTGTCCGGCAATGTCTCGTACCGTCCGGGTGTGTCCCTGAGTGTCTTGCTCTATCATAGCAAATGCGCTATACGTCACTTATGCGATGGACGGTTGAGACCCTCGATATTGTCGATGCCGAGATCGAGGCGTTACCGCCGGCGCTCCAGGCTCGTCTTATCCGCCTCATGGAAATGGTCGAGGCGATCGGTCTGGAGCAATTGCGCGAACCCCACGTCAAGCACATTGAGGGCAAGATGTGGGAGCTTCGGGCGAAAGCAACGGAAGGCATTGCGCGAGGGCTGTACGTAACCGCCACTGGCCGACGCGTCGTGATCCTGCATGTCTTCGTGAAGAAGTCGCAGAAGACGCCGCGAACGGCTTTGGGCATAGCCCGCGAGAGAATGAAGCAGGTGAAGCCATGACCAAGATTGCCGAACTGAAAAAGCGCCTGATGACCAATCCCGAGTTCCGCGAGGAATACGAGAAGGCGGACGCCGAATTTGCCATCATCGAGGCATTGGTGAAGGCCAGAACGCAGGCGAAGCTTTCGCAGACCGAGTTGGCCAAGCGCATCGGCACGACGCAATCCGCGATTGCCCGACTGGAAGGCGGCGGTGTATCCCCTTCCCTGTCGACGCTTCGCCGATACGCGGAAGCGACCGGCACGAAGCTTCATGTAGAACTGATAGCGCAATGAGCCACGTCAAATCTGGGCATCTCACTGCATCCGGCGAGTGGAGGAAGCACCTTCGCCCCTGGTATAAGCGCGCCTTCTGGAAGCGTCATCGCAACGTTGAAACCGTTGCTGCCAAGCGAGATAGTGGTTCCACCGTGCGCGGGCGGCTCAATGGCACCCGCCTCGGCAGTCCGGAATAACCGACCAAAGCAGCGCCATAAGCTACAGGATCTACCATGATGGGTCATCGCGAAAAGATGAGAGGCGGCGACGAGTACGACTCCTTTTCCCGTTATGCCCGCCGGGTGGTCGTCGGGCTGGACAAGCCGGGTGTCGTCAAGAAAAACAAGAAGAAATTCAATCGACGCGTCCGCAAACAGGCGAGGACGCAGACGCAAAGAGCAGTACTGAACCCATGAGTGTCTTGATCTCCTTCATCTCTCCGAAGATGCCCGTGCGCCATCGGGGCGCACCGGCGAAGATCGGAGACCAACATGCACCACAAACGGAAGAAGCCCAAGAGCGCCAGGGCCGGTTGCCTTTTCTGTAAGCCGTACAAGGCCAACGGCATGTGCCCGCGTCATCTAAATATGCGCCCTGGTAATCTCCGGCGCTACCAAGCAGGCAGCTACCAATTGCGCTGCGAGGGTCTTTCATTGAAGTGATCAAGATGCCCCGCCTCCGGCGGGGTATTTTCGTTTGCTGCCAGTGATCACCAAAATCACGAAACCTTCCTCCCCATCAATCCTTTTGAGACTTGTGGAAACGGGGCATTGCACCACGGCAGGGCTCGTTTCGTGGCTGAACAGAGCGCACGGTTCGTGTGCGCGGCGGGCTTATCCAATCCTGACAGGAGGTGCACCATGCACGGAATGATTGGACATTCGGAAGATCAAGTTCACCGCGTCATTCGCCGCCATAGCGATTGGACGTTGAAAGAGCACGAGGTAGTGGTTTCGCACTGGCCGGATATCCAGGCTATCAGGAAGCGTCTCCCACATCGCACAACCGGGGCGATCCGCGCCTTCGCCAGCAAGTGCAATCTCACGACGAGCCGACACG
>JBDHTJ010000278.1:0-4062 GCA_039808585.1 Hyphomicrobiaceae bacterium | reverse complement strand
ACGATGTGTTGGCCTTGGCTTCCGGGATCTTGGCGGGAATGAGCTGCAGCGCGGTGGGCTTCTGCGCGATCACCGACTTGAACTCGGAGAAGAAAAGCGTGGCGACATCGAACTCGCCGGCTTCGAACATGGCCAGCACCTTCTGGGCGATGCCCTCGGCATTCGAAAAGCCCAGCTGCTTCACGCTGCGCAGATCGACCCGGTCTACGATGTTGCGTGCGAAGTCCCGGCGCAGGTTGTCTGCGCCCTTCTTGCCGACGCAGAGGATCTTGACCGACTTGCCGGCGCGGATCAGAGCATTCGCCTCCGCGCGCGCGAGCTTGGCGATATTGGTGTTGAAACCGCCGCAAAGGCCGCGCTCACCGGTCATGACGATCAGAAGGTGCGTCTGGTCCTTGCCGGTGCCGACGAGGAGCGGAGACGCGCCCTCTTTGCTGGCGCGAGCGGACAGGTTGGAAAGAACGCGGTCCATGCGCTCCGCGTAGGGGCGGGCGGCAGTGGCGGCGTCCTGCGCGCGGCGCAGCTTCGCAGCGGCGACCATCTGCATCGCCTTGGTGATCTTTCGCGTCGCCTTCACGGAGGCGATGCGCGTGCGCATGTCTTTCAAGGATGCCATGTAACGGCCCGTAACCTTTTCGGCTTCTACGGTTCTTGATCAGGCGCTCGGTGCGGCGAGAGGCAAAGGCGTGTGCACCTCTGCCCCTCGTGCTCCGATCAGACGAATTGCTTCTGGACGCTTTCAACGACGCCCTTGAGCTTGGCCGCTGTCGCATCCGACAGGTCCTTGCTGGTGCGGATGTCGTCGAGGATGGCGATGTTCGGCCCGCGCAGGTTCGTGAGCAGGGCGTTCTCGAAATCCTTCACCTTTCCAAGGGCGAGAGGATCGAGATAGCCGTTGGTGCCGGCCCAGATCACGCACACCTGCTCTTCCATCTTCAACGGCGAGAACTGCGGCTGCTTCAGGAGTTCGGTGAGGCGCGAGCCGCGGTTGAGGAGGCGCTGGGTGGTGGCGTCGAGGTCGGAACCGAACTGGGCGAAGGCCGCCATTTCGCGGTACTGCGCCAGCTCACCCTTGATCTTGCCCGCGACCTTTTTCATTGCCTTCGTCTGGGCCGAAGAGCCCACGCGCGACACGGAAAGGCCGACGTTCACAGCCGGGCGGATGCCCTGGTAGAACAGATCGGTCTCGAGGAAGATCTGGCCGTCGGTGATGGAGATCACGTTGGTCGGGATGTAGGCCGAAACGTCGTTCGCCTGCGTCTCGATGATAGGAAGTGCCGTCAACGAGCCCTTGCCCGCAGCGTCGCCCATCTTCGCGGCGCGCTCGAGAAGGCGCGAGTGGAGATAGAAGACGTCGCCCGGGTAGGCTTCACGGCCCGGCGGACGACGCAGCAGGAGCGACATCTGGCGGTAGGCGACGGCCTGCTTGGACAGATCGTCATAGATGATAACGGCGTGCATGCCGTTGTCGCGGAAGAATTCGCCCATGGCGCAGCCGGTGAACGGTGCCAGGAACTGCATCGGTGCGGGGTCAGAGGCGGTCGCGGCCACCACGATCGAGTACTCGAGTGCGCCGTTCTCCTCCAGCGCCTTCACGAACTGGGCGACCGTGGAGCGCTTCTGGCCGATGGCAACATAGACGCAGTAGAGCTTTTGGCTCTCGTCGTTGCCCTGGTTCAGCGGCTTCTGGTTGAGGATGGTGTCGAGCGCGACGGCAGTCTTGCCGGTTTGGCGATCACCAATGATGAGCTCGCGCTGGCCGCGGCCGATGGGGATCAAGGCGTCAACCGCCTTGAGGCCCGTGGCCATCGGCTCGTGCACTGATTTGCGCGGGATGATGCCAGGCGCCTTCACGTCGACGCGGGCGCGCTTGTCGGACTTGATGGGGCCCTTGCCGTCGATGGGGTTGCCCAGACCATCGACCACGCGGCCCAGCAGGCCCTTGCCGACCGGCACGTCCACGATGGCGCCGGTGCGCTTGACGGTGTCGCCTTCCTTGATGGAACGGTCGTCACCGAAGATCACCACGCCGACGTTGTCCGTCTCGAGGTTGAGCGCCATGCCGCGAATTCCGCCAGGGAACTCGACCATTTCGCCGGCCTGCACCTTGTCGAGGCCGTAGACGCGCGCAATGCCGTCACCGACCGACAAAACCTGACCGATCTCGGATACCTCGGCGTCCTTGCCGAAGTTCTTGATCTGCTCCCTTAGGATCGAGGAGATCTCTGAGGCGCGGATGTCCATCAGCCGATACCTTTCATCGCGACTTTGAGGTTGTTGAGCTTGGTGCGGAGCGAGCTGTCGATCATCTTGCTGCCGACCTTGACGACGAGACCACCCAGAAGATTAGGGTCGACCCGGGTATTCACCTGCACATCCTTGCCAATGGAGATGCGCAGAACATCTTTGAGCTGGTTGAGCTGTGTGTCGTTGAGCGGGTGCGCCGTTGCAACATCAGCCGCAACCTCGCCACGCGCGCGCGCCACCAGTAGCGTGTAATCCCTCATCATGTCGCGGATGGCGAACAGACGACGATTGCGTGCCACGAGACGCAGGAAGTTGGCCGTCAGCACGTTGGCGCCGGCCTTGCCGAGGATGGCGTCGAGTGCCTTAGCTTGATCGTCCGCCGAGATGACCGGGCTACGGACGAGGGTGCGGAAATCGGCACTTTCATCGAGGAGAGCGCTCAAGGACTTGAAATCGCTCGCAACCTCGTTGAGCACCTTCTGCTCTTTGGCGAGTTCGAACAGAGCGGAGGCGTAGCGCCCCGCCATGCTCGCCATAATGGGTTCGTCGGTGGACACGTCTGGATTTCGCCCCTGGAGAGAAAGAATGGTCTGGCGGCGTCGAGCCAACGAGAAGAGCGGGCAAATGCAGCCCGCAGACAACCCGTGAGGTGCCTTCATTCCATCTGGGCCCCGCGCATAGCACGCTGGGTTGTGGGCAGCAACCGCAGTGCTCGGGATCGAATGCCGCAGATGAAGATTCTAAAGTAGGGGGTGGGGCGCGGAAGTGCCGCCGTAGCTTGTCAAACACTTTGGTCGCAGCGGCTGCCCCACCTTTGCCATAGGGTGCGTCTAACCCCAAATTCCGCGCTGGGTGCTCATCATGTGGGGCAGCTAAGTGACGGAATTAGGCTCAATTTTTCAACAACTGTGCGGCCTAGAGGGCGGGCCGCCTGCTGCGACGGAAGCCTGAAGTTGCCGACGTTGCTGATGCAGATGCCTTCATTCCACGAACGCCACGAACGCCACGATCAGCTCCAGAAAGGAAACGTCGACATGAAAAGCCGGAAACTGCTCGCCGCAAGCGCGCTTGGCGCTGGGCTTGGCCTTTGCCTCGTTGCGGGGCCGGCTGCAGCTGCTCCTGCTGCTCCGTTGAACAAGCAAATCTCAAGCGCCGGCGAAGTGCTTACGCCGGTGCAGCACCGTCGCGGTTGGTATCGCGGGAGGGGCTGGGGATGGGGTCCGGGCGTCGGATTGGGCCTTGGCATCATCGGCGGCGCCATCATCGCCAATGAGATCTACAGGCCGCGTCGGGGCTACTATTACGACGACTACGCCTATGATGGCCCCTACTACTATCCCTCCAATTACAATGGCGACCCGCGCCGCATCTGCGCGCAGAACTTCCGGTCGTTCGAGTGGAATACCGGGCTGTACACAACCTATTCGGGTGAAAGGCGCTTGTGCCCCTACCTTAGATAGGTAGTTGCAGAGGCCAGATGGTCGACTCAAGGACGGGCCGCTTCAGCGGCCCGTTTTTCGTTTATGCAACACGAACTTAGCGGACCATTGAAACACAAAGTGTGATCCGCGCGCTATGGCCAGGAGAGGCCCCGCAGCCTCATAATGGAGGACGATTCGCAAGAGCAGGGCATCGGCTCCGCCAAGCGCTGATTCATGTTCCGCGTCAGACAGTTGCAGGTGGGCCGATTTCGATCGGCAACATGATCAGGTTGAGCGCAGAGGGCATGGCCAAACCGCGCGGGGAGCTTCTGTTGCTCCTCGGCGCCAGCCTCGGCGTGGTGGCGGTGCTGCTTCTCGCAATTTTCGCCGGTGC
>JBDHTJ010000277.1:0-4128 GCA_039808585.1 Hyphomicrobiaceae bacterium | reverse complement strand
TGTCAATCGGCGTCGAACTTTGACCCCGGATCGGCGTGCAATCTTGACCCCTTTCTTCCGTGATGTGTTTGTCGCCGGTCGGGGCCGGAGCAGACGAGCGCAAGCGAGGCTGCGGAGGGCCTGACCGGCGACGGGCGGCTGAAGCGGGGCAGCTCAGTTGCGGTGCTTGAAGCGCCAGCTGTCGTTGCCGGTCTCGACGATGTCGCAGTGGTGCGTGAGGCGGTCGAGCAGCGCCGTCGTCATCTTGGCATCGCCGAACACGCTCGCCCACTCGGCGAAGGCGAGGTTGGTGGTGACGATGATCGAGGTGCGCTCGTAGAGGCGGCTGATCAGGTGGAACAGGAGCTGGCCGCCCGATTGCGCGAAGGGCAGGTAGCCGAGCTCGTCGAGCACGACGAGATCGACGCGGATCAGCCCGTCGGCGAGGTGGCCGGCGCGGCCCTGTTTGGTCTCGGCCTCGAGCTTGTTGACGAGGTCGACGGCGTTGAAGAAGCGGGCCTTGCGCCCGGCCCGGATGATGCTGCGGGCGATGCCGATGGCGATGTGGCTCTTGCCCGTGCCGGTGCCGCCGACAAGCACGACGTTGCGCTTGTCTTCGAGGAAGGTGCCCGTCGCCAGCTGCTCGACGAGGCCGGCATTGATCGGCGTGCCGTCGAGCGCTAAGTCGGCCAGCTCCTTGGCCAGCGGCAGCCGAGCCGAGCGCATCTGGTAGTTGATCGAGCGCGCCTGCTTGGCCGCGATCTCCGCCTTGAGCAGGGCGCCAACGACCTTCTCGACGCCGTGCTGGCGCTTGACGCCGGCCGTGACGATATCATCGTAGGCCGCCTTCATGCCGAAGAGCTGCAGGCTCGTCATCAGCTCCAGGATCTCAGATCGCTCCATGAGCGATCTCCATGGCGGTCGCCGCGGAAGGACTGCGCAGCGCATCGTAGCGGGCACAGTCGGCGACCGGCGGCTCGCGCAAAGTCAGTCGTTCCGGTGTGCTCACGATCTGAGGCGGGGGTGGCTGCTGGCGTCGCGCCAGCACGTTGAGGATCACGTCGGCGTTGGCGAGCCCGGCGTCCAGGGCCTCGGCGCAGGCGGCCTCGACTTCGGCCAAGCCGTCGCTCAGCACGGCGGCGAGCACCTTGACCATCTGCCGGTCACCATCATTGGAGCCCGTGAGCTTGCGCCGGACCTTCTCGATCGCAGCCGGCAACGGCCAGTCCTTGAACGGCGCGCCGTTGCGGAGTGCTCCGGGCTTCCTCGCCAGCACGCTGACGTAGTGCCAGGGGTCGTAGACGATCTCGCCCCGCCCGAACCGGCGGACATGCTCGGCCACCATGACGCCGTCCTGCCTGACGACGATGCGGTCGGCATAGGCGTGCACGTCGACGGGGCGGCCAACCGCCTTGGCCTCGACCGAGTACCTGACGTTGTCGAAGCGCACGAGGCAGGTCTTCGACACAGCAGCGCTCACCGCATGGAAGCCGTCGAAGGGACCGCGGTAGGCCATCAGCACGCTGCGCTCAGCCTCGAACACCTCCATGACGGTCCTGTCGGTCTCGACCGGGTGTGCCTGCTCGCGCGCATAGGCCACGCATTTGTCGGCGAGCCAGCCATTGAGGTCGGCCAGCGTCTTGAACGATGGCTTGGGCGCGAAGAAGCGGCCGCGCACCACGCCGACCTGGTTCTCGACCTGCCCCTTCTCCCACCCAGCCGCCGGCGTGCAGGCCGTCGGCTCGATCAGGTGGTGGCTCATCAACTGTAGAAAACGCCGATTGTACTGCCGGTCCTTGCCCAGAAAGACCGTCTCCACGGCCGTCTTCATGTTGTCGTAGATGCCGCGCAGCGGCGTGCCCTTGAAGAAGGCGAACGCCTTCTCGTGCGCGTCGAACACCATCTCCTGCGTCTCGCGCAGGTAGGCGCGCACATACAGCATGCGGCTGTGGCACAGCCGGACCTGCGCCACTCTCACGGTGGCCGGCTTGCCAGCGATGAGGACGTGCTCGTGGCTCCAGTCGAACTGGTAGGCCTCGCCCGGGGCGAAGGAGAGCGGCACGTAGGCTTCGGCCGTGACAGCACCCTGGGCCGACGTCCATCGGCGCGCATGACGGCGGACATTGTCGTAGCCGCCGCCGTAGCCCAACAGGCGCAACTCCTCGAACATCCGCTGGAAGGTCAGGCGCTCCCGCTTTGGCCGCTGCGCGTTGGCGCCGAGCATCGCCTCGAGCTGGCCGACGTACGGCCCAAGCTGTGGCAGCGGCTGATCCTTGCGAACATAGCGCCGCTCGGTCGCCTCTTGCCCCTCGCCCGCACGCACGATGTCGCGCACCGTATTGCGCGCCAGTTTCAGCTCCCGCGCGATCGCCTTGATCTTGCGTCCCTGCACGAAATAGGCGCGCCGTACCCGGCCGATCGTGTCCACCGTGATCATCCCCCGCTTGCCCCGTGCCGACGCACGCACGAGGAGACATCTGCGACCACGCGGGGGTGGGGTCAAAATTGCGCGCCGATCACCCCCAAACAGGGGTCAAATTTGCACGCCGAGGCACAGCCTGATCAGCGATGCCCCGACATTCTGTCTGGCGCTGACCGCGCTCAGATCCCAGGCGCTATCGAGTACTACTCCAGAGTCGGTTCGGGAGAGCTCACGCGCAAAATCATCGAGCTTTGGCGGGAATACGAAGCGTTGCCGAGCCACAGATGGGTTCCATGGCGCACGTCAGCCCAAGAGGTGCAGCGTCGACGAATTGCCTTTCACATGCTGGTCTTAAAGCTGTTAGAGCCATCACGCGTAGACTCAAATCGTGACCAGCTCCTCAAGGAAGTTGGTAAGGCCATGAATTGCCAGCCCTAGGCGGTCATTCCACACCCACTTTGGACAAGGCCCCGAAGATGAGAATAAAAACGGGCACCCTTTCGGATGCCCGTTCTCTGGAGACGACTTGCGCCATCACCGACCCGGCCCTGGCTTCCCAGCTGTACCTTGCTGCGTAGTCTATGTCGGTTCGTTCGGTTTCTCAATGACAGTGCGCGCGCCGGCGGCACTCCCTTTCAATCGGGTAATCCGCCGGATGCGGACCGGAGGACGGGAAGGAGAGGGGAGCCCCTCGCCGCGACTTGCTCCCAATACCGATCCAATCCGTGCGCCAACCGCTTCGGCCACGCCCCGCGCGACTGTCGGTGCCACATGCGCGTATCGCGCCGTGGTCTGGGGTTGGCTGTGTCCGAGCAGGCTGCCGATCACCGGGAGGTTGCCGCCGGCATCGACGGCGAACGACGCAAATGAATGCCGCAGATCGTGAAGCCGGACATCGTCGAGTCCGGCTCTCTTCCGAATTGCCCTCCAGGGCTTCTGGAGGTTGACCATATGCGCCCCATTGCCCCGGCCAGGCAGGACGAACGGGCATCCGGCAAGACGCGGTAGGCTCTGAAGGACATCGAGGGCAGCCCCATTGAGGACAATGACCTTGGCGCCGGTCTTGCTGTCCGGCAGCCGGAGAACCCCGCGCTCCGCATCGACGAACTCCCAACGCAGCGTGAGGATTTCCGAGAGGCGGGCCCCGGTGAGCAAGAGAAGCCGGACGGCCGCGACGGCCAGCGTCGCCCCACCTGCCTCGGCCTCGCGCAGGGCGGTTGCCAGCCGGTCCAGTTCATCGCTCGACAGGTAGCGCTCGCGCTCGACCTCCGAAAACCGTTCGATCTTGCTGCAGGGGTTGCTGCCGCTGTCGCGATAGCCATGGGTCTCGGCCCAGGCAAAGAGGCTTGAGGCCACGGCCAGAACATGGTTGGCCGTCCGCGCCGTTCCGCGAAGTCGGGTGTGAACCCGCCCGATATCGGTGGGCGTGATCTCGCGGATGGGTCTCTTGCCAAGCGATCGCACCAGATGCTGGCGCAGAAGGCGCTGATATTCAACCTGCGTCCGAGGTTTCAGTTTGGCCACGTGTGCTTCGATGTAGGCCGTAGCCACCTCCTCGAACAGCGCGTCGAGCGTGCGGCCCTGGTCGCGTTCGGACGCCGGATCGTCACCGGACCGGATGGCCACCAGAAGTTCGGCCGCGCGCTTCCGGGCGGTCTCGACGGTCCACGGCGACCCGTGCTGGCCGATGGTGATCCGCTTGAGCCGTCCCTTGATCCGCGTTTGCA
>JBDHTJ010000276.1:0-4205 GCA_039808585.1 Hyphomicrobiaceae bacterium | reverse complement strand
CCGTCATCGCCGCGCAGGCGGTCAGCGTTGGGCGGTGTCTTTGGTGGCCTCGGGAGGTGTCGTCACCCATGGCTCGCCGGCGCGGCCCATCTCGAAGCCCAGCTGGAACAGCGCCTTCATGTAGGCGGGATCGAACGCCTGCTTCGCCTGCAGCTTGAAGTCTTCCGGGATGGAGCTCAGGCGGAACTCGGCCTTGTCGCGCTTGGCCTGGTCGTAGATGCGGTTGATGTCACCGATGCTCTGGCTCTTGGTGAGCGTGAAGAGCGAGCGGGCGCTGATGGAAAGCGTGCTGGCGGGAACGGCCTCGTACTCGGGATTGAGCTTGCCGTTCTTGATCACGTAGATCTTGCGCAGGGGTGGCTTCGGATAGAGCCGGTCGAACGTGCGCAAAGAGAAATGCGCGGGCGCCAGGAACACCTGCCGCGTCGGCCCGCCATCGACGTGCATCTCTTCAACCGTCTTGTCGCCGACCGCAACCTTGATGTGGACCGGCGGGAACACGCCCGGCAATGCGGCTGAGGCAAGCAGCACGTCGCGGAAGAGCTTCAAGGCGCTCGCATGCTGGCTCGCGGCGATCTCGCCCATGTTCCAGATCACGGGGCGCTGCGCATCGAGATTCGTCGTGCCGACCAGCAGCACGCGGCCCTTCTTGTACTCTTCGGCGACGCGGTTGAGCATGCGCCGGTCGACGTATTTTGCGACGAGATCGCGCAGGCCGCTGTTGTCGGTCAGCGCTTCGGCGCCGAACAGCCCCGCCAGCACCTGCGGTGTCGCCAGCATGTCGGTGTCGTACTTCGTCCAGATCTCCTTCAGCTGCCGGTCGTAGGAGGGCCCGAGGAATGCAAAGGGCGCGGTGAGGGCGCCCGCACTTACACCGGTCACGACTTCGAACTGGGGACGGTCGCCGCGCTGCGTCCAACCCACCAGGAGCCCCGCGCCATAGGCGCCATCGCCCGCGCCGCCGGAAATGGCCAGGTATTCGACGACGGGGCGCTTGCCGATGGCCGAGGCCTTCACCGCCATCTGGGTGGAGCCCGGCATGTGCTCGCGCACGAAGGCGACGATGTCGGACGGCACTTCGTCGCCCCAGAAACGGGCGTAGGCCATGCCTGGCACGGTGGCATCGTCGACGAGGCTCGCAGGCACGGCATCGCGCGGAAGTTGGGCGGCGCACGCACCCAGCATGATCGCGAGGCTCAGCAGCAGCAGCCTCTGCAAGGCGCGCCAACGCACGGTCGAAACTCCCCTCAAATGGCGCCGCCCCAGCCACTCTTCAGTCCAAGCAGTGTCTGGTGCCACTGCACCGTGCCCGCGTCAATACAAGCGGCCGATTGCGCTCGAGTTGAGAAAAATCATGATGAACGGCGCGAGGCTGCCGGGTGCGCAATCCGGCTGACGCGCCGGCCGATCCGGGCTAAATCCAGGGGGCCAAGAGGAAAGGCGAGGAGGAGACCGACCCATGCTCTACGAGATGCGAACCTACACGATCAAGCAGGGCTATGTGGCCGATGTGGTAAAGGCGGCTTCCGAGATCTCCACCGACATCCGCAAGAACGACTACGGCAAGCTCGAGGGCTATTGGGTGACGGAGGTCGGCCCGCTCAACCAGGTCATCCATCTGTGGAGCTATGAGAACTACGAGGAGCGGGCGCGCCTGCGGGCCGAGCTTTCGCGCAACCCGCGCTGGGGCAAGGAGTACATCTCCGTCATCAAGCCCTATATCCTGCGCCAGGACATTCGCTTCATGAACGCCGTTCGCGGCATCAACATGCCGGCTTCGGGCCCCAATGTTTACGAGATGCGCAACTATCGCTGCGCCATCGGTGCGCAAGGCAAGTGGGTGGACCTGTTCACCGGCGCCCTGGAGGCCCGGGAGAAGTATTCCAAGATCGTGGGCCTCTGGACGACGGAGGGGCCGCAGCCCAACGAAGTGCTGCACATCTGGGCCTATCCCGACATGAATGCCCGGGCCGCTGCGCGCGGTGGCGCCACGAAGGATCCCGCGTGGCAGGGCTTCCTCAAGGAGACCACGGGGCTGCTGGAAGAGATGACGTCGACGATCATGGTGCCTGCGCCGCACTCGCCACTGAAGTGAGGAAAGGGAACGCTCGATGATCTCGCGCCGCCACGTTCTCGCTGCGGCCATCCTGATGCTCGCCCCGGCCGCCGCACTCGCCCATCACGGCTGGGGCAGCTACGACGCGTCCAAGACGATCACCGTGGAAGGGCCGATCGCGGCCTCGCAGTTCGAGAACCCGCACGCCTTGATCAAGGTCAACGCTGCCGGCAAGACCTGGACCATCGTGCTGGCGCCCACGTCGCGCATGGTGGCGCGGGGTGCGACGGCCGAACTCGTGGCCGTCGGCAAGTCGGTGGTGGCTGTCGGCTATGCATCGACGGCCGTCGCGGACGAGATGCGCGCGGAGCGGATCACCATCGACGGCAAGACGGTGGAGCTGCGGTAGGGCGCATGCTCGAGGGGGCCCCGCACGTGCTGTTGGCGCTGGAGCAGGGCTTCGGCGCGGCCATACGGCAGTCGGCATGGGCCTATCCGGCGGCGAACATCGGGCATGTCGTGGCGCTGACGGTGCTGGCCGGGGCCATCGCGGTGATGGACGCGGGGTTGCTCGGCTGGCTCGGTGGCACCTCGTGGGCCAGTGTCGTGCGCCCGGCGCAGCGCGTGGTCATCGCCGGGCTGCTGGCGATGGTATTCACAGGCAGTATCCTGTTCGCCGCGGAGGCCTCGCACCTGGCGGCAAACCGGGTGTTCCTGCTCAAGATGGCTCTCTTGCTTGTTGCGGTGGCCAATGCCGGGTTCGCCGGCACCCTGCTGCGCGGGTTGCCTGGCGAGGCTGCGGTGCCGAGAGCGGTAAAATTCAGCGCCATGCTCTCCCTCGGGCTCTGGCTGGCGATTGCTGCGGCCGGGCGGACGATTGCTTATTTCTGATGATGTCCTCCGCGCCGCTATCCCACGGGCCTGCGCGGGCGTGCTAGGGTTGCTTCCATGACGAACACATCAGCTGCTGCGCCCCTGAAACCCAACGCCGCGGTCACGGCCGGATCGGTGACCTTTGGCAATGACCGGCCGATCGCGGTGCTCGCCGGCCCTTGCCAGATGGAAAGCCGCGCGCATGCCCTGGAGATGGCGAGCGCCTTGAAGGAGATCTGCGGGCGCCTCGGCCTCGGGCTCGTCTACAAGACGTCGTTCGACAAGGCGAACCGCACCTCCTTGTCGGGCAAGCGCGGCATCGGGCTCGACGGTGCGCTGCCCGTGTTCGCCGAGATCCGCGAGAGCCTGGGGCTGCCTGTGGTCACCGACGTACACGAGGTGCCCCAGTGCGCGCGGCTCGCCGAGGTGGTGGACATCCTGCAGATCCCGGCCTTCCTCTGCCGGCAGACCGATCTCCTTATTGCCGCCGCCCGCACCGGCCGTATCGTGAAGGTGAAGAAGGGGCAGTTCCTGGCGCCCTGGGACATGGCGAACGTCGTCGCCAAGATCACGGGGAGCGGCAATGCCAACGTGCTGGTGACGGAGCGCGGCGTCTCGTTCGGCTACAACACGCTGGTGGTGGACATGCGCGCGCTGCCGATCATGGCCGAGACGGGGGCGCCGGTGATCTTCGATGCAACCCATGCCGTGCAGCAGCCGGGCGGGCAGGGCACGGCCTCGGGCGGCGATCGCCGCTACGTGCCGGTGCTGGCGCGCGCGGCGGTTGCGGTGGGCGTCGCGGGCCTTTTCATCGAGACCCATCAGGACCCCGACAAGGCGCCATCGGACGGACCCAACATGGTGCCGCTGAAGGCGTTCGAAGGCCTGATGCGCGAACTCATGGCGCTCGATGCAGTCGTGAAGGCGCAGGCCGCTGCGCGCAAATGAGTGCTCCGACAGCCTTCGGTGCAAGGTGTGGGGGCGTCCAGTCGCGGGCCCTTGCTCCGGCGCAACACCCCTGTTAGAAGGCGGCTCCCGGCCGCTTCGCGCATTTGCGCGACCGGCAGCTGGCCCTGCTGGGGGATAGTTTAAGGGTAGAACAGCGGACTCTGACTCCGTTAGTCTAGGTTCGAATCCTAGTCCCCCAGCCATTCGTCTTCGCAAATGCCAGCCGGCCCTGGGGCCGTGGTCAGGCCTGTGGCGCGAGCGACGTGAGCGGGAAGTGGGCTGTCGTGGCGTAAGGGCTATGCCGGGGGCCGCCGGAGCAGTAGCATCG
>JBDHTJ010000275.1:0-4215 GCA_039808585.1 Hyphomicrobiaceae bacterium | reverse complement strand
AGCGTCTCCATGCCCATGGGCTCGGTGACATCGAGGTTGGCGTCGAACGGGATCTCGCCCGGCTCCAGATGCGGACCGGCTTCCGTGATGTGCTCGGGCCGCAGGCCCAGCAGCAGCTTGCCGTCGCGCGCATTCGCCTTGTAGTGGGCCGCGCGCTGCGGCGGCACGGGGAACATCAGGCCGTCGTTGAGGCGGATGTTCAGGTTGTCGCCGCCGTTCTCGAGGCGACAAGGGATGAAGTTCATGGCCGGTGAGCCGATGAAGCCGGCGACGAAGCGCGTCTTGGGATTGTGATAGAGCTCCTGTGGGGAGCCGACCTGCTCGATGATGCCCTTGTTCATGACCACGACACGATCAGCGAGCGTCATGGCCTCGACCTGGTCGTGCGTGACGTAGATCGTGGTGGTCCGCACCTGCAGGTGCACCTTCTTGATCTCGGTGCGCATCTGCACGCGCAGCTTGGCATCGAGGTTGGACAGGGGCTCGTCGAACAGGAACACCTTGGGATTGCGCACGATGGCGCGGCCCATGGCGACGCGCTGGCGCTGGCCGCCGGAAAGTGCCTTGGGCTTGCGATCGAGAAGCTCGCCGATATCGAGGATGCGGGCCGCCTCCTGCACGCGCTTCTCGATCTCGGCCTTCGGGTAGCGCTTGAGGCGGAGGCCGAACGACATGTTCTGCGCCACCGTCATGTGCGGATAGAGCGCGTAGTTCTGGAACACCATGGCGATGTCACGGTCTTTCGGGGGCACGTCGTTGACGACGTCGCCGCCGATCAGGATCTCGCCGCCGGTGATATCCTCCAGGCCCGCGATCATGCGCAGCGTGGTGGACTTGCCGCAGCCGGAGGGGCCCACCAGCACGACGAACTCGTGGTCGGCGATGTCGAGGTCGATGCCGCGCACGGCCTCGACATCGTCGTACATCTTCACGACCTTGCGCAGCTTCACTTCAGCCATGTGAGATCAACCCTTGGTGGCGCCGGCCGTCAGGCCCGCAATGTAGTAGTCCATGAGGAAGGCATAGATGATGAGCGGGGGTGCAGCGCCGAGCAGCGCACCCGTCATGATCTGCCCCCAGTTGAAGACGTCGCCCTTGATGAGCGTGGTGATGATGCCGACGGGCAGGACGAGCTGGTCCGTGGAGGTGGTGAAGGCCAGTGGGTAGAGGAACTGCGCCCAGCTCACCGTGAAGGCGAAGATGGTGGCGGCGATGATGCCCGGCAGCGCCACGGGGATGAAGATCTTCGTCAGCGTCTGGAAGTAGCTGGCGCCATCGATGAGGGCTGCCTCGTCGAGTTCCTTCGGGATAGAGGCGAAGTAGCCGATCATGATCCAGGTGCAGAAGGGCACCGTGAGCGTGGGGTAGACGATGAGCAGCACGTACCACTTGTTGATGAGCTGGATGCCGGTGAGGTCGTTAAAGACTGCAAACATCTTGAACAGGGGAAGGAACAGCAGCGTGTCCGGGATGAGGTAGGTGAGGAAGACGCCGGTGGCCAGCGTCGTCGAGCCCCAGAATTTCATGCGCGAAAGGGCAAAGGCTGCCGGCACCGCGATGAGCATGGTGATGACGACCACGAACACCGAGACAAGAGCCGAATTCTTGAAAAACGTGAGGTAGACGGGGGAGGTCAGAAGCTCGACGTAGTTGTCGAGCGTGGGACGAAACACCCACCAGGGGTTCGTGGCTGCCGATATCTCCTGGCTGGTCTTCAGCGAGGTGATCAGCATGTAAAAGGGCGGTAGCAGGAAGAAGATCACGAACAAGGTGAGGAAGAAGTAGGACCAACGCAGCGCCCACTCGCGGTCGCGCTTCATGCTGCCATAGCGGGGCTTGCGTGCCGAGCCGGGGGCGGAGGCGGTTGCTGCAGTCATGTCGTATCAGGCCTCGTTGCCGCGCTTGGTGATGTCACGAAGGATAACGATGGCCGCGATCGCCAGGATCGGGACCATGAACAGCGAGACCGCCGCGCCCTGCGGGATGTCCACGCTTCCGATGCCGACACGGAAGGCCCAGGTGGCGAAGACGTGTGTCTTGTCGATGGGGCCGCCGGCCGTGAGGATCTGCACGATGTCGAAGTTGGCGAACGTGACGATGAGCGAGAAGAGGGCCGTGATGGCGATGATGTTGCGCATCATCGGCAGCGTCACGTACCACATGCGCTGCCACCAGTTGGCCCCGTCGATGGCGGCGGCCTCATAGAGCTGCTCCGGCACGGATTTCAGCGCGGCCAGATACATGATCATGAAGAAGGGCGAGCCGATCCAGACGTTGACGAGGATGACGGAGAAACGCGCCCAGTAAGCGTCGCCCGTCCAGGGAATCGACGGAAGATTGACCAGGTTGAAGAGCCAATTGAAGGCGGAATAGCTCGGATCGAAGAGCCAGAGCCAAGCAAGCGTGCTCATGGCAGGGGGAATTACCCAGGGGACGAGCAGCATGCCGCGCCATTTGCGCTGCCCCTTGTCGGGAACATTGTGCACAAAATGGGCGACGAAGAAGCCGATGATGGCTTTGAAGAGAACGGCGGTGATGGCGAAGATGCACGACTGCTCTACGACCATCCAGAATGTTTCGCGCTTGAAAAGGAACTGGAAGTTCCCGAAGCCGACGAAGCGCGTCATGCCCTTGTTGAGCGTGGCGAGATAGACGGAATAGAAGGCCGGATAGACGACGAGAACGGCGATAAGAACGATGAGAGGCAGCGCCATCAGGAAAGCGATGCTCGACTTGCGCCCCAGAACCCGGCCAACGGCAGATCGCTTCCTGATTACCTTTGATGAGGGCAATGAGGTTGTGTGCAACGTGGCGTCGACCATTCTCTAGGTCCTATTTTCCAGATGCGGACCTTCCCGCGAAACGCTCGCGGGAAGGCAAAGTGTGAGATGCTGAAGGCTAGGTGCGCAGGAAACCCTCGCATTCCGCCTCAGCCCAGGCGAGCGTCTTCTCCATCGGCTCGCCTTGCAGATGACGCACGATCATCTTGGTCTGGACGCCCTGGTTGTAGATCTGGAACGCGATCTTCGGCGGAGCAGGTGCGGCCGCGATCGAGAGCGTCTGATGGTTGTGCGGATTGGGGTAGTGGTAGAGCGTGCCCTTCGGCGGCCCTTCTTCGGCCCAGGTCTTGAAGTCGGTGAGCTTCTCGAACGAGGGAAGGTCATAGCCACCGCTGGACGCCACCATCCGCTCCGCTGAGGCCCGCGTGGACATATGGCGAAGCAGGCTCTTGGCGGCCTCCTTGTTCTTGCTGAACTTCCAGATGCCCCAGAAATACGGGAGGAACGGTGCGTAGCGCCCGTTCGGTCCCTTGGGGAAGCCGTGCGTCCAACATTGCTCGGCGATCTTGGGCGCGTCACGCTTGGCGACCGCCCATGCGCTCGGCGGGTTCATGATCATGGCGCCGTTGCCAGCGACCAGCCATTTGTTGTTGGACGCATCATCCCAGGCTGGCGCGTCGGGCGGCAGGAAGGTCGCCAGCTTCTTGCAGTAGTCGAGCGCCTTGCGCACGTTCTCCGATTTCACGGTGATGTCGCCTTTGGCGTTCACCAGCTCAGCGCCAAAGGCGTGGAAGAAGGCGCCGGCGCTGTCGACGGAGTCAGTCGTGGTCCCCAGGCCGATTCCGATGGGCTTACCGCCTTTGTGGCAGGCCTCTGCCGCCTTGAGAAACGCATCGAGCGTCCAATCATCGGCTTTCGGCGCACTGCCGGCCGGGTACATCGCCTGCACGTCGATGCCCGCAAGAGACTTCATCAGGTCGATGCGCGAGCACGGCCCCTTGATCTGGCTGCCTGACGTTGCCGGCACCGCGAGCCATTTGCCGCCGACGAAACCAAGGTACTGCACGGTCGCGTTGACCTGCCCGTGCTCCTTGATGAGGTCCTTCATGATGTCGTCGACGGGCTCGAGCTGGTCATCGTAACCCTGAGGTGACCAGGTCGGATGGGCGATGATGTCGTGTCCCGCCTTTGCCTGAGCTTCGGCAGCGATCGTGATCACCAGCTTGTTGTTTTGCGAAGTGATGAAGTCGATCGAGGCTTCCACCTTCTCCTTTTCAGCCCATTCCTCGACGAGTTTCTTCAGCGTGTCGTTTCCGCCGGGGACCCAGTGGTCCCAGAAACCGATGGAGACCTTGCCGGCGGCGTTGGCCGTGCGGACGAAGGGTGCAGCGACCATCGCCGAGGCTGCGGCCGATGTGGCCAGGAAGCGGCGTCG
>JBDHTJ010000274.1:0-4249 GCA_039808585.1 Hyphomicrobiaceae bacterium | reverse complement strand
GCGTGGATGGCCACCTTCGCCGAGTGACACGAGAACGCCGCCAGCGACGGCGCGCGGATCGCGGGCGCGCCAGGTGGGCATGACGCAACGTCGGTTGCTTGGCCGCCGCGATTGACGCGGGGCGCGGCATTGCGGGCGTCAGAGGCCCTTGGAGCCGCGGGCCATGGCGGCGATACCGGTGCGGGCGACCTCGACCAGACCAAGCTCGCGCATGATGGCGATGAACTGCTCGATCTTCGAGGTGCTGCCGGTCAATTCGAAGACGAAGTGCTCGGTCGAGGCATCGATGACGTCGGCGCCGAAGATCTCGGCGAGGCGCAGCGCCTCGATGCGCTTCTCGCCCTTGCCCGAAACCTTGATCAAGGCCAGTTCGCGTTCCAGCGGCTCGCCTACGACCGTGAGGTCGATCACGCGGTGCACGTTCACGAGGCGATCGAGCTGATGCTTGATCTGTTCGATCACCATCGGCGTGCCCTTGGTGACGATGGTGATGCGCGAGAGGTGCGCCTCGTGCTCCGTCTCCGACACCGTCAGGCTTTCGATGTTGTAGCCGCGGCCTGAGAACAGGCCCACGACGCGCGCCAGCACGCCCGGCTCGTTGTCGACGAGGACCGACAACGTGTGGGATTCCACCAGCTTGGAGGGCTCGGCGAGGAAATAGGCCGATTGTGACTGGCCGCGGACGGGCATGGGGCGTTCCTTGAGGTCTTCGTTTCGCGTTTCCGCCGAGAATAGCCGGCGGCATTCCATTATGGCCTTGCGTGGATGCCCGCCTTCGCGGACATGACGTGCGTCGGGGGGAATGCGCCTTCCACTTTCGTCACTCCCCGTAGTCGGGGTCCACGTAAATCCCGATTCTCATCTCGACTTCGCAGCGTCCATCGCTCGGCGGCCGGCGCGCCGCAGGCGTGTCGCCGAGCGCATCTAAACAAGCATCTTGCCTTCCTTGCCGATGGCCTTGCCGATCTCCTCGTCCGTCACGTCCTCGCCGAGCAGCATCTCGTTGTGGGCCTTGCCAGAGGGGATCATGGGGAAGCAGTTGGCGAGGTTGGCGACGCGGCAATCGAAGATGAGCGGCTTGTCGTTGGGCGCAGCCAGCATGGCCTTGATGGCGTCGTCGAGTTCGTCTGCCTTGTCGCAGCGCATGCCGATGCCGCCGTAGGCCTCCGCCAGTTTGACAAAGTCGGGCAGTGCCTCGGTATAGCTTTCCGAAATGCGGTTGCCGTGCAGCAGCTGCTGCCACTGGCGCACCATGCCCATGTACTGGTTGTTGAGGATGAACACCTTGACCGGCAGGCGGTACTGCACGGCGGTGGACATCTCCTGGATGTTCATGAGGATGGAAGCATCGCCCGCGATGTCGATGACGGTGGCGTCGCGATGCGCCATCTGCACGCCGATGGCTGCCGGCAGGCCATAGCCCATGGTGCCGAGGCCGCCCGACGTCATCCAGCGGTTGGGGCCCTCGAAGCGGAAATACTGGGCCGCCCACATCTGGTGCTGGCCGACCTCGGTGGTGATGTAGGTGTCGCGGTCCTTGGTGAGCTCGTAGAGCCGCTGGATGGCGTACTGCGGCATGATCACGTCGTCGCGCTTCTTGTAGGAGAGGCACTTCTTGCCGCGCCACTTGTCGATCTGCGCCCACCAGCCCTTGAGGGCCGTCTTGTCGACGGTGGCAGCCTTCGCCTTCCAGACGCGGATCATCTCCTCCAGCACGTAGGCGACGTCGCCGATGATGGGCACGTCCACCTGCACGTTCTTGTTGATCGACGAGGGATCGATGTCGATGTGGATCTTCTTCGACTTCGGCGAGAAGGCATCGAGGCGGCCCGTGATGCGGTCGTCGAAGCGGGCGCCGATGCACACCATCACGTCGCAGTCGTGCATGGCGAGGTTGGCCTCGTAGGTGCCGTGCATGCCGAGCATGCCGAGCCATTCCTTCTGCGAGGCCGGAAAGGCGCCGAGGCCCATCAGCGTCGAGGTGATGGGGAAGCCCGTGAGGCGCACGAGGTCGCGCAGGAGCTGGCTGGCCTTCGGCCCCGAGTTGATGACGCCGCCGCCGGTGTAGAGCACGGGGCGCTTGGCGTTGCCCATGAGCTCGACGGCGTGCGTGATGGCGGCCATGTCGCCTTTCACGCGCGGCTGGTAGGTCTTGTGCTTGACGTCCTTGGGGCCGGTGTAGATGCCGGTGGCGAACTGCACGTCCTTGGGGATGTCGACGACGACGGGGCCAGGGCGGCCGGTACGGGCGACGTAGAAGGCCTCGTGCAGGATGCGGGACAGATCATCGACGTTCTTCACCAGCCAGTTGTGCTTCGTGCATGGCCGCGTGATGCCGACCGTGTCGCACTCCTGAAAGGCGTCGTTGCCGATGAGGTGCGTGGGCACCTGGCCGGTGATGCAGACGACAGGAATGGAATCCATCAGAGCGTCGGTGAGGCCGGTGACGGCATTGGTGGCGCCGGGGCCCGAGGTGACGAGAACCACGCCGACCTTGCCGGTGGAGCGGGCATAGCCCTCCGCCATGTGCACGGCGCCGCCCTCCTGGCGCACCAGGATGTGCTTCACCTTCTCCTGCTGGAAGATCTCGTCGTAGATCGGCAACACGGCGCCGCCGGGGTAGCCGAAAATATGTTCCACGCCCTGATCGGCGAGCGCCTTCAGCACCATTTCGGCGCCGGTCATTTTCTGTGCCATGGCCAAGCTCCATTGCCCCAACGCGGCGGGGGGCATTATTTGCGGCGCACCATAAGGTCAGCACTAGCCAGCGTCAATCAATATCCGCAAAGTTATGGATCGTAAAACTTTCCATTTGTTGTGTGTCGAGCGCATTCCACGACATCATATTGCGTCGATGCCAAGTGACCTGCCTTTTCGCGTATTGCCGCGTCTCGGCCTTTGAGCCCTCCACGGCCTCCGCCAGGGAAAGTTCGCCGCGCAGATAGCGCATCAGCGGCCGCACGCCGTGGGCGCGGACGGCGGGGAGTTCCTCGGACAACCCCAGCGCTGCGAACGCCCGCACCTCCTCCAGCACGCCCGCCTCCAGCATGGCGTCGAAGCGGGCGTCGATGCGTTGCATCAGCGCCTCCCGCTCGGCAACGACCAGAAGCCGTAGCGTCTCATCGGCGCGCAGAACGGGTTCGCCCGGCTGGCGCTGCCAGGCGCTGAGGGGCCGCCCGGTGCTTTCGGCGACTTCCAGAGCACGCACGATGCGCTGCTTGTCGCTGGGCATCAGGCGGGACGCGGCCTCGGGATCCTGGGTGGCGAGAAGGGCATGCAAGGCCGGCGCGCCTTCCGCCTCGGCGCGGGCACGCCAGCGCTCGCGAACGGCGGGATCGATAGCCGGAATGGGCGAGAGGCCCTCGAGCAGCGCCTTGAAGTAGAGGCCGGTGCCACCGACCACGATCGGCACGCGGCCCTCCGCTTGCACGGCCGCAATGGCGGCGGCCGCGTCCAGCACGTATCGCCCCACGGAATAGGCATCGGCGGCGGGCAGGAAACCGTAGAGGCGGTGCGGCACCTCTGCCATCTCGGCCTCGGTCGGCCGGGCGGTGATGATCGAAAGCTCGCGATAGACCTGCATGCTGTCGGCATTGATGATGGTGCCGCCGACCTGCACCGCGATCCTGAGCGCAAGGCCCGACTTGCCGCTGGCCGTGGGCCCGGCAATGAGGATGGCGCGTTTGGACGTGATGGACATGACGTGCAGTTACGGTGCCCGCAGGCGCATTGCAATTCCAGCCTCGAACCGGTTGGAGTTGTGCAGGCTCCGCGCGACAAAGGGGCCCACGTGCGGGAAGCCCCCCTTCCCTCTACATTGCGCCGCAACAAGGCCCCTTGGAACGACAGCGAGAGCCCCATGCGTATCGATGCCATCCCCGTCGGCAAGAACCCGCCCGAGGACATCAACGTCATCATCGAGGTGCAGATCGGTGGCGAACCCATCAAGTACGAGATGGACAAGGCGGCCGGCACGCTGTTCGTCGACCGCTTCCTGCACACACCCATGCGCTATCCCGGCAACTACGGCTTCGTGCCGCATACGCTGTCCGAAGACGGCGACCCCATCGACGTGCTCGTGGCCAATACGCGGCCGCTGGTGCCGGGCTCCTACATCAACGTGCGCCCCATCGGCGTGCTGCTGATGGAGGACGACGGCGGCGGCGACGAGAAGATCATCGCAGTGCCGGTGCCGAAACTCACCAAGCGCTACGAGAAGGTGTTCAACTATACCGACATGCCGAAGATA
>JBDHTJ010000273.1:0-4282 GCA_039808585.1 Hyphomicrobiaceae bacterium | reverse complement strand
GCTGTGGGTGCCGTACTCGCAGGAGTGACGACGTCAGTCCTGTTGCTGGTTGTCGTAAACGCATCCTTGATACATGGCGAAATGCCGTTCGAGGTGTTTGCCATCTATTGGGCGTTTGCGCTTTTGTATGTCGGCGGTTCGCGGTTTGCGATCCGGAGCTTCATGTATTCACGACCGGAGAATGCGGAGCGCGTTCTCATCTATGGCGCGGGCGCTGCAGGCGCGCAGCTTGCTTCAACTCTACTTGTGAGCAGGCGCTACTATCCGGTTGGATTCATAGACGACAATGCAAACCTCTACGGCAGCCTGGTTAACGGCATCAAGGTCCATGGTCCAAGGAGCCTTGAGAGGTTGGTTCACGACTCGGCTGTGACGACGGTTTTGATTGCGCTTCCGTCGCAATCGCGAAAGCGCCGCCAGGAGATTCTGAAGCTGATAGAGCCGCTGCCCGTAAAGGTGCAGACAGTCCCCGATATTGGCGACATCGTGAATGGCAACGCGACAGTGTCGGATCTGCGTGACGTCGATGCAGCCGATCTGCTGGGGCGTGACCCCGTACCGCCGAATCCGGCCCTGCTGTCGGCCTGCATCCATCACAAGGTCGTCATGGTCACGGGCGCGGGCGGATCAATCGGCTCGGAGCTCTGCCGTCAGATCCTGCAGCTCGGACCAGTGCGACTGCTATTGCTCGAAATGTCAGAGCTGGCGCTCTACAGCATCGAGCGGGAGTTGCGTGCCATCGTCGAAAACGAAGGCATGCATGTCGAACTGGTTGCGCTACTTGGCAATGCCCATCATCGCAACCGCGTTCGCGAGGTCTTGCTGACCTACGGCGTGCAGACGATCTATCACGCGGCAGCTTACAAACACGTGCCCATAGTGGAGCAGAATGTCATCCAGGGTATTCACAACAATGTCTTCAGTACCTGGCATGCGGCCGAGGCGGCACTCGAGTGCAATGTCGAAACGTTCATTCTGATCTCTACCGACAAGGCCGTTAATCCGACGAATGTGATGGGCGCGACGAAGCGCTTCGCCGAGATCGTCCTGCAGGGCATCCAGGAGCGCTCGACCTCAACCCGTTTCTGCATGGTTCGATTCGGCAACGTGCTCGAATCGAGCGGCTCTGTCGTGCCTCTGTTTCGCGAGCAGATTCGCCTGGGCGGCCCAATTACGGTTACGCATAAGGATGTCATTCGCTACTTCATGACGATTCCGGAGGCGGCGCAGCTTGTGCTCCAGGCGGGCGCAATGGGAAAAGGTGGCGACGTGTTCGTCCTCGACATGGGCAAGCCGGTTCGAATAGATGATCTCGCGCGTCGCATGGTCCGCCTCATGGGCCTGACCGTGCGCGATGAAAATAACGCGGACGGTGATATCACCATTGTGTACACGGGCTTGCGGCCGGCCGAGAAGTTATTCGAAGAGCTCCTGATTGGTAGCAATGTGACGGGCACGGAGCACCCGATGATCATGCGGGCCATAGAACACTCCATGCCATGGCGGGACGTTCAGCGAATCATCGACGAGATGCTGGATGCGCTCAATCGCAACGACTGTGATCGTGCGCGCGATCTCCTGATGAAGGGTGTCATCGAATATCGTCCAGGTGGGACCTTGCAGGATCATGTATGGCTGAGGAAGGCCGAACTCGTCCATGCGAAACAGGTGGGCAATGTGGCGGATTTCCACGCGCATCGATTTAGTGCACGTCGGGCGCCTGGCGAAGGGTTCGACCGGCCTGTTCCACCCGCGTTCGAGTAGCACTCTTGCCAATGCCGAGGCGATGAGTCCACGCATTCAAGAGCGTGAGCACCACCGATGGCATTCGAACAGTCCTTTGGGCAGTGTCGAAGCAGGTCTCGCGAAATATCACGGTGTGGCGGTCGCCAAAGTCAGCTAATCTCCCGCCCCCATGCGTGTCACGATCTTCGGTTCCGGCTATGTGGGCCTGGTCACGGGCGCCTGCCTCTCCGACGCGGGCAACGATGTCCTGTGCGTCGACGTCGACGCGGGGAAGATCGAGCGCCTTAAGAAAGGCGAAGTCCCGATCCACGAGCCGGGGCTCGAGGCGCTGATCAGGAAGAACGCGGAGGCGGGGCGCCTCAGGTTCACCACCGACGCCGCCGAGGGTGTCAAGCATGGCCTCTTCCAGCTGATTGCCGTCGGTACGCCGCCCGACGAGGACGGCTCGGCGGACCTGAAGTATGTCCTTGCGGTCGCCCGCACGATCGGCGAGCACCTTTCCGAGTACCGGGTGGTGATCGACAAATCCACCGTGCCGGTCGGCACGGCGGACAAGGTCAAGGCGGAAATCGCGCAGACGCTCGCGAGGCGCGGTTCGCACGCCGAGTTCGACATCGTCTCGAACCCGGAATTCCTGAAGGAGGGCGCTGCGATCGGCGATTTCATGAAGCCGGACCGCGTGATCGTCGGCACCGACAATCCGCGCGTCAGCGAGCTGATGCGCGCGCTCTACGAGCCGTTCACGCGCAACCACGATCGCCTGATCGTGATGGACCTGCGCTCGGCGGAGCTGACGAAGTACGCCGCGAACGCGATGCTCGCGACCAAGATCAGCTTCATGAACGAGCTCGCGAACATCGCCGAGCGGGTCGGGGCGGATATCGAGAAGGTACGCGTCGGCATCGGTTCCGACCCGCGCATCGGCTACAGCTTCATCTACCCCGGCACGGGCTACGGCGGTTCCTGCTTCCCGAAGGATGTACAGGCGCTCATCCGCTCATCGAATGCGGTCGGGCACAAGCCGGCGCTGCTCGAGGCGGTGGAGGTCGTGAACGAGCGCCAGAAGGCCTTCCTCGTCGGCAAGGTCGAGCGGCACTTCAAGGGTGACCTCAAGGGCCGCACGTTTGCGCTCTGGGGCCTCGCCTTCAAGCCGAACACCGATGACATGCGCGAGGCGCCGAGTCGCACGATCATGGAGAAGCTGTGGGCGGCGGGGGCGACGCTGCGCGCCTACGATCCGGTGGCGAGCGAGGAGGCGCGGCGCGTGTTCGGGCCGCGCGGGGACCTGGCGATCTGCGCCTCGGCCTACGAGGCGACCGAGGGCGCCGACGCGCTCGTGATCGCCACCGAGTGGCAGGAGTTCCGCAGCCCGGACTTCGATCGCTTGAAGGCGAATCTCAAGCAGCCGGCCATCTTCGACGGCCGCAACCTCTACGACCCGCAGCTGCTGAAACGCTTCGGTTTCAGCTATTACGCGGTGGGGCGGGGCCAGAGCTAGACGGACAGCACGCTGCCGGCGCCGCGCAGGCCTGTATCGGCCGTGACGAGTCGCAGTGTTTCGACCTCGCATTGCGCCAGCAGCAATCGATCGAATGGGTCGGTCGAAGCGCACTCGATATCTGCCACGGCGAGCGTGTGTCGTATCGTGATTTCGAGAGGGCGGCAGCCCTGTGCGAGGGCGTGTTGCTCCACTTCCTGGAGCGGGAAGCGAAGGGCAATCTTCCCGAGGCGCATCTTGATCGCGAGCTCCCAGAAGCTTGCCGCGCTGACCAGCAGATCGTTTCGTGCGTCCTGCAGCAGTTCACGCGCGGCGGCGCTGAGGCGTGGGCTGTCATCGAGTGCCCAGAGCAGGACATGGGTGTCCAGCAGCAGTTTCATGGCTCGACAGACGATTCAATTGGCCACTCCTCGACCGTCAGCGGGGCGTCGAAATCCTCCGCCATATGCGAGATGAGTCCCTTCAATGTCCCGAATGCCATCCCGCGACCGGGTTGATCGAGCGATGTCAGGCGAGCTACCGGGCGACCAGCGCGGGCGATGAGCACCTCTTCACCGCGTTCCACTGCCGCAAGCAACTGCGACAGGGTCGACTTGGCCTCGTGTACGTTCACGGTTTTCATAATTAGCTAATATTAGCTAATATCTCCAGGTGCTGCCAGTCGGTATCATGCGGCGCCAAATTCCCTGAATCGACAAGGATTTCCGTGCTGATTCCCGTGATTCTCTCCGGCGGCGCCGGAACGCGCCTGTGGCCCCTGTCCCGCGAGCTTTACCCGAAGCAGCTGCTGCCCCTGGTCGGGGAGCAGACGATGCTGCAGGCCACGGTCGGCCGCCTCGCCGGCACTGGCGCCGCCGAACCGATCGTCGTCTGCAATGAGGCGCACCGCTTCATGGTGGCCGAGCAGCTGCGGCAGGTGGGCGTGGCGGCCCGCGCGATCCTGCTCGAGCCCGCGGGGCGCAACACGGCGCCCGCCATCGCACTCGCCGCCCAGGTCGCGCTCGAGTCGCTGCCCGGCGCCGATCCCATCCTGCTGGT
>JBDHTJ010000272.1:0-4335 GCA_039808585.1 Hyphomicrobiaceae bacterium | reverse complement strand
AGAGGCTCGATCGAAGTCGCTCGCAGCTTTTTCCCTCTGCCGAACGCAGAGACGGAGGCCGCGAGCCAGGCGAGAGGCATCAGGCATGTGTGGGATCGTCGGCATTCTCGGCACCAAGCCGGTCGCGAACGACCTGGTCGACGCGCTGCGGCGGCTGGAGTATCGCGGCTACGATTCAGCCGGTGTCGCGACCATCGAGAACGGCCACCTCGAGCGGCGCCGTGCCGAGGGCAAATTGCGCAACCTGGAACAGCGCCTGGCCCGCGAGCCCCTGCAGGGGCATACCGGCATCGGTCATACGCGCTGGGCCACGCACGGCCGGCCGACGGAGAACAACGCCCATCCGCACATGAGCAAGGGCGTTTCGGTCGTCCATAACGGCATCATCGAGAACTTCGCCGAGTTGCGCCGCACGCTCTCCGCGCGCGGCCACCGCTTCGAGACCGAGACCGACACGGAAGTCGTGGTGCATCTCATCACGGATGCGCTGCACGACGGGCTCGATCCTGTGGCGGCGACGAAGAAGGCGCTGGGGCAATTGAAGGGCGCCTTTGCGCTTGCCATCATCTTCGCGGGCCACGACGACCTCATGATCGCCGCGCGACAGGGCAGTCCGCTCGCCATCGGCCACGGCAAGGGCGAGATGTACCTGGGCTCCGACGCCATCGCGCTCGCCCCCTTCACCAGCGAGATCACCTATCTGGACGAAGGCGACTGGGCGGTGCTCACCCGCGCCGGCGCCACCATCTACGACAAGGCCGGGCACGAGGTGAAACGTGCCCGCGTGCGCACCAGCGCCGGCTCCATGCTGATCGACAAGGGCAATCACAAGCACTTCATGGCGAAGGAGATCTTCGAGCAGCCGGAAGTGATCAGCCGCACGCTTGCGAACTATGTGGACTTCGTCGACGGCCGCGTGGTGCTGCCCGATCTCGGCCTCAACCCCGCGCACATTTCGCAGATCTCGATCTCGGCGTGCGGCACGGCCTACTATGCGGGCCTCGTCGGGCGCTACTGGATCGAGCGCTACGCGCGCATTCCTGTCGAGATCGATATCGCTTCCGAGTTCCGCTATCGCGAGCCGCCGCTGCAGAAGGGCGGGCTGGCGCTGTTCATCTCGCAGTCGGGCGAGACGGCGGATACGCTGGCGACGCTGCGCTATTGCAAGAGCCAGGGCCAGCGCATCGCCTCCATCGTCAACGTGCGCACCAGCACCATCGCGCGCGAATCGGATGTCGTGCTGCCGACGCTGGCTGGGCCCGAGATCGGCGTCGCCTCCACCAAGGCCTTCACGTGCCAGCTCTCGGTGCTCGCTATCCTCGCCATCGGGCTGGCGCGCGCACGCGGCAGCATATCGGTGGCGGAGGAGAAGGAGCTGGTGCAGGCGCTGGCCGAGATCCCGCGACACATCTCGACGCTCCTCAACAACCAGGCGCAGTACGAGGCACTGGCGCACGATCTGTCGAAGGCCAAGGACGTGCTCTATCTCGGCCGTGGCGTGAGCTACCCGCTGGCGCTGGAAGGCGCGCTGAAACTGAAGGAAATCTCCTACATCCACGCCGAGGGGTATGCGGCGGGCGAGCTAAAGCACGGTCCCATCGCGCTCATCGACGAGAACATGCCGGTGATCGTGGTGGCGCCAAACGACCATCTATTCGAGAAGACCGTCTCGAACATGCAGGAGGTGGCCGCCCGCGGCGGGCAGATCATCCTCGTATCGGACACGGCAGCGGATGCCGCCGGCTGCGCGCTCCAGGCGCACATCGCCATGCCGAAGGGCCACGCATTTACCAATCCGCTGATGTATGCGGTGCCGGTGCAACTGCTCGCCTACCATACGGCGACCTTCATGGGCACCGACGTGGATCAGCCGCGCAACCTCGCAAAGTCGGTGACGGTGGAATAGGCGGGGACGAATCAACCCATATCGCAGACTTCGTTTGCGAACTTCGCGTCGCCGGCATAATTTCGCCACGGGGAGGGTTTTGCGTATCAAAACCTTATGGGGAAACTGACAATGGCACGCGACTGGCTGAGGCTGGTTCTTGCGGCCGCAATCGCTTCTGCGATTGCCGCGGCACCTGTTGCCATTGGCGAAGCTGCTGCGCAGACCGTCACCAAGAAGAAAGCGGCTGCCAAAAAGCCTGCTGCCGACGATGGCGAAGGCCAGGGCGAAGCTCAGCAGAAGAAGAAGCAGGACCCCGCCGAAGCGCAGAAGTCGATAGAGGCGGCTCTGAAGCTGATCGAAGGCGGCAAGGCGGACGCCGCACAGCAATCCCTCACAAGCATTCTCTCGGCAGGCAATTTGCCGCCTGGCCTGATGGCGCGCGCCCTCCTTTACCGCGGCATGGCCCATCGTCAGTTGCAAAAGCCGGCGCAGGCGATCGCGGACCTGACGCAGGCGCTGTGGCTGAAGGGCGGCCTCGGCGAAAAGGAGCGCGCCGAGGCGTTGAAGCAGCGCTCGGGCGCCTATGCCGACGCGGGTCTCGCCGAGCCTGGGCAGAGCGTGGCGTCGGCCAGCACGTCCCCCGTCACCACCGGCTCCAATGCATCGAGCCCAAATGCCTCGAGCCCGGGGTGGAACCCCTTCGGAAGCCTGTTCGGCTCGAACCAGACGTCGACGCCCGCCGCACCGCCGCCCGCCCCTGCCGCGCAGGCACCCGCTGCCACCTCCTCCAGCGGGATCTTCGGCAGCTTGTTCGGTGGGGCTCCGTCCAGCCCGGCCAAGCCGGCGCCCGTCGTCGTTGCCGCGCCGCCTCCAGCGCCAACGGTTTCAAGCTGGTCGGCGAGCACCGAGGTGCGCCCCACGACCGTTGCCATGGCGCCCACTGCGTCCACCCCGCCAACTGCATCGGCGCCGCAGCCGGTGGCCGCTCCGGTCGCTGCACGGCCCGAGGGCAAGTACCGCGTTCAGCTCGGCCTCGTGCGCACGCAGGCAGAGGTCGATTCGATCCTGTCTCGGGCGCGCCGCGAGCTTGCTCCGGTTTTCGAGGCACGCGAGCCCGTCGTCGACCAAACGGTGGTCGGAAACTTCGGCGCGATGTATCGCGTGCGGGTCGGGCCCTATGCGAGTGCCGCCGATGGCCAGGCGGTCTGCGGCCGCCTCAAGGGCTCGGGCCTCGACTGCCTCGTTGTGACGCAATAGCCGCCACGCGTTTTCCATTTCACGACCGCCGGGGTTCCCCCCGCCCCTGTCCCCTTCCCACCAGGGGGAGGGGGACGACTGCGGCTGGCGGGAGATGATGGGTGTGAAGATCTTTGTCCCCGCTCCACCTGGTTTCTCGGGGCACATCAGCGGGAGGGGTTGCGACTGACGCCATACCCTCTCTCTCCGAACGTTGATTTCAAAGATTTTTCGAGGTGTCTTCCTTCGCCTTGGGGCATGCGTCGAAGGCTGGGCTTCATCAGCGTGGGCGAGTCGACATAAGATGCTGAAAAGATGCATTCTCTTTTCAGCCAGCCGGAGGCCGGCGGGGCGGGGCGAGGCGGTCGGACGTGAAGAACAGGGGCGGCAAAGCGGCAGAACCCGCTATTCCATCTGAGGCCGCGCGCGCCGAAGTCGGCACGGCGGACCTCAAGGCCGAGCTTGCAAAGCTCGCCCTGGAGACGCATCCCGAGCCGCAGCATACCGGCACGCGACTGCGCAACTATTTCCTGACCGGCCTTGTCGTCGTCGGGCCGGTGACGATCACGCTCTACATCGCCTGGTACTTTATCAACATCGTCGATGTCTGGGTAAAGCCCTACATCCCCCGCGCCTACAATCCCGAGACCTACCTGCCCTTCGCCATTCCGGGCCTGGGCCTCGTGTTCTCGCTGATCGGCTTGACCATCATCGGCGCACTTGCCGCCAACCTGCTCGGCCGGTCGCTGATCAGCGCTGGCGAGATGATGCTGGGCCGCATGCCCATCGTGCGCAATGTCTATCAGGGCCTGAAGCAGATCTTCGAATCGGTCATCGCCTCGTCCTCGGCCTCCGGACAGAGTTTCCAGAAGGTGGCGCTGTTGGAGTTCCCCTCGAAGGGCCTGTGGTCGATCGTGTTCGTCACGGGCGACGCTGCCCGGGAGATCGCGGCCGAGATCCCGGACGAGGATCTCGTCAGCGTTTTCATGCCCACGGGCATGCTGCCGCCTTCGGGTTTCGTCTGCTTCGTGCCGCGCAAGGCGGTGATACCGGTGAAGATGAGCGTGGAGGATGCGGCCAAGATCATCATATCGGCCGGCATGGTGAACCCCGAGACGCAGGAGCGCCTGAAGGAGCTTGCAGGGCTCGGCGGGCGGGGCAAGAAGGGACCAGGTGCCGGTTCCTCCGCCAGCGCGCCCGCCTCGGCTTGA
>JBDHTJ010000271.1:0-4349 GCA_039808585.1 Hyphomicrobiaceae bacterium | reverse complement strand
CGTGGTGCTCGTCCGCTCGTACTCGCGAATTTCCGGGCTGACGTCCGACGAGCACGACACGGCAAGATCCGGCAGCGCACTCCGAATGGCGTCTGCCATGAGCTGCTCGTGCGCGGCGTTGGCGTAGGAATGCAGGAAACAGATGGCGACGCTGCTGATACGGTGCTCACGCAGCTTGGCGACAACGCCAGCAATGTCCTGCTCCGCCGGCACCGTCTCAGCAATACCGCGCGCAGTCATACGTTCGCGGAGTCCAAACCGCAGATGGCGCGGAATGAGCGATGGCGCCGGCCGCGGCCAGACCGAATAGACATCGCGGCGGTTGTGCCGACCAATCTCGAGCACATCTTCGAAACCGGACGTCGTCACCAGAGCAGCCGTCGGCAGCTTGCGTTCCAGTACAGCGTTGGTTGCGATGGTGGTCCCGTGCAGCACATAGCCGACATCATCGAGCGTGAAGCCGAAGCGCTGTCCCGCCGCCTTGATTCCTTCGACCAACGCGATCGAGGGGTCTTCCGGGGTCGTCGGCAACTTATGGGCCGACACGCGCTTGGACCGCGCATCGTAGATCTGCAGGTCCGTGAAGGTGCCGCCGATATCCACGCCGATCCTGATCGGCTTAAGTGATTGCCCCATATCCAATCATCCGCGCATGTACGTCGGAAGCCATGTGGCGATCGACGGGAAGGCAATCAGCAATAGGGCGAACAGGATCATGATGACGGCATACGGCAAGGCTCCGCGGATGACGTCGGCGACCGGGCCGCTGTCTGGGCGAATACCCTGCACGACGAAAAGATTCATCCCGACCGGCGGCGTGATGAGCCCCAGTTCGCACATCAGCACGATAAAAACACCGAACCATATCGGATCCACACCGACGGAACTGACGACGGGAAAGGCCAGTGGGATGGTCGCAACCATCATGGACAGCGTGTCCATGAACATGCCGAGCACGAGATAGAACAGGATCAGCAGCATCAGCAATTGCACGCGACCGAGCCCAAAACCGGTGACCCACTTTGTCAACGCCTCACCAATGCCGGTCAGGCTGAGGGCGAGGTTAAGAACGAACGCACCGAGGACGATCAGCAGAATCATTCCCGTCGTCTTCGCGCTCGACACGAAGCAATTCTCAAGAAGCGCAAGGCTGAGTTTGCCCTGCACGACAACGAAAACGAAGGCGACCACCAGGCCCAGAGCGGCGCTCTCCGTGGCGGTCGCAATGCCCGCGTAAAGCGTACCCATCACGATCCCGAACACGACGAGAGGCTCGAACAAGTAGCGCAGCAGCCGGATGCGCTCAGCCCAAGGCACATCGATGACGGCCATCTGCTCCGAGCTGCAAAGGCTCGATACGTAGATCCACACCATGAATAGGCCAGCAAGTGCCAAGCCTGGAATGAAGCCGGCGATGAAGAGCTTGCCAACTGAGGTATTCGTCATCGAACCGTAGATGATGAAATTGATCGACGGTGGGATCATTATGCCGAGCGTTCCGCCGGCCGCCAGCGACCCGAGCGAGGCCGGCATGGGGTAGCCGTTCTTGCGAAGCGACGGCAGCGCAACGGTGCCGATGGTCGCCGCGGTGGCAACCGAGGAGCCTGACGTCGCAGCGAACAGCGCACAGCAGCCGATATTGGTGTGCAGGAGTCCGCCGGGCAATCGCCCGAGCCAAGCCGCGAAGATGGTGTACATCCGATCGGCCATACCGGATCGCAACAGGAATTCGCCGAGAAGAACAAACAGTGGGATTGCGGTCAGGTTGTTCTCGCTCATCACGCCCCAGGCGATAGAGGCGGAGGATGAGAAGAACGCGAACCCGTAGGCGCTCATGCCTCCAACAAGGCCGAGCAAAAGCATGACAGCAGCGATCGGCATGCCAAGCAGCATAAGCCCGATCATGACCAGGAACGAGACAACACCGACGGCGACGAGACTCATGACGCCGTCTCCTTAGCAGCGCCGCTTCGGGCTTTGAGATCGGCCAGTTCTTCGTCCAACTCCTCCTTCGTGCCGCGGGGTCCGTGGAGTCTGTCTAGTTCGGACACTCGCCCGCTGAGCAAGAGCGACAGAACCTTAACCGCCTCCACAACTGCGACGATCGCGAACACGAGGAGCGACAGAACCCACACGGACTGAGGGATCTTCAACGGTGTTGCCCACGGCGTTTGTGCCGTTGCATTGAACTGGATCGTATCCGTCAATGCCACCCACGCCATGTAGAGCGCAGCGATTGCACACGCTGCGATCGAGACGGTCGCAAGTGTATTCAAGAACGCCCGCACAACGCGCGGCAGATAATCATGGACGAGATCGATGCGGATATGAGTCCGTGCATGCAACGCGATTGCGAACGACAGCGCCGCCGTGACGGCGAGAATGTAACCGCCGAGTTCGTCCACGCCTTGCAGCGATCTGTTGAAAACCTTGCGCATGATCGTTTCGACGGCAACGGCCAGCGCAAGCGCAAGCAATCCGAATCCGAAGATCATCGCCAGGATGCGATCCAGGCGTTGCATGACCAGTCCCCCGTTTCCCTGCGAGCCTGCAGGGCGCCGACCAAGGTACTCTGCAATTCCACGTTCACTTCATGCCGATGATCGGCCCGACAGAAGACTTCCAAGCAGCAGAGCAACCTGGATTGACTTTGTCGCAGGCTTCGGCCCACGCGGGGAACGCGATCTCCGCCACTGCCTGCTTCACGAACTCCACATCCTCGGGCTTCACTGCCGCCGTCTTCAGGCTGAACTTCTTACCTGTCGTGCAGGGATCTTGGCCGGCATTGCAGCGCATGCCGTCATCCCAGAGTTCCTTGGAGTAAGCCCAGATATCTTCCGTCAGTTTTTCGATAGCGGCTTTGAGCTTCCCCTGCTGTTCCGGTGACAACTTGTTCCAAGCTCCGAGCGTAATGGCGTAGCCCTGCACGGCGACTTGAAGTGCCAGCGGATAAACGTGCGTCGCGCTCTCCGGCCACCCGGCCGAGTTGGCGGAACTCGGTCCAGTCACCGCGCAGTCGATGGTGCCGAGCGAAAGACCCTGGCTGACTTCGCCAAATGCCATGGTCACTGGCGTGCCGCCGATTTTTTCGACGACCTTGGCCATGACACCATCGAGGATTCGAACCTTTTTACCCTTGAGATCCGACAATCCAGCAATCGCGGGCTTGCAGAAGATGAGCTGAGGTCCGAACGGCCAGACCCCGAGGAGCTTCATGCCGAACTGCTTCTCGAGCCGGTCGCCGACCGCGCCTTGATAGGCCGTCACGACCTTCTTCGCGGTATCGTAGTTGGTATTGAGCCCGACGAGATCGAGGCCGAGGATAGTCGGTTCATCGCGCGACACCTGCCCCAACCGCAGCCCAATGATGTCGAAGAGGCCCGACTTGCCGATGCGAAGCTGTTCGAATTCCTTGATCCCCGTCTGGTCGAGGACCTTGTAGTCCGCCTCGATGCCGGTCGTTTCCTTCAACTTCTCGAAGAACGGCTGCTCCCGGTTCTTCTGAATATTGCCGGTCGCGAGCGGCATGCCCATCACTTTGAGCTTAGGGGCGTCCTGCGCGACGGCAGGCATCGTCATCAACCCCATGCAAAGCGCCAATGCGGCTGTGTTCTTCAGGCTCACGTGTCCCTCCAGGGTCTACCTATCGGCACGCAGCTTGGCGCGGCAGCAGACTGCCTGTCCAGCCTTTGTGTGCGCCATGCTGTCGCTCTAGGCAGCAATGCGCCAAGTAAGCGGGCAAATCGGCGCCTGCCTGGGCGGTCGTCATTGCCAAACCACCATTCGGGAAGCCGCAACCGTGTTCCCGTTTGTGGCGAGAACGAGCGCATGACGGCGAGCAGACTTGCCAACACGTCTCTGTTTGTAGTGGATGCTCTCTGTCAGCGAACGGCAGCGGACGCCGGTTAGACCGAATCTCTCTCTGCCAGCATCCTGAAGGACATGCTTACCGGGTGAGCAGGCACGCGTGGTCAACAGCGACCGACACGGCCACGGCATCTCCGACAGTAAGCAACCGCTCGCTGCTCAAGAACGATTGGTCTGAGACGATCGCACCCGCAGCAGTGCTGACAGTGTACCGCACGATAGCGCCGAGAAACTCACGTTCTCGGATGGTCCCGGACACTAAACCCTCAGCCATTGCGCTGTTGCGCTCGAGTGTGACGTGCTGCGGCCGCACGACAAGATGAACTCCTGCCGCCGGGCTATCGGGTGGCAGAGGAAACCGAGCGCCGCCTTCGGCCTCGAAAGAGTGATACGCGCCACAGCCAACGACACGCCCCGGGATGATGTTGGCGGTGCCGAGAAAACTCGCCACGAAAAGGTTGGCCGGCTTTTCGTAAAGCTCG
>JBDHTJ010000270.1:0-4433 GCA_039808585.1 Hyphomicrobiaceae bacterium | reverse complement strand
GCGGCGAACGTCATGTCGCGCTGCTGGCACTCGTCGACGTCATACTTGGGCGGCTCGAATTCGTAGCGCACGAACTCGAGGGTGGCGCGGCCGGAGAAATCCGAGATCGGGAACACCGACCGGAAGACCGACTGCAGACCGGTGTCGGCACGACCGCCGGGCGGTTCCTTCACCATCAAAAAGTCATCGTAGGAGCTTTTCTGCACCTCGATGAGGTTGGGCATCTGAGCGACTTCGCCCAGCTTGCCGAATTGCTTCCTGATGCGCCTGCGGCCGTTGTAGGTCTCAGCCATTTCCGCTCCTCAAGCCTTCCCGCGCGAAGGCTTCTCTCGTGCTCACGGGGGTGGGGGACCCCGGAAAAATCCCTTACAAATCGAGCGGAAAGGGCATTTTCAGCCCTTCCCGCCTTTCTTCTGGCAGTCGCAACCCTCTGAAAGGGCGGCGGCTTACTTGATCTCGACGGTCGCGCCCTGGTCCTCGAGCTGCTTCTTGATCTTGGCAGCCTCGTCCTTCGTGACGCCTTCCTTGACGGTCTTGCCACCGGCCTCGACGAGGTCCTTGGCTTCCTTGAGGCCGAGACCGGTGATCGCGCGAACTTCCTTGATCACGTTGATCTTCTTGTCACCGCCCGACTTCAGAACGATGGTGAACTCGGTCTTCTCCTCGACAGGAGCCGCAGCGGCGGCGGCGCCAGCAGGAGCCGCGACGGCCACAGCAGCGGCAGCCGACACGCCCCACTTCTCCTCGAGCATCTTGGAGAGCTCGGCGGCCTCGAGAACGGTCAGCTTCGAGAGGTCTTCCACGATCTTTGCAAGATCAGCCATGATATTACTTCCTTCAGGTCTTTACGTCCGCGGTCCTCGGACCTTGGACGATCGGTTCGTTTCACATGGGCGCTTCGTCTTTCAGTTCACGAAGGCCCGGTTCAAAGTCTCATCTCGTCGTCCAGGCCTATTCGGCCTTGGCGCTCTTTGCCTGAATGACACGTGCCAGCTGGCCACCGGGCTCCTTGAGGATGCGCGCGATCTTGGTCGCGGGCGCCTGCAGGAGACCAACGAGCTTTGCCCTGAGCTCATCGAGCGAGGGAAGCTCGGCCAGAGCCTTCACACCGTTGACGTCCATCAAGGTGTTGCCCATCGCGCCACCGAGGATCACGAGCTTCTCGTTGTCCTTGGCGTACTTGACGGACACGCGCGCAGCACTGACGGGATCATTGGAGTACGCGATGCAGGTCTGCCCCTTGAGGAGGTCGGACATGCCGGCGGACTTCGTGTCCTTCAGTGCGAGCGCGGCCAGCTTGTTCTTGGCCACTTTCACCGAGCCGCCCGCTTCCTTGATGCGGCGACGGAACTCGGTCATCTCGGCGACAGTCATGCCCTTGTAGTGGGCCACGACCATCACGCCTGTGTCTTTCCAGGCGATATTGAGCTCATTGACGAGGGCGGATTTGGCCGCTCTATCCATTGCTCACTCCGTGTTGCGGGCCCGACCGTCTGCCGAACGGAGGGATCTACCGCGGGTTGCACCTGCCGCAGGCTTCGAAGGCGCGGGCCAGCGATGCTTGCGACGCTTCAGAGAACCCATCCTTCCCCTCGCGCCTGGAGGCGCGTTGGTGCAGACCCAAGAGTTGAACCCGAAGCACTGGCATGATGCTTCGATCCGTCTCCCGTCTCATGCAGGCCCCCGAACAGGTGGGGCTTAAGCCAGATGGCTCCGGCACCGGCAATCTCGGACAGGTTCGAGCGGCACACTCAGATGGCAGCCACAGGTGTGGTGCCTCTGGGCCTGCCGCCCGTCCGGACCTCATCGGCCCGGATTGGAAATTCATGGCCGTGCGGCGCATGTGCGCCACACGGGTTGACCACCTAGATGGTGGCCGCCTGGCTGACGCTCGATGCATCGACCTTGACGCCGACGCCCTGGGTGGAGCTCACCGAGATCTTCTTGACGTAGGTCCCCTTCGAGCCGGCGGGCTTCGCCTTCACGACGGCGTCGACGAACGCCTTGATGTTCTCGACCAGCGCCTTCTCCGTGAAGCTCGCCTTGCCGACGCCGGCCTGGACAATGCCCGCCTTCTCGACGCGGAATTCGACCGCGCCGCCCTTGGCGCCGGCGACGGCGCCCTTGACGTCCATCGTGACGGTGCCGACGCGCGGGTTCGGCATCAGGCCGCGAGGGCCCAGCACCTTGCCCAGGCGGCCGACGAGGCCCATCAGGTCGGGCGTGGCGATGCAGCGGTCGAAATTGATGACGCCCTTCGACACCTGCTCAACCAGATCCTCGGCACCAACAACGTCGGCACCAGCGGCCTTGGCTTCCTCGGCCTTTGCACCACGCGCGAACACCGCGACGCGCTGCGTGCGACCCGAGCCGTTCGGCAGATTGCAGACGCCGCGCACCATCTGGTCCGCGTGCTTGGGGTCGACGCCCAGGTTCATCGAGATCTCGATGGTCTCGTCGAACTTCGCCTTGGCGCGCGACTTGACCGTCTTCACGGCTTCATCCAGCGGATAGAACTGCTCGCGGTTGACGCCCTCGCGCGCAGACTTCAGTCGTTTTCCAACGTGTACCATGTGTGCCCCCTTACTCTACGACCTGCAGGCCCATGGAGCGGGCCGAGCCGGCGAGGGTGCGCGCAGCAGCCTCCACGTCGTCGGTGTTCATATCCTTCATCTTGACCTTGGCGACCTCGCGCACCTGCGCCATTGTGATGGTGCCGGCGCTGGCGCGGCCAGGCTCCTTGGAGCCGCCGTTGATCTTCGCCGCCTTCTTGAGAAGATGGGAGGCGGGCGGCGTGCGCATCTCGAACGTGAAGGAACGGTCGGAATAGACCGTGATCTTCACGGGGATGGGCGCACCCTCCTCCAGATCCTTCGTCTTGGCATTGAACTGCTTGCAGAACTCCATGATGGCAACGCCGCGCTGACCGAGCGCGGGGCCGATGGGGGGTGACGGATTGGCTTTGCCAGCCGGCACTTGCAGGCTGATATAGCCTTCGATTTTCTTAGCCATTCTTCATCTGCCTTTGCTCTCCCAGGACTGTTGAGGGTCCTGGTGTTAACGAGAACTCACGTCCACTCAGCTGTCGTATGTCAGGCGACTTTCTCGACCTGACCAAACTCCAGCTCCACGGGCGTGGGACGCCCGAAGATCGAAACTGCCACTTTGAGGCGGGCGCGCTGCTCGTCCACCTCTTCGACATGACCGGAGAAGGAGGCGAAGGGCCCATCGGCCACGCGCACCTGCTCGCCGATCTCGAAGGTGACCATGGGCTTGGGCCGCTCCACGCCTTCCTTCACCTGGTGAAGGATGCGCATGGCCTCGTCCTCGCTGATCGGGATGGCCTTGTTGTCGGAGCCCAGGAAGCCCGTGACCTTCGGCGTGTTCTTGATCAGCAGGAACGCCGCGTCCGTCATCTCCATCTTGACCAGCACATAGCCGGGGAAGAACTTGCGCTCGGCCTGCACCTTGCGGCCACGGCGCACTTCCATGACCTCTTCGGTCGGCACCAGCACTTCATCAAAGAGGTGCTCGAGGCCCGCGGCCTTGGCGCGATCCTTGATGGCCTCCGCCACCTTCCTCTCGAAGTTCGAGTAGGCGTGAACGATGTACCAACGCTTGGCCATTCTTCCGTCTCTTAAGCTCTCAGCCCAACGCCATCACAGATCGCCACTGCCGAAACCGACTTACCGACCCAACTGCAGCACTGCTTGCACGCCCCAGGCGATGATGGTGTCCGCCAGCAGGAAGAATATCGAGGTAGCGGCGACCATGATGAGCACCATCACGGTCGTGACCCAGACCTCCTTGAAGGTCGGCCACGTCACCTTCGATACTTCCTGGCGCACCTCTTCGACGAAGTGGATGGGGTTCTTCACAATGAAGCTCACGATCCTGATCCGCCGTTTTCACACGGCTGGAGTTGCGTCCTGGCATTTGTTCTTTTGCATTCCCGACGACCGATCCACCAGCGACCGACCGTCCTTCCCGCTTGTACTTTCCGTCCGCCGTCCGTAGCTGCCTGCCGCTAGCGCCCGGCAAAGCAATGAATGGCAGGGGCGGAGGGTCTCGAACCCCCGACCTTCGGTTTTGGAGACCGACGCTCTACCAATTGAGCTACACCCCTAAAAGCCTGATCGAGCCAATGGGCCGCCGCGCGGGAGCGACTACATAGCCTAGTTCGGGTGGCTTGTCATAGTTTTTTCTTGACAAACCACCGGAAAAGCTCCGAGGCCGCAGGGCGACCTCGAATCGCGTTGTTTTTTCAAGCCTTTCAACGCCTGGGCGGCACCTTTCCAGGCGCCGCCAAAGGCCTTCTTACTCGATGATCGCCGTGACGACGCCGGCGCCGACGGTGCGGCCGCCCTCGCGGATGGCGAAGCGAAGCTTCTCCTCCATCGCGATCGGCGTGATCAACTCGATCGTCACCGCGA
>JBDHTJ010000269.1:0-4499 GCA_039808585.1 Hyphomicrobiaceae bacterium | reverse complement strand
GGCCGCTACAGCGTCGATGGCCGCAAGGTGGCGCCCGGCGAGATGGACGTCGACTACATGTGGCTGTCGTCGCACCTCAACGCGGACAACTTCCGCGAGGGCGCTTTCGAGCTGTGTCTCGCCACGCGCTCGATCAAGGTATTGCAGACGTTCAACGCCGGCCTCGACAACCCCTTCTACAAGAAGCTTTCGGCCAAGGGCACGCGCATCTGCAACAGCAGCGCGCAGGGCGTCGCCATTGCTGAATACACGCTGGCGCAGGTTCTCGCCGTGCTGCAGCCGATCGAGGCGCAGCGCGAGATGCAGCGCAAGAAGGAGTGGACCGTCACGCCGTTCCGCGAGATCTCGCAGACCCGCTGGCTGATCGTGGGCTTCGGGCCCATCGGCCAGGCCATCGCGCAGCGCGTGAAGGGTTTCGAGGCCGCAGTCGATGTCATTCGCCGCACACCCGCCGCTTCACCGCACGTGGACCGCATGGGAACTTCGGCCGATCTTCAAGCCTTCCTGGGCTCGGCCGACATCGTGGTGCTCGCCTGTCCGCTCAATTCAGAGACGAAAGGCATGGCCGGCAGCAGCTTCTTTTCAGCACTCAAGCCCGGCGCCATTCTCGTCAACATCGCCCGTGGCGGCCTCGTCGATGATGCTGCCTTGATCGCGGCGCTCGACGCCGGACGGCTTGCAACAGCCATTCTCGATGTCTTCCACGAAGAGCCGCTTCCACCAGGCAATCCGCTGTGGTCGCACAAGGGCGTGCGCGTCACGGGCCATACGTCCTTTGCCGGCAGCGGCAGCCGGGCGCGCTGGGATGCGCTGTTCCTCGATAACATCCAGCGCTTCGTCGCCGGTGGAGCCCTCGTGTGCGAAGTGAAACCCGGCGATATTGCGTAGTCGAATTATCTGGTAATTCATAATTCATATATGATACATGCGGAGCAAATATTTATTTGAAAAACTGATTTCAATCGGATTTGCACTGATCCGAATTGCGCTTGATTAACCAAACCGCGCCAAGCTTGGTCCATTCCATGCGCGAGGCATTCGAATCAAGGACTTGGACCAATGATGGAAGACACCGCTACAGCCCTGGCCACAGTAGAAGAGAGCGTCGTTGCCGATGCAGGCGAAGTCAGGCACGCCACCCAGTCGATCGGCGCTGCGCCCGCATCTCCCTTTGCTCCGTCGTTGCGTCATGACCGCGCCGCCATCCGCCATTTCTTCGAAACCGGCGAATATCCCTACAAGACGGTCATGCGGCGCAAGGATTACGAGCAGCACAAGGGCGAGTTGCAAATCGAGCTGCTGAAGATGCAGGAGTGGGTGAAGAACACGCGCCAGAAGCTCGTGATCCTGTTTGAGGGCCGTGATGGCGCCGGCAAGGGCGGCACCATCAAGCGCTTCACCGAACATCTGAACCCGCGGGGAGCGCGCGTCGTCGCATTGGAAAAGCCAACCGAGCGCGAGCGCTCGCAGTGGTATTTCCAGCGCTATATAGAGAAGCTGCCGGCGGGCGGCGAGATCGTGCTCTTCGATCGCTCCTGGTACAACCGCGCGGGCGTCGAGCGCGTCATGAGCTTCTGCTCGCCCAGCGAGTACCTGGAGTTCATGCGCCAGACGCCGGACCTGGAACGCATGCTCGTGCGCTCCGGCGTCCTCTTGTTCAAGTACTGGTTCTCGGTGACGCGCGAGGAACAGTTGCGCCGCTTCGAGGCCCGCAAGACCGAGCCGCTCAAGAAGTGGAAGCTGTCCCCCATCGACCGGCAGTCCCTCGACAAGTGGGATGACTACACCGAGGCCAAAGAGGCGATGTTCTTCCACACCGACACCGCCGACGCGCCTTGGACCATCATCAAGTCGGACGACAAGAAGCGGGCGCGGCTCAATTGCATGAAGCACCTGCTGTCGACGCTCGACTACCCGGACAAGGATCACCACGTCGTGGGCTCTCCCGACCCGCTGATCGTGGGTTCGAGCGAGCACGTGATCAGCTCGAGCCGGCACATCCTCGGCAAGAGCCTGCATCCCGAGAAGCGCCGTCGCCGCAGCCGTTCTTAAGCTGCGGAGACGGAGACATCCGCTTCGTTTTCGGGGCACGCGGTGCATGTGAGTGATGCCGGCGTGGAAGCCCCGCCTTCGCGGGGCTTGGCGGTGGAGGGTTTGGCGCGCGTGGCGCCAAGCCCTGTCCAAGAGCGCACCGACAGAAGAGGTGCGCGCGTTCCGCGTCCGTCATCGCCGCGGAGGCTGAGATCCACGCAAGGCGGCGAGGGACGATAAGCGCTCGCGCGGAAAGGTCCCGCCGCTGGTGTGCAGCAGGGGCGTTGGGCTCCTGCTCAGCGCAGCAGCGGTCCGCCGGCCTTGCGCCAACTCTCCAGGCCTCCGTGCAGATGGCGCGTGTTGGAAAGGCCTGCGTCATGGGCCGCCTGCACGGCCATCGCGGAGCGCTCGCCATAGGCGCAGTAGAACACGATCTCCTTGCCGCTCGACCGTGCCAGCTCGTGCAGCACGCCGCCGGGGCGGATATTCATGGCAAGGTCGGGGTAGGGCGCGCTGATCGAGTTGGGGATGACCCCGTTCTTGTCGCGCTCGGACTTTTCCCGCAGATCGATCAGCGCCATCTGCGGCTGCCCCAGCAGCTTCATGATTTCATCGGCCGTCCGCGCCCATCCCCGCCGCGCAATCTCCTCCTGTGCCAGCCCCTGTCGCATGTTGGCAGGAACCGCGACGTCCATCATCTTCGGATTGGGAAGGTTGAGCTTCGACATCAGGTCGATGTACTCGTCGACCGATTTCACCTGCAGGCGCGGGTTGAAGCGCTTTTCCTCGCCGATGGTCGAGACGGTGTCTCCCTTGTAGTCGTGCGCGGGATAGACCAGCGTCTCCTCCGGCAGCTTGAGCAGCTTGTTGAAGAGCGACTCGTATTGCGACCGTGCGCTGCCGTTCTGGAAGTCGGTGCGGCCCGTGCCCCGGATCAGCAGCGTGTCGCCGGTAAACACGCGATCCTTCATGAGGAACGAATAGCTGTCGTCGGTGTGGCCGGGCGTATAGAGCACGTCCATGGCGATCCCCTCGATGGAGAGAATGTCGCCCTCGGTGACGCGCATGGACACCACGTCCACCTTGGCCTGCTCGCCCATGACGGTGATGCAGTGCGTGCGATCGCGCAGGGCGCCAAGGCCTGTGATGTGATCGGCGTGAATGTGCGTGTCGACGGCCTTCACGAGCTTGAGATCGAGCTCGCGGACGAGCTGCAGGTAGCGATCCACCTTTTCCAGCACAGGATCGATGATCAGGGCCTCGCCGCCCTTGCGGCTGGCGATGAGATAGCTGTAGGTGCCGGAGACGCTGTCGAAGAGCTGGCGAAACAGCATGCGCTTCCTCCATCGCCGGTGCCAGGCGATGTGCCTGTTGGAATGCAAAGGGCCCGGCGTCCCTGGATAATGGGGACGCCGGGCCCTGGTGTGCAAGGGATCTGGCGTGCAGCGCCCCCTACTTGGGCTGGGGTACGATGCGGATGTAGGGCCTGGGTGCCTTCCAGCCCTGCGGGAAGGCCTTCTTGGCATCCTCGTCCGAAACCGACCCGGCGATGATGACGTCCTGCCCGTTCTGCCACTGCGCGGGCGTGGCAACCTTGTGCTTGGCGGTGAGCTGCAGGCTGTCGATCACGCGCAGTACCTCGTCGAAGTTGCGCCCCGTCGTCATCGGGTAGACGAGAACCAGCTTGATCTTCTTGTCGGGGCCGATGACGAAGACGTTGCGCACGGTCTGGTTGTCGGCAGCCGTCCGGCCTTCCGCGCCGCCCGCGGTTTCGGCGGGCAGCATGCCGTAGGCCTTGGCCACCTTCAGGTCGGGGTCGCCGATCATTGGATAGTTGGGCGCGTAGCCTTGCGTCTCCTTGATGTCCTCGGCCCATTTGGCGTGGCGATCGATGGGGTCGACGCTGATGCCGATGATCTTCACGTTGCGCCTGTCGAACTCGGGCTTGATTTTGGCCATGTAGCCGAGCTCGGTCGTGCACACGGGCGTGAAATCCTTGGGGTGCGAGAACAACACGGCCCAGCTGTCGCCGATCCAGTCGTGGAAGCGGATGCGGCCTTCGGTGGTATCGGCCTCGAAATCGGGGGCGGTTTCGCCAATGCGGAGCGTCATGAGCTTGTCTCCTCTGCTTGAAGTGTCTGGAAAGCTGGCATTTGCATCTGGCCGGGACGCTGGTTTTGCGCGGCAAGTCCGGCGCGGATTGGGCCCCGATTAGACACAGGCCGTGGGGCGAGATCAACGCCTGCAAATTATTGGAATTTTTACCGTGTCTGCCGTCAGCTGAGAGCACTTGCGTGCTACGCCCGCCCTCCTTAACAGCAATTTATTCACCCCCTGCCTACGCTGATGCGTCTTGGGGAACAGAGTGGGTGCCATGCTCGGCGGCAACGTTGGAAGCGATCGATCGCTGTCGCTGATATCCGAGTACGCTTCACTCGTGCCTGCGTCGCAGCCGGAAGCCGCACATC
>JBDHTJ010000268.1:0-4521 GCA_039808585.1 Hyphomicrobiaceae bacterium | reverse complement strand
TTGATCGCCCGCGACCACGGTGTAGTTGGTCGTCTTGGAGACGATCGGCGTCTCGGAGAGGGCCGAGGTCTCAGCATCCGGCACCACGACCGCGCCAGGGACGTTGTCATGCGTGACGAGCGTTGCCCCGGCAGAATCCTTCACGATCATCTTGAAGGCACTGGTGCCCGTGTAGACGAGCGTCCGGGCATTGCCCGAGGTTACGGGATAGCCGCCGGCATCGGTTGAGACCGTGGTCCCGAGAGAGGTTGTCAGATCAGCGTCGGCGTAGACGGTTTTCGGGGTGCTGGTGCCCGCGTTGTAGAACTCGACCGTTCCAGAGGCCACGGGATTGCCCGAGGCGTCGAGAACACGGACCATCGGGGAGAAAATCGGGATGGAGGCGGTCATGCCTTGAGTCCTTGCGGCTCAAAGTGGATCGGAACGCGGGACGGGAGGAGAGATCAGAAGGGCGGCAGCAGGTAGCGGCCGAGGGCGTTGACGTGCTGTTGCGACTGGTAGAGGTCGCGCACGGCTTGCAGCGGGTTCATTGAAACCGATTGCGTCACGTCGCGGACGTTGTCGGACTCACGTGGGCCGATCTCGAGGCCGTAGCGCATGAGCATGTCGGCGATGGTGCTGCGTCGGACGTCGCTTTCTGTCGGCCGAAAAGCCCCGCCGAACCGGCCAGCGAAGTTGGGCGACTTGTAGAGGTCCGGCCAGTCTTGGTTGTCCGCAATGAACTTGTCGCGCCATGCGCCCTCATCTGGGGCTTGATTGGCATACATGGCGGCAAGAGCGTCGAGCAGGCTCAATCCGGGACGGGATGTCAGATCAGCCATGGCTATCGGTTACGCTCACGACGAGCGTCCGTAACTGCGGCGCCGATTGGAGCGACCGCAGGATTGACCGAAGGGATGCGCGGATTGACGGCCGACTGAGCCGACACGCGGCCGATCTGATTGATGATAGGCGTCGAGCCGAGCGCCATGCTCATCACTTTGGCCAGCGGCCCTTCTTGCACGGCGAGCAATCGAAGCAGGGCTTGGCCGGCGTTCTTCGTGAACTGCGCCACGTTGTAGGACGTGCCGGACGGGTTCGGATCTTTGTAGGCAATCTGTTTCATCGCGTAGGAGAAGCGGCGCATGAGGGCGATCTCGGCAGGATCGAACAGTTCCCGCATGGCCGATTGCTGCTTCTGCATGGCTTGGTCGATGTTCTTCGCCAGCATCGTCGGCGTTCGCACGTTGCCGGCGGGGTCTTTCGTCAGGTTGAGCCAATAGCCGAGCTTCAGGTCATCGACGACGGCTTTGGCCTGGTCCTCTGGCAAGTACGTCTGCACGCCGCGCTTGATGAGGCGCACAGCCTCGATCGCGCCGGGCTTGATGTCGGCTTGCGGCGTGGTGCCGAACAGTTGCCGCACAATGCCCTCGGGACTGTCGGTCTTGTCCATGATGTTCTGGACTAGGCGACGACCCGGCTCCGAGACCCCGCGAAAATCGCGCTCCGAGAAGATGCTGCGCCAGCCAGACGTCGCATCCCGCGCCGCGCGCATGGCCTCGAATGTGCCCGCATCACCAATCAGGAGCGCCTGATCCTCGGCCTCCTTGATCCACTTGTTGAACCCGCCGTAAACGCGGCCAGCTACATCCTTGTCAGAACCCTCGGCTTTGCTCATCATCTTGAGCAACGATCGCCGAAGCGCGTCGATCTCTGGCACAGTTGCTTCGCCAAGGAATTCATCAGCCGTTTGCAACGGATCACCCTTGCGGAACTTGCGCAGCATGTCCAGCATGACATTGCTGACCGGCGTGACCGGCTTTTCAGCGGCTAGCGGTGCCAAGTCGCCAATCTCTTGCGCAATCTGGCGCGGCAACAGATTGAGCGCATCTTCCGTGGCGTAGGTCGGACCTACCTTGTCCCACGCCTCTTTCTCAATCTTCTTTGCCGTCTCCCGCGCAGCCTGCAATCCGCCCTGGATGTTCTCGCCGATTGCCACCGGGGGAACATTGCCAGACCCGCGACTAGGCGCAATCCGGGCTGCAATGCTCTTGGGGCCGTCCCCCATCACGGCATCAGAGATAGCCTGCCTCTGCGCCTGATCGTGGCGGGTGATGATCTCCCGCGCCGGGTCGCCCAGGATGTTGCGCCGCATGGCCTCCTCGTTGGCGAGGTAATCCGGCCGCTTGGTGATCTGGCCACGAGTGCCCTGGATGCCAAACTCGCGGCCGGCGACTGTCTGGCCAGCCACAGGACCGCTACCCGTGCGGGCGTATTCCTTGGCGAACTGCGCCGCGATGTCCTCCGGCAGATCGGCCGGGTTGAGGCCCGCCGCCTTTGCCGCCTCGACGCCGCGCGGCGTGAGCGTCCCGGCTGAGCGATTGAATAGACCCGGCTCCGTGACCAGCTTGCGCCACAGGCTTCCAGCGATCGGAGCCAGCCCATGCAGGCCTGCGGTGAGTGTTCCCACAACGCCTGCTTTTGTCGGATCTGGCGCCTTCTCAGACCCAAGAAGGAATGCACCTGTGTCCTGCAACAGACTGACGGAGCCAGCACCGAGGCCTTGACCGGCCATGCCGAACAACCCATTGCCCGGCATTACGGCTCCCGCCATCCGGCCCATGAGCATATAGGGCGCCGCCTGCCCAACGAAGTCGCGGACATCCTCGCCCTCGAGCCCCGGCCGATTGACATAGGCCTTCTGCGGTAGACCGTTGGCCCCCCGATAGTTGACGATCACCGCGCCGTGCGCGTCCTTTTCCAGCCCGATGAAGCGATCTCCGAGGGCATTCTTGACGATGTTTCCCTGCGCCTCGTCGTCACTGGTCAGAGCTGCGCCGGCAACGATTTTCCAGTATTTTCCAAAGTTCTCAGGCACGCCGCCCTGGTCGTACTCCTTTTCGAGTTGCGTTCGGATCGACGGCAGATCGCCATAGCGCGGGTCTTTGCGGCCCATGACGTTGTTGACGAACCACTCGCCCCAACCTTCTTTTTCAATCGGCTTGAAGCCTGGAAAGGGTGGGGTCTTTCCCGGCGCTTGTGCGGGGCGTTGCGGGGTTGGCGTGCCGTCGCCGAATATCAGATCTTCGAACTCGGAATCCTTGAGCGTGCGCATTCCTGGCTTCTGTGCAGGCGCGGCCGGTTGCGACTCCTGATCGACCATGCCGCCGAACTTTGGCGCGGCTTCTGGCTTGAACTGGAAGCGCGGCGGGGCCGGCGACCGACTGCCAGGACGTTCGACGGGGGCCGGGCGCGGGATCGGATCAGGCCGCTGGATAGGCGCTTGCGTCTTGACCAAATACGGGTCTTCGTCGCCAAAAATCAGCGCTTCCAAGTCCATCAGATGTCCATCCCGTACTTGGACCGGATGTGCGCCCGGACAGCCCCGTTGATCTGATCGTCACCGGCGTCTGGGAACTGCTGCTTGATTTGCTGGCGCACCTGCTTGCCGTCCTCGAGGATGATGCCTTTCATGCGCTCGAGCGGAACCGCGCGTGCGGCCGCTTCCTTGTCGCCGTTCCAGGGCTGGCCGTTGAAGCCGTATTGGCGCAGATAGCGGGTGCGGGCCACGGCCAATTCCGCCGCGCGCTGCGTGGCCTTGATCTTGGCCATGAACGCAGTCGGGCCGTCGTCCATGTTCGGCTGAGCCGAGATGATCCGCTTGGCTTCCTCCACTCCCATCGCGGCGCCCGTGATTTCCTTGATGTAGCGGTTGAGGTTGTCCACGGTGTCGCGGCGGAAGGCCGTATATTGGGCGTGCTGCTGAATCTGTTCCGGCGTGAGCTTCGATCGTGTCGCGTCAAACTTGTCGAGCCAGGACACGCCGTATTGCTTGGCCTGCTCCTCGAACGTCAGGAACTCCGGCCGGAACTGGCGCGCGATCTCGCGCATGCGGCCGAGCTGTTCCGTAAGATTGACCTCGGTTTTACCGATCTCGTTGAGCGCCTCTTTCGGGAGCTTCGTCGGGTCGGCAGGGTCGGCAATCATCTTGCCCGCTTCGCCCTTGCCCTTGTAGGCGAGAAGGAAGCCAAGCATGCGAGCCTTACTTGCCGGCATCGGTCCCATCGGCGTTTGGACGACTGGATCTTGCGGCTGTGCCGGGGCCTGCTGCGGCTGTCCTGGTGCTGCCTGCGTGCGGATCAGCATCGGATCGCCGGTCGGCGCGGGCGGTTCAAGCCCAGTCGTGGCCGGCGTCATGATCGCCGGGCGCTCCGGCGTCGGCGCATACGACTGCGGACGGATCGGTGACGACGGAGCGGGCACCGGCTGCTGGCCAACGCCGAACTGCTGCATGATGATTTGGTCCATGGCGTCTTTCTGCTGCGCCTGCCGCGCCTGGGCCTGCAACAGTTCGATCTGCGCCGCGAGTTGGTTGCGCTTCAGCGGCAGCATGCCCGTCTCAGCGTTCTGCTGTGCCAACTGAGCCTCGAGCATCTTCATGCGAAGCGGGTCCATAGCCGCCTCGCGCTCCATGCGCTGGCGATCAAACCCAAGCCGCTCCCGGTCCATGCCCATGCGCTCTTGCTGCATGCCATAGTCCCG
>JBDHTJ010000267.1:0-4527 GCA_039808585.1 Hyphomicrobiaceae bacterium | reverse complement strand
ACTCGATGCGCGCGAAGCGTCTCAGATCGAGGATGCCTTCGGGCAACACGGCGCGGCCATGGGCGGCATCGGGCTTGCCGAGCAGGCCCCACGGGCGCACAACCAGCACCACCGCCATCAGCAGGAATACCAGCACCAGCGTGATCTTCGGGAACACCAGAATGCCGAAGGCCTGCAGCTGCCCGATCATGAGCGCGGCGAGGAAGGCACCCGAGACCGAGCCCATGCCGCCGACCACGGTCACCACGAAGGCTTCCGTGATGATGGCGATGTCCATGTGCGGGCTGGCGGCAAGCCGCGGCGTCTGCAAGGCACCACCAAGGCCGGCGAGAAAGGCGCCGAGGAACAGCGTGCCGGTGAACAGCAGGGCCTGGTTCACGCCGAGGGCCGCCACCATCTCGCGATCTTGCGTGGCGGCGCGCACCAGAATGCCGAAGCGGCTCTTGTGCATGAGCAGCCACAGCAGTCCCAGCACCACAGGCCCCGTGGTGATGAGAAACAGCTCGTAGGCGGGAAAGCGGTGTCCGAGAATGTCGACAGCGTGGCGCAGGCTCGGCGCGCGCGGGCCAAGGATGTCGAGAGGGCCCCACACCATGAGCACGATATCCTGCACCGCCAGCACGACGCCGAAGGTGGCCAGCAGCTGGAACAGCTCAGGCGCCTTGTAGATGCGGCGCAGCACCAGCAGTTCCATGAGAACACCCACCACGCCCACGGCGAGCGCTGCGATCAGCACACCCAGCAGGAACAGCGGCAGGCTGCGGTCGAACTCGAGCAGCCGCGGCACCAGCGTCACGGCGAAGTAGGCGCCCAGCATGTAGAACGAGCCGTGCGCGAAGTTCACGATGCGTGTCACGCCGAACACGATGGTGAGGCCGACGGCAATGATGAACAGGGCCGAGGCGCTGGCAAGGCCGTTGAGCATCTGCACGAGGAAGAAGGACATGTCGGGCTATCGATGCTCGCTCGTGGAGGCTCTCGGCTGATTGTGCGTCTTGGCGCGTGGCGTGGTGTTTGTCGTTGCCCCCCGGGGGAATGCCAGCACGTGAAATGCCACATGCAGCCGGAGCGGGTCGGGATTATCGGCTGCCAGAGCGAGGGGGCATCCCCGGGGCTGATCCCGGGGATGCCGCTGGTCTCAGTCCTTGCGTGCTGCCTTCACCTCTGCCTCGGGGAAGAGGTACTTGGCGCCATCCTCGTACTTCCAGTTCTTCATGGTGCCGGTCTTGCCCTTGAGCGTCGTCTCGCCCACCCAGGCGCCGAGCGTCGACTGGTGGTCGAGCGCGCGCATGGTGACCGGGCCGACGACGGTGTCGTACTTGGCGTCCTTGAGGGCTGCGAGAAGCTTCTCGGTGTCGGTGCCGCCCGCCTTGTTGATGGTGTCGCGGATCATGTACCCCACGACGTAGCCGAGCAGCGAGCCAAGGCGCGGGGCGTCGTTGAACTTCGCGCGGTAGGCATCGATGAAGGCCTTGTGCGGGGCATCGGTGATCTGCTCCCAGGGATAACCGGTGACGATCCAGCCCTCCGGCGTCTCGTCGCCGAGGGGAATGATGTACTCGGGCTCCGCCGTCAGGAGGCTTGCCACGACGCGCTTCTCGAACAGCCCGCGGGTGTTGCCCTCGCGTACGAATTGCGTCAGGTCGCCGCCGAACAGCACGTTGAAGATGCCATCGGGCTTCATGTTCTCGAGCGCCGCGACAGTGGCGCCGGCATCCACCTTGCCCAGGGCCGGGAACTGCTCGCCCACGATCTCTGCGTCAGGCGTTGCCGCCTTGATGAGGCGCTTGAAGTTGGCTGCTGCAGACTGCCCATACTCGTAGTTGGGCGCGACGATCGCCCACTTCTTCACGCCCTTCGCCTTCACGGCATCGACCAGCATCTTCGTCTGCATGTAGGTGGAGGGGCGGACGCGGTAGGTGTATTTGTTGCCCTGCGCCATCGTCAGGGCATCGGTGAGGGGCTCGGTGGCGAGGAAGAGAACTTTCTTCTGGTTGGCGAAGTCCGAGACGGCGAGGCCGACGTTGGACAGGAAGGTGCCGGCCAGGAACGAGACGTTCTCGCGCGTCAGCAATTCCTCTGCCACGCGCACCGCATCACCGGGGGTGCCGCCGTCGTCCCGGAAAATGATTTCGAGCTTGCGGCCGCTAAGCACGCCGCCCTTGGCGTTGATCTCGTCCTGGGCGAGCTGCATGCCGTTGCGGTAGGGAACGGCGAAGGCTGCCATCCGGCTGTAGGAGTTGAGCTCTCCCACTTTCACGGGATCGCCCTGGGCGGAGGCTGGAACTGCCGAGAGGGCAAGTCCGATCGCCGTTACGCCTGCGAGTATGAAGTGTTGCACGCTTCCAATCCGGACCATTCCATCACTCCCTATGCGCGTTATCGGTGACTGAGCGCCGGTCCGATCTGCTCCGGACGCCTCAAACAAACACTTAGAGCATGTCCGAATAGCCCGTTCCGATTTCAACCAAGTCGGACATGCTCTAGAAATTCGTCCGCTGTCTTGCCGGGAGGACCCAGCCCACTCCATCTACCATAAGTCAAGGTCGTTAGCCTGCTAACGATAGCATGCCGACAAACACCGGCAAGCCCCAAAACGCGGCTTTCGCAGCGGCTGCCCGACTTTGGGGCGATTGCTGCAGGCGCGAGCAGATCGCCCCGCATACGGGCACGCGGCAGCGAATTCCTCAGCGTCTGGAAGATCCTTAGTGTGTCATCGCCGCTTCGGGCGTCGCGGCTTGCGCAGCACGGCGACCGCCTCGACGTGCTCGGAATAGAGAAACTGATCGACGGGCGTAACCGCCTCCAGCGCAAATCCGCCATCGACGAGGCTGCGCACGTCGCGCGCCAGCGTCTGCGGGTTGCAGGAGACATAGACCACGGTCGGCACGTCCGAACGGGCAAGCGCGCGGGCCTGGGCATCGGCGCCGGCACGCGGCGGGTCGAGCACCACGGCGTCGAATTCCTCGAGTTCCTTCGGGCCAAGGGGATCGCGAAACAGATCGCGCAAGAGCGGCGTCACGGGCTTCAGGCCCTGTGCGTGTCGCATGGCCTGCGTAAGGCTGGCCATGGCGGGCTTGTCATTGTCCGCGGCGAGAACGCGCGCCTTTCGCGCAAGAGCGAAGGAGAAGGCGCCGAGGCCGCAGAACAGGTCGGCGACGCGTTTGGCATTTCCAATCGCATCGAGCATCAACGTCCGCAGCATCTCCTCCGCCTCGGCCACCGCCTGCACGAAGCCGCCGGGCGGTGGCGCCACCGACACGCCCGCGATGTCGAGGCCGGGCACGGCACGCGTGACGATCGGCTCGCCGTTGAGGCTCACGCGGGCAAAGCGATGCTCGCCTGCCACCAGCGCCAACGCGTTGGCAACCGGCGGCGTGATGCGCTTAACCTCTGCGGTTATCGCAACGTCGAGGCCCGTGCTCGTCGCAAGCACCGAAAGGCGCGCCTCTGCTACGCCCAGCACCGAGACTGCCTTGCGCAATCCCGGCAATGCGGCCGTGACGGCGGGCACTGCGACAACGCACGTCGTGATGTCGACGAGATCGTGGCTTCCCCGCGCGTGATAGCCGAGCCGAACGGCGCCTGCTTTGGCCTGCGCCGTGAGCACCACCCGGCGACGGCTGCCATGGCCGACGCTGACGAGGCCAGCAATGGGCGCATCGGCAAAGCCCTGTTGGCGAAAGGCTTCCGTGACGATGTCGCGCTTCCAGCTGGTGTAAAGCTTTGCGGACATGTGTTGCGCAAGGCAGCCACCGCAGCTTGAAAAGTGAGGGCAGGGGGGCACGGCCCGATCCGGGCTCGTGGTCGCAACGATTTTGTAGGTGCCATCCTCGCGTCGCGCGACTTCGTCACCTGGCAGCGCCATGGCGACGAATACGGCGCTGCCCGCGGCGTCGCGCGCAATGCCATCGCCCTGTCGGCCCAGCGCCTCGACGCGAAGGCGTGGCCCCAGGTCACCCGATCCATCCGATCCATTCGATGCTGTCGTTGCGTCATCTGCCATGAAAGCTGCTCAACCTCTGCGAGCCCCGATCAGATACTCGACGTTGCCGGATCCTCCCGCGATGGGAGACGGGATGATGCCTGCAACCTGCCAGTCATCCGTGCCGGCGATGAACGTGCGCACACGCGCGACGGCCTCCAGACGAGCGGCTTCCTCGCGTACGATGCCGCCCTTGCCGACGGCGCCGCGGCCTGCCTCGAACTGCGGCTTGATCAGCGCCACGAGAAAGGCTCCGGGGCCAGCGAGCGCGAGCACGGACGGCAATACCTTGAGAAGCGAGATGAAGCTCACATCGACCACGATCACATCGACGGCCTGCGGGATCATCCGTTGGTCGAGAGTGCGCGCGTCGCAATCCTCGTGGCTGACCACGCGCGGGTCCTGCGCAAGGGCCGGATGCAACTGGCCATGGCCGACGTCGATGGCATAGACGCGTCGGGCGCCGCGGTCGAGAAGGACCTGAGTGAAGCCGCCGGTCGAGGCTCCCACGTCGAGACAGACGCGGCCCGAAGGGTCGAACG
>JBDHTJ010000266.1:0-4534 GCA_039808585.1 Hyphomicrobiaceae bacterium | reverse complement strand
GTGGCCTTCAGCCCTTGCGGCCGAGGATGCCGTTGAGATCCAGAATTCCGTAGTACACCGCGCCCCACACGCTGGCGAAGATCACCGTCGAGATGACGGTTGTTATCACGGCGACGCGCACGAGCCTCGGCTGCAGCGGTGCACTTTCGGGCGTGCCAGGCACCACTTCGCCCGCATCGTCCTGGGTGTGTACGCCGAGCGGCAGCACGGCAAACAGAACCGTCCACCACAAGATGAAGTAGATCGCGAGCGCGAACGAGATCGTCATCAGGCCTGCTCCAACTCCACCAGTGCGCCGTTGAAATCCTTCGGATGCAGGAAAAGCACGGGTTTCTTGTGTGCGCCTATCTTGGGCTCGCCGTTGCCGAGGACGCGCGCGCCCGCAGCCTTCAGCCGATCGCGTGCTGCGATGATGTCGTCCACTTCGTAGCAGATGTGGTGGATGCCGCCCGCCGGGTTGCGCTCGAGAAACGCAGCGATGGGCGAACCTTCGCCCAGGGGCTCCAACAGCTCGATCTTCGTGTTCGGCAGCTCGACGAAGACCACCGTCACGCCGTGGTCGGGCTCGGGCTGCGGCGCGGACACCTTCGCCCCCAGCGTCTCGCGATACTGGCGCGCCGATGCCTCGAGGTCGGGTACGGCAATGGCCACGTGGTTCAAACGGCCGATCATGTATGTCACTCGCTCTTTGCAAGTTTTCTGCGGACACAGCGACTTTAGCCCGGCCTTTGCCGCGGCGATACTGGACCCCGCAGCGCGCCCGTGCCAGCGTGCCTACGGAGTTTCCCTATACAATCTGGCTCCTGGAGGCACCATGCTCTCTAAGCTCGGCAATTCTATCGGGTCCCGTTTTCCATTCTACCGGCTTGCATTGCCACTTGCGATCCTCGGCTTCCTGGCCGGGCACGGGCATGCGCAGGACTGGCGCAAGCAGGAGTACCGCGCCGACGGCTTTGCGGTGGAGTTCTTCGGGGAGGTCAAGATCACGCCGACGGAAGTTGCCGCCGATGCCAAGGAGCGCATCACGCGCTCCACAAATTACCTGCAGGACGAGGGTTCGAGCGCCTTCATCGTCGGCGCCACGCTTGCCAAGCACGCGGTGGATTTCGACAACGGCGTGCAGGCGAGCTTCGCGGCGCTCAAGTGCCAGACAACCGTCAGCGACCAACGCCTGAACTTTCCCCGCGGCCAGGCCCGCGAGATCTCTGGCAGCGCATGCACGCAAGACGGATCTCTCGCCGTGGAGACGCGCTATTACGCTGTCGGCAAGTGGTTCTACCAGGTGATGGCGATCTATCCCAAGGGCGGCAGCCAGGCCACGCCCCGCCGCTTCATCCAATCCTTCGCCGTGCTCGAGTAGCGGGGGGATAGCCGCGCCTGCAACGCGTCTTCCGGGAAGGCATTTGGGGGAAGGTCGCGCGTTCCTCGTCGGGCTGCGTGGACGCCCGCCTTCGCGGGCGTGACGTTGGTGGGTGGGTGAAGCGCGCTCAACAGAAATGCCCGTCATCTCCGCGGAGGCGGAGATCCACGCAAGCTCACGGCTGCGGCATGCCCTCTCCCCTTGCCTTCCCGGGCGAGCGCAAGCGAGACCCGGATCTTCCACCATGCCGTAGTCCGCAGCGCGACGGGGAACGATGCCGGACAACCGCGCCTGCAACGCGTCTTCCGGGAAGGCATTTGGGGGAAGGTCGCGCGTTCCTCGTTGCGTTGCGTGGACGCCCGCCTTCGCGGGCGTGACGTTGGTGGGTGGGCGAGCACAGCGAGACCAGGGGTCTCTACACGATGCCGTAGTCCCCATCGGGGCGGGGAAAGATCCCGGACAGCCGCGCCTGCAGCGCGTCTTCCGGGAAGGCATAAGGATGCGTGCGAACCGGCCTAGCGGGGCATGCGCGTGACGAGCACCTTGGTGATGGGGCGCTTGCCCCAGTGCGTCTCGACCACGGAGCGGACGCCGCGGCGCACCGCTTCACGCACCGTCTCCACGTCGCGCCGGTTCTTGGGCGGAATGGAGCGGATGGTGTTTTCCACCGTATCCTGCACGATGGAAAGCATCGGCCGCCCGGCATCGTTTTCGCGCGGGACGCCGTCGAGCAGGATCTCGGGCGTACCGACGTCACCCTTGGGCGACATGGTGAAGGCCACCACCACGATGCCGGCGTAGGACAACGACCGACGCTCGCGCACCGAGCCGCTCTCGCTGTCTATGAGCAGTGCGCCGTCGCGGAAGAGGCGGCCCACGGGGGCCTCGTCCGTCACCTCGGGGCGGCCGGGGGCCAGGCGCACGATATCGCCATTGCCGATGCGCAGCACATTCTTCACGCCGGCCTCACGGGCAAGTTTGGCGTGCTCTGCAAGATGACGCGCCTCGCCGTGCATGGGAATTGCGGCGGCGGGCTTCACCCACTGATAGAGCTCGCGCATCTCCTCGCGCCGCGGATGCCCGGTGACGTGCACCAGCGCCTCGTTGTCGGTGATGATCTCGCAGCCCATCTCGACGAGCTTGTTCTGGATGCGGCCGACGACGCGCTCGTTGCCGGGAATAGTGCGCGAAGAGAAGATGACGAGGTCACCGCGATCGAGGCGAATGTCGGGATGCTGGTCTTCCGCGATGCGTGCGAGTGCCGCGCGCGGCTCGCCCTGGCTGCCGGTGCACAGCACCACGACATCCTCGGGCGCCAGGTAGGTGAAATGCTGCTGGTCGTGATAGCGGAAGTCGGCCGGCAGATAGCCCGTCTCCTTCGCCACCTGGATCATGCGGTGCATGGCGCGCCCGGCGACCACGATCTGGCGACCCGCCGCGCGCGCGGCATCGGCAACAGCCTTGATGCGGGACACGTTGGAGGCAAAGATCGTCACGGCCACACGGCGCTTGGCGCGGGCGATGATCTTGCCAAGGTTCTGCGCCACCTCGCTCTCCGATGGCGAGCGGCCTTCGCGCAGCGCGTTTGTGCTGTCGCTGACCATCGCCAGCACACCCTCTTCGCCCAGCGCCTTCAGGCGCGGGGTATCGATGGGATCGCCGATGAGGGGCGTGTCGTCGATCTTCCAGTCTCCCGTGTGCAGCACCAGGCCGAAGGGCGTGCGCAGGGCGAGCGCGTTGGGCTCGGGGATCGAATGCGCCACCGTCACCAGCTCGATGTCGAACGAGCCCACCTTGAAGCGGCTGTTGAGGGCCACCTCGTGGATCTCGATGTCCTTGCCGGTGTTGAACTCCGCCAGCTTGGCCTTCAACAGGGCCGCGGTGAAGGGCGTGGCGTAGATCGGTGCGCGCAGGCGCGGCCACAGCTCGGCGACGGCGCCGAAATGGTCCTCGTGCGCGTGCGTAAGCACGATGCCGGCGAGGCTCGCCCGCTCCTCGGCGATGAAGCGCACGTCGGGGAGGATCACGTCGACGCCCGGATCGAACTCGCCCTCGGGAAAGGTGATGCCGAGATCGACCATCAACCACTCGCGGCGGTCCTCGGGGCCAAGGCCATAGAGATAGCAGTTCATGCCGATCTCGCCGACGCCCCCAAGCGGCAGGAAGACAAGTTCCTCTCCCGGCTGCGCGCCCCGCGCAGGCATCTCAGTGTCCATCACCCGTTTCCTCCGCTGCCGCCGAGCGACACGTCACCGAACGTCACGCGCCGCTCGTGGCCAGATGCGTCGCGAAGCAGCAGCGCGCCGGCCTCGTCGAGGCCCACGAACGCGCCTGAAAGCTTCTCCGCGCCTGCGTTCACCGTCATCGCCTCACCCGGCGCACCCGCGCGCGCAAGCCACGCGGTGCGAATGGCCGCAAAACCGCTGCCTGCGTCCCACACCTCAATCCATCGCGCCATGGCGGCGGCGAGTGCAGCGAACATGGCAGGCGGCTCTACCTTGACGTCGTGCGCGGCCAGATGCGTGGCTGCGCGGCCGATCCCATCAGGGTGCGAGGCCAAGTTGATGCCGATGCCGACCACCACGACAACCTCGCCTGCCTGCGCCCCGTTCTGGCTTTCCGCAAGTATGCCCACACATTTCGCGGCGTCGATCAACACGTCGTTGGGCCACTTCAGACGCAGGCTTGGCAGTTGGCCCGGGCCGGCGCAGGCCCTGATCGCATCCAGTACGGCAACGCCCGCCACGAGCGATATCTGGTAGACGAGCGGCGCGGGGCAAGCGATGCGCTGCATCAGGCTGGCGTAGAGGTTGCCAGGGTCCGATGCCCAGCTGCGTCCCGAACGCCCCTTGCCTTGCGTCTGCCGCCTGGCCACGACCCACACCGGGCCCGCGTCCCCAGCCGCCGCGCGCTTGAACGCCTCGGTGTTCGTCGAGCCGACCTCGTCGAGCAGAACGGCGCGGAAAGGCGGCGGCGAAGGTGCGTCAGAGGGCACGAGGAACGTCCGGCACGAAGGGTTGCTCCGGCCGCAACGGCAGGAGCGTCAGAACAGGGTGCGCGCCGCCGCGTCCGCCGAGGCGACGAGGGGCGCGGGCCACATGACGTAGAAGAGCACGAAGATGGTGGTGAGCGCCATCACCACACCGGCCTTCATCGGCACGGGCAGGAAAGCCG
>JBDHTJ010000265.1:0-4625 GCA_039808585.1 Hyphomicrobiaceae bacterium | reverse complement strand
CGACGGAGGTGTGCAGGGATGAAAACATCCAGGACAGCGCCGACGGCAAGTAGACGTGGCGCAGCAACTGGCGCTCGCTCATGCCGAGCATGCGCGCATTGGCGAGAACCGTGGGGCTGACCTCCTTCACGCCCTGGTAGACGTTGAAGAACACGATGAAGAACACGAGCGTGACGCCGAGCGCCACCTTCGACCAGATGCCGAGGCCGAGCCACAGGGCGAAGATGGGGGCAAGCACGACGCGGGGAAGGGCGTTGGCGGCCTTCACGTAGGGATCGAACGCTGCAGCCAGCAGCGGCCTGCGCGCGAACCAGAAGCCGATGAGGATGCCCCCCACCGAGCCGATCACGAAGGCCAGCGCCGCCTCGATCAGCGTGATCCATAAGTGCTGCCAGATCGACCCGTCCTTGAACCACTCCACGATGCGCAGCAGCACGGCGCCGGGCGTCGAGAAGAAGAAAGTGATGGTCTTGGGATCACCGACGATGGGGAAGGTGGAGAGCACGTGCCAGAGGGTGACCCCGACCACGGCGATCAGCACCTGCAGAACGAAAATGAGGGATTTGCTTGCTTTCACGACGCCTGCTCCTCGCTCTGCCGATAGCCTTTCAGCACCTCTTCCTTCAGGGCTTGCCAGATTTCCCGATGCAGGGCGTGGAACTGCGGCTCGAGTTTGATGTCGGCGACATTGCGCGGCCGGCCGAGCGGAATGCGATAGTCACCGATGATGCGGGAGGCGGGGCCTGCCGACATGATCACCACCCGATCGGCAAGAGCGATGGCTTCCTCCAGGTCGTGCGTGATGAACATGGCAGCCTTCCGGTCGGCCGACCAAAGCTTCAGCAGCAGGTCGCCCATGATCAGGCGCGTCTGGGCATCGAGCGGGCCGAACGGCTCGTCCATCAGGATGATCTTGGGGTCGCGGATCAGCACCTGCGCCAACCCCACGCGCTTGCGCTGACCGCCCGAGAGCATGTGCGGGTAGCGATCACCGAATGCGCTGAGGCCGACGCGCGACAGCCACTCCTGCGCGCGACGGCGTGCCTCGCCCGAGGCAACCCCGCCCGTGGTCAACGCGATGGCCACGTTGTCGAGCGCCGTCTTCCAGGGCATCAGCGCGTCCTGCTGGAAGAGGTAGCCCGCCGAGCGGTTCAAGTCGTGCAGGGGCGTGCCGAAGACCTCAACGGTCCCGGCCGACGGCTTGAGCAGGCCTGCCGCCGCATTGAGCACCGTCGACTTGCCGCAACCGGTAGGTCCCACGATGGCGACGAACTCGTGCGATCCGACGTCGAGGGAGATGTCCTTCACCGCCGTGAAGACGCCACGGCCGGGTGTGTTGAAGCTGATCTCCAGGCCGCGAATGGCCACTGCCGGCCGTGTCGCCTCGGCGCCCCGCCGTGCCGGTATCACATCCATGTCCATCGTGAAGTTCACGCCCGAAGCTAACCACGGGCACTTCTAGGGCTTCGCCAAGGCCGGAGGCAAGGGGGGCGCGCACACTGAAAGTTGTTGCGGCGCAATCTTTTGGCCGAACCGCCAAGGCATTGGGGGCAGCGGTTGGTTGGGTTGCCGGTGCTGCTTTCTGCTCGACCTGCAAACCTGGCCCGGGCATTCTGGCGGCACGCCATTCACCGATGAAGAGGATTGCTTCCCGTGACCATCCCCGCCTCCACCTTCTCCGCCGAACAACTCCTGGACGAGATGCTGCATTGGGTGCGCATCGAAAGCCCCACCTATGACGCGGCCGCGGTGAACCGCATGCTGGATTTCGTCTCGGGGCGGATCGCCGCCATGGGCTTTGCCGTCGAGCGTATCAAGGGCGGCGCACCAAAGGGTACCGATGGCCTCGGCGACCTCTTGCGGTGCAAAGCCGGTGGGGACGGGCCGGGCGTTCTCGTCATCGCCCACGCCGACACCGTGCATCCGGTGGGGACGCTGGCGGGGCCCCTGCCGATCCGGCGCGAGGGGGACAAGTGCTACGGGCCCGCCCTCTACGACATGAAGGGCGGCACGGTGATGGCACTCGCCGCGATCAAGGCGGTAATGGCGGCAAAGCAGCTCAAGCTGCCCATCACGATCATCATCAACCCCGATGAGGAGATCGGCAGCCCGTTCTCGCGGGCCATCATCGAAGAGGAGGCGGCCAAGGCCAAATACGTGCTGGTGCCGGAGCCCGCCAAGGGGCCCAACGGCGAGGTGACGACGGGGCGACACGCCTTCCAGCGCTTCTTCCTGACGACGCACGGGCGCCCCGCTCACTCCGGTTGGACCAACAAGGACGGCCGCTCGGCCGTGCGCGTGATGGCACAACTCATCGAAGAGCTGGAGGGACAGTCCGACTTCGACAACGGTCCGACCTACGCGGTTTCAGTTGTGCACGGGGGCCAATGGGTCAATTGCGTGCCGATGACGTGCACGGCCCAGGCCCTGTGCGTGGCGCGCGAGATGGACACCTTCCACAAGATCGGGCGCGTGATGGATGGCCTGGTCGGGACACGGTCGGACGTGCGCATCGAGGTGGAGCGCGGGGCGGTGCGGCCGTTGTGGACCGCGCACGCGGGAACCATGGATCTCTACACACGTGCCAAGCGCATTGCGGCCGACATCGGCTTCGACCTGCCGCACGGCCAGCACGGCGGCGGCTCTGACGGCAACTTCACCGGCGCCATGGGCAAACCGACGCTCGACGGGCTCGGCATCATGGGCAATGGCGCCCATACGCATGGCGAGCACGTGCTCGTTTCCTCGATCGTACCGCGGACCACGCTGTTTGCGCGGCTCCTGGCAGACTTGTCCTGAGGGAACGGGGGAGGGGATGGCGCACCATACACTCAAAGCCTCGGTGGCGACGTGCCACTGGGGCTTCTTCGACGCGAGCCTGAAACCGGTCCTGCGCATCAAATCGGGCGATACCGTCACGATAGACACCGTCTCGGGCGGCCCCGACGTGTTGCCGCCGAAGGAGTTCCACGTTCCGCCGGAACTGCTGGACATCCACGCGCGCTCGGAGCGTGCCGTTCCCGGCCACATCCTGACGGGACCGATCGCGGTGGAAGGGGCCGAAGTCGGCGACATCCTCGAGGTGCACATCCGCGACGTGCAGCTGCGCCAGGACTGGGGCTTCAACTTCCACAAGCCGCTGTCGGGCACGCTGCCCGATGATTTTCCCAACTACCGCAAGGTGAACATCCCGCTCGATCTCAAGCGCAACGTCGGCATCATGCCCTGGGGTGGAGAACTGCCGCTGGCACCCTTCTTCGGCGTGATGGGAACCGCGCCACGGCCGGCCTGGGGGCGCATCACATCGCTCATTCCGAGGGCGATGGGCGGAAACCTCGACAACAAGGAGCTGGGCGCGGGCGCGCGCCTGTTCCTGCCCGTCTACAACTCGGGCGCTCTCTTCTCCTGTGGCGATGGCCACGGCGTGCAGGGTGACGGCGAGGTGAACGTAACGGCCATCGAGACGGCGCTGACCGGCACCTTCGAGCTGACGGTGCACAAGGGGTTGCCGTTCAGCTATCCGCGGGCCGAAACGACCAGCCACTACATCACCATGGGCATGGACCCCGACCTCGACCAGTGCGCCATGATGGCCCTGCGCGACATGATCCGGCTGATCGGCGAGAAGGCGGGCCTGTCGCGGGACGACGCCTATATGCTCTGTAGCCTTGCGGCTGATCTGCGCATCACGCAGACGGTGAACGGCGCCAAGGGTGTGCATTGCATGATCCGGAAGAGTGTCGTGCACGGGGGTTAAAGCGGTCGGAGGGTTTGATCTCCGTCAAGGTGGCGTCTTCAGGCCTGCTGCAGTCTCACTCCCAAGCAAATCAGGAGAGGGACCCATGACGCACGCAGCGGAAGGGCATCGCGAAGGGATCTTTGCCAAGCTCATGGCGCGCTGGCGCGAGCAGTCGGAGCTTAGCCAGCTGCCGGCCGGCGAGCTTGGACGACTGGCGGGCGAACTCGGCATGAGCGGCGACGAGCTCGCAAGCCTCGCCGCCAAGGGTCCGCATGCGTCCGACCTTCTCTATGAGCGCATGGAAGCGCTGGGCGTGTCGCGCGCCGATGCCGATCGCGTGGCGCATGGCCTGATGCGCGACCTGGAGAAAAGCTGCGCCTGCTGTGGCGACAAGAGCCAGTGCAAGCACGATTTGCATGCTCACCCGGACGATCCCGTCTGGAAGGAGTATTGCCCCAACGCCATCACGCTCGAGGCTCTCAAGCGCATGAAGGGCCGGGCCGCGATCTAAGGTTCCCCTCAGCGGGCGCTGGCGCGGCTCGCGCTTGCGAAGCGCGCGTCGATGCGTTGACGGATCAGGTTCCAAAGTGTTCTGCGCGTAAGCGTTCCATCCCAAGACTGCGAGGCGCGATCGGGCTGCCATCCGACGCGCCCCTTTTTTGTGCTCGCGCTATGGCTCGGCGCCGCGGGAGCCGATGCTTATGCTGGGTTAGCAGCGAGAAGCTGCGTAACCCAGCACGCATCCGTTACATCCACGGCTGCCGATGCGTGGCGAAACGCGCGCGTCTAGGGCCATCGGGTCATGCTTCAGCCAGCTTGCGTGGATGCCTGCGAGGGCATGACGCCATTTGGGGGAGCCGTTCCCGTACCCCCACACCGCACCGTC
>JBDHTJ010000264.1:0-4689 GCA_039808585.1 Hyphomicrobiaceae bacterium | reverse complement strand
ATGTCGAAGCGCTACAGAATGACTAACTCTCCGACAATAAAAAAGAAGCAAGGCATCGCCCATTCGATAGTAATCGAATGGGCGGTTGCCTTCTTAACGTCTCTGTCAGCTCTAGCCTTAGCCATTATCTTATGCACCAGCTTTGTTGGCGTCATCATGCGCTATTTCTTTCAGACCCCAATCCTCGGTAGTGATGAGATAATTCAGCTAGTCTCGATCGCGTTGGTTATGCTCGCAATGCCAGGCACCGCCCAGCGCGACGGACATGTGCGAGTTGATGTGTTCGATGAGCATATCGGCGTGTGGGGCCGTTTCATTGGCGACTTGTTCTCGCGTGCCGTAGGCGTCTACCTCATGTACCTCTTGACTTGGCGCTCGTGGCTAAAACTGCGTGAAGCACTGGAGTATAACGACCTATCCAACATGCTGCGTGTCCCATTCTGGCCATTCTATGGACTCATGGCGCTCGGGAGTGCCCTTTTTGCAGTTGTTCTGGTCCTGCAAATAGTTGACCTCATTCGCGGGGGACCTGGCGCTGATGACTGATTTTTCGATTGGCCTCTTCGGCATCGTAGCGCTTTTCGTATTGATGGTCTTGCGCATGCCAGTTGGGATGGCGATGCTGACCGTGGGCTTCTTCGGCACGTGGATGCTGAATGGCTTCCGTTCGGCGAACGCCTTAATGGTTACGGAGACATTCTCTCAGGTATCCAACTACTCGTTGACCGTCATCCCTCTATTTATATTGATGGGCAATATAGCTTCGGTAGCCGGCTTCAGCCGTGGGCTCTACGAAGCGGCTTTTGCATGGGTGGGGCGACTCCCTGGAGGTCTTGCTTCGGCTTCAGTCCTTGGGTGTGCGGCGTTCTCCGCCGTCAGTGGCTCATCGGTGGCGACTGCGGTTACCATTGGACGTGTCGCACTGCCAGAGATGGCGCGTTTCAACTATTCCAGCGGGCTCGCAACGGGTGCGATTGCTGCCGGTGGCACCCTTGGTTTCCTTATCCCACCATCAACCGGCTTTGTTATCTACGCCATTCTCACCGAACAAAGCATTGGCCAATTGTTCATGTCGGGTATTCTCCCCGGTCTCTTGCTTGCAGGCTTGTTCATTCTCACGGTCACCCTCATCTCGCTTCGAAATCCAGAAGCGGGACCGCGCGGAGCTCATGTTCCGCTAAAGGAACGTATGGCTGCCACACTCCGTGCGGCGCCCCTGCTAACGGTAATCATAGTATCAATTGGGGGTATTTATCTTGGTGTATTCACGCCAGTCGAAGCCGCCGGCATCGGCGCGGGACTGGTCCTTATCTTGGCTCTATTTACGCGGAAGCTGACTCCGTCAACCGCTTGGCGAGCGGTTAGCGACACGGTCAGCACTACAGCCATGCTGTACCTGATCATTATAGGCGCAGCAGTCCTCAATCCGTTTCTATCGATGACACAATTGCCGTCGATGTTGGGCGAAGCAATGACGTCTTCTGGTCTCGGCCCCTATGGCGTGCTGTTTCTTGTCGTTGTTGCCTATCTGATTTTGGGGATGTTCATGGACGGGTTAGCAATGCTGGTCGTGACTGTTCCCATCTTCTACCCCATCATGATGTCGATGGGCTTTGATCCGATCTGGTTTGGTGTTGTAGCCGTTATCATGATTGAGATGGGTATGATCACGCCTCCTGTCGGCATGAATGTATTTGTCGTGAAAAGTATTGCCGGTGATGTGCCCATGGCCACGATTTTTCGCGGCGTCCTGCCATTCTGGTTTGCAATGGGGTTCTGTCTGCTTTTGCTCGTACTTTTCCCCCAAATTGCATTGTTTATACCCCAGGCGATGTTCTGACTTTTTCAGCGAAATACAAGTGTCCCGGCCAACTGCGCAGCGGTTGGCCCGGACACTTGCCTCTACCTCCTGTTCCACCCCAATGAACGAGACATTTCAGCTGCGGCCTCTTGTACATGAATGGTGCAGAAGGTCAGTTTCTCCTCCTTAAGACGGCTGGCAGGTCCAACGATTCCGAGCGACGCCACCACTTTGTGGGTCTGGTCACGAATCGGTGCTCCAACCGCATTCACACCTGGTAAGTAGCCGCCAAGATCGACAGCATAGCCTAAACGCCGAATGTCCTGGAGTTCAGCTCTCAATATCTCAGAATCAACGTAAGCGACGTCCACGTCCCATTCGCAAAGATTTGGAGGGACGGATTGCAACGCGTTGGCGCAACGGACTGCAAATCCGTTGATCAACGCGTTGCAAATCGTTGAGGTCGCGACTGTGGCGGCAGCTGCGGAGAATTAGGAGGTGCGGGCGAACGACCAGGGCAAGAGTTCGTCGATCCGCGACTGCGGGTGACCGGTTGCGATCGCTTCGAGGGTCGCTTTCATCCAGGCGTAGGGCTCCACGCTGTTGATCTTGCAGGTGGCGATGAGCGAAGCTATGCGGGCCCATGAACGGCCACCTTCGTCGTGACCTGCAAATAGACTATTTTTGCGCGTCAGAGTCAGCGGTCTGATTTGATTTTCGACGGGGTTAGTGTCCATCTCAACGCGGCCATCGTCGAGAAACAAAGTGAGGCCAGCCCAATGGTTCAGCAGATAGGCGATCGCCTTGCCCATCTCGCTGCCCGGCGACAGGCGGGCGGCTTGCTCGCGCAGGAATCTCTCGAGTTCGGCGACGAGCGGCCGTGATCGCTCGTTGCGCGCCTTTTGTCGGATCGCGGCGTCGGAGCCACGGATCTCCTTCTCGATTGCATAGAGCGCGGCGATGCGCGCGAGGACGGCTTCGGCGATGGGTGAGCCGGCCTTCGGAGTCGCGGCAATGATCTCGCGCCTGGAGTGGGACCAGCATGCGGCCAGCCGCAGCGGCGCGCCGCCTTGACGCTCGAGTCGTGCGAGCCTGTGATAGCCCTGGTATCCATCGACCTGAAGGATGCCGTCGAAGCCGTCGAGGATATGCTCGGCATGTTTGCCACTGCGTCCTGGCGCGTAGTGGTAGACCACGATTGGTGGATCAGCGCCGCCGTGGCCGCGATCGTCGCGCAGGACAGCCCACAGATAGCCGGTCTTGGTTCGACCCCGGCCCGGATCGAGCACGGGCGCCCTGGTCTCGTCCATGAACAAGCGGCCCGATTGCTTCATCACGACGCTCATGCGCTCGATCAACGGCGCGAGGTGGAAGGCGACCGTTCCCATCCAATCCGCCAGAACGGCACGATCGATGAGGATGCCATGCCGGGCCAGAACCTGGGACTGACGATAGAGCGGCATGTGCTCGCTGAACTTGGCGACCGCCACCTGCGCCAGCATCGCCTCGGTGGGCAGGCCACCCTCCACCAGATGGGCGGGCGCCGGCGCCTGGCGCACGCCAGCGCATCCTGTCGCGCAGGCGTAGCGCGGTCGCACCGTCTCGACCACGCGATACTGGGCCGGCGTCACGTCGAGGCGTCTGGAGCGATCCTCGCCGATCCGGACCATCTGGCCGCAGCCGCAGGGACACTCGAGGCTCTCGGGTTCGATCACCTGCTCAATGCGCGGCAGGTGCGCGGGAAAGGCGCGGGCGGCGCGGCTGGCCCGGCGGCCCGACGGTGCCGCGCCGGTGCGGCGCGCACGATCGTCTTGGCGCTCCTGGACTTCGGCGATGGCGATCTCGATGTCTTCGAGCACCAGCTGCATCTGATCGGGATTGAACTTCTCCGAGCGTTTGCCGAAGCGTGCGCGCTCGTACTCCTTCACGAGCAGTTCGAGACGGTCGACGATCTGTTTGGACGCAGCCAGTTCGTTCTCGACATGAAGGCGCGCCGTGCGTTCGTCATCAGCGCGACGACGCTCGGCTGCGAGCATCGCTTCCTGCGCGCTGAAGAGCGCTCGCAAATCGGCGGGCAGCGCTGCAAGACGGGCGGGATCAATGGCGGACGGTGGCACATCCGCAAGCTATCATCCCGAGGCGCCGTGCGAAACAAATCGTCAGCCCCCGAGTCAGTTCGCCGCAGCTGGTGTTGCGACGATCCGTTCGCCCACACGCTTCCAGTTCAGCCCGTCAAACAGCGCTTCGAACTGCACCCGCGTCAGATGCATGACGCCGCCGCTGATCTGCGGCCACTCAAAACGGCCAGCGCGACCAAGGCGCTTGTAGATTAGAACGAGGCCCGTGCCGTCCCATAGCAAAATCTTCAGCCGGTCGGCGCGCTTCGAACGAAAAACCACAATCAGGCCCGAATGCGGATCGAGCCCGAGCGTGTTCTGCACGAGGCCGGCCAGCGCGTCGTGCCCGCACCGGAAATCGACAGGACGTACAGCAAGCACAATCCGCAGTCCCTGCGCCGGAATGATCATGCGCCGCGCTCGATCGCGGTCACGATCTCCGCGATCCGCACCGCTGACACGTCCGCGTCCAGGCGAACCGAAACCTTGCCAATCGTAATCTCGACAGGCCCCTCGTTCTTGCCTGACGCCGCTGGATCACTCAACTCGATCGACACGAAATCCGCCGCTTCGTCCGTGACCAATGCGATCCGGCCGGCACGCGCCAATCTGCGCCACGTCGTCAATTGCTGGGCCTTGACACCATAACGCCGTGCGACATCACATACGCGGGCGCCAGGCTTCATGGTCTCGAAAACAGCGCGCCCCTTGGTCTCCGCAGACCACAACCGGCCTCCAGAACGGGTACGGCGCGCAAGCTTCCCTACAAAA
>JBDHTJ010000263.1:0-4730 GCA_039808585.1 Hyphomicrobiaceae bacterium | reverse complement strand
CCGCCTGACGCACCAGCGGCAGCCAGCGCTCCTCGGGCCAGTTGAGCAAGGCGGGCCCGTGCTCCTTCGCCAGCGCGGCACCAACGGGCTTCAGGTAGTCGCCGGGATAGAGCCCGGGCGGAATTTCCCCGATATCCTCGCCCAGCGCCTCGCGGTAGCGCAGGAAGGTGGAGCGGGCCAGCACGTCGACCTGAGCGCCCGCATCGTTGATGTAGTACTCGCGCGTTACATCATAGCCGGAGAAGGCAAGCAGGTTCGCGAGCGCGTCACCAAACACGGCGCCCCGGCAATGGCCGACGTGCATGGGGCCGGTGGGATTGGCCGAGACGTACTCGACATTGGTCTTGGCGCCTTCGCCAAGGGTCGAGCGGCCGAAGCCGTCGCCGGACGAGATCACGTTGCGCGCCACCGCGTGCCAGAACGAGGGAGCGAACGTGAGATTGAGGAATCCCGGGCCGGCGACTTCCACCCGCGTGATTTCCGCCCGCGCCTTGAGACGCTGCGCCAGGGCCTCGGCGATGTCGCGCGGCTTCTTTCCGGCGCCCTTGGCGAGCACCATTGCGGCGTTGCATGCAAGATCGCCGTGGCTCGCCTCGCGGGGCGGCGACACCTCGACGTTCTTCATGTCGAGGCCGGCGGGCATCTCTCCCGCAGCCTGCATCTCGGCAAGCGCGGCAAGCACCCAGTCACGCACAGTCGCATAGACGTTCATCGTCGTTCCGATCATGGCCGGAGTGGAAGCGAAATCCGCAAGTTGCAGCGCAAAGGCCCTGCCCGCGGTTGTTGCCGCCGGGCTAACGCAAATCCGGGGTAGCGTCAAACAGGCGCTGGTGCTCGCCCAGGGCGTAGCGATCGGTCATGCCGGCCACGAAATCCGCCACGAGACGCGCGCGGGCGGCGGGCGCGAGGCCGTTAACCCTTGCGCGCCAGTTGTCGGGCAGCGCCGTGTCATCGGCCATGTAGCGGGCAAACAGATCCGCCACGATGCGCTCGGCACCCTCCATGATGCGGCTGACGCGCGGGTGGCGGTAGACATTGGCGTAGAGGAAATCCTGCAGCCCTTCGACCTCAGCGCGCATCTGGTCGGAGAAGGCAATCAGCGTCCGCCCGGCATGGCGCACCGCCTCGAGTGACTGCGCCGGCAGGGCCGCGATCCGCGCACGCGACGTCTCCACCACGTCGTTGATCATCACCGTGATCATGCGCCGGTGCACCTCGTAGATCGCCCGCACCGCATCCGGAGCGCGCGCCAGGGCCTCCGGCACGAAGCGGCCGACCAGCGGCACCTCGGCCAGGGCCTGGATCTTCAAAAGGCCGGCGCGGAGCCCGTCGTCCACGTCATGGCTGTTATAGGCGATGTCGTCGGCGATCGCGGCCGCCTGCGCCTCGGCCGGCGCGTAGAGGTCGAGCTTGAGCGCGCGCGTCAGGCCTGCGCCATCGATCTCGGCGAGCAGCACCGGGTGCTCCTTGCCCGCGAAGGCGCCTGCAATCGGACCATTGTGCTTGGCGAGGCCCTCCAGCGTCTCGAACGACAGGTTCAAGCCATCGAAGGCCGCATATTTGCGCTCGAGCGCCGTCACCACGCGCAGGCTCTGTGCATTGTGATCGAAGCCACCCCAGGGTTGCATCACCCGCGCCATGGCACGCTCGCCAGCATGTCCGAAGGGCGTGTGGCCGAGGTCGTGGGCCAGCGCCAGCGCTTCGGCAAGGTCCTCGTCGAGCGCGAGCATGCGGGCAATGGCGCGCGCGATCTGCGCCACCTCGATCGAATGCGTCAGCCGGCTGCGAAAGTGGTCTCCCTCGTGGAAGAGAAAAACTTGCGTCTTGTAGTTCAGCCGCCGGAAGGCCGTGGCGTGCACAATACGGTCGCGGTCGCGCTGGAAGGGCGTGCGCATCGGGCAGGGCGGCTCGGGAAAGAGGCGCCCTTCACTTGCCGCGGGATCGCAGGCGTAGGGGGCGAGCGGCCTCGGCGCAGGCGGGGCAGCCGCTGATTGCTGCCCACCGGCAACTGGATCCGTCCTCGGCACATTCACCGGCATCCGCCTTCTGCAGCCTTTCCGTCGCTGAATCTTCACCCCAGGCACCGGTGCGAGCGGGTGCCCTGCGTTGACACTCAGGGTCTCGTCCCTATGTTAACGGGAGTGGGGCCTGGAATCGCTACGCATTGTAGCCGCGCCCGCCCCTCCATACCGAGCCTGAACTGGGACCTGCCGATGACCGATGTCGCCGTAACCGTGACCGAGCGCGCTGCCCGCCGCATTGCCGAGATCGCCGCTGCAGACCCCTCCGCCCCATTGCTCCGCATCAGCGTCGAGGGTGGCGGCTGTTCGGGCTTTCAGTACAAGTTCGACCTCGTCGGCCAGTCGGAGCCCGACGACCTCGTCATCGAGCGGGAAGGCGCGCGCGTCCTCATCGACGAGGTTTCGCTGCCCTACCTCGCCGGCTCCGAGATCGATTTCGTGGACGATCTGATCGGGCAGTCGTTCCGCGTCCGTAATCCCAACGCCACGGCTTCGTGCGGCTGCGGCACCAGCTTCACGATCTGACGGGCAGCACGCCGGCGGCAGCCGTCAGCCCACCAGGGCACGGGCCTTGCGCGGTATGCTTTCGCGCCCCATGCGGACAACGCCGTCGATCGTCATCTGCGCGACGAGGTCGGCATACTCCGCCCTGCTCATGGCGCCGCCCTCGCGGAACCAGAGATAGGACCAGTTGATCATCCCGAACAGCGACATGGTGACAGGCACCAGCACCGCGCGCTTGCGGGCCAGGCGCGGGTTGATGTCCGCAATCGCCCCGGAGAAGCGCGCCACCAGCCGCCGTTCGTAGGCCTTCAGCGCTTCCTGGCGCGTCAGCGGCAGTCGCGCCAGATCGTTGATCTGCACCTTGTGCAGCGCGTCGGCCCCCGCATAGGCGTCGAGCAAACCACGCACGAGCGCCTTGAGCCGTTCGGGCGGCGCGAGGCCGCCCCTGTCCGCCGCTGCCACTGCCGCCTCGAGTTTCTCGAAGTGCACCTGCAGCAGGTCGCTCAGAAGCTCTTCCTTGCTGTCGTAGTAGTGATAAAGCAAAGCTTTCGAGGTGCCGCAGGCCTCGGCGATCTCGGCCATCGACGTGCCGGCATAGCCGCGGTCCGCGAACAGCTCCGCCGCCCGGTTCAGGATCGCCTGCCGCTTGATGGCGTGATCTGCAGCGCGCGGACGCGACATGGGGCGGCGCTCCTTCAGCTCTCCTTCGGACGCAGGTCGATGACACGGCGTGCCTTGCCTAGGCTGCGCTCGATGGAGCCTGGTTCCAGCACCGCCACCCGCGCGGTAACCCCGATGTTGCCCTTGACGTGCTCGCCGAGTTCATGCGCTGCAGCCGCGCGCGCGGCCGCGTCCGCGACGTCGGGCCGTGCCTCGACCTTGATCTCCATCTCGTCGAGCCGCCCCTCGCGCCTCAGCTCGATCACATAGTGCGCGCTGAGCGCCGGCACCTTGAACAGCTGCTCCTCGATCTGCGTGGGGAACACGTTGACGCCCCGCACGATCATCATGTCGTCGGACCGGCCGGTCACTTTCTCCATGCGCCGCATGGAGCGGGCCGTGCCGGGCAGAAGGCGCGTGAGATCGCGCGTGCGGTAGCGGATCACGGGCATGGCTTCCTTGGAGAGCGAGGTGAAGACGAGTTCGCCCTTCTCGCCGTCCGGCAACACCTCGCCTGTCACGGGATCGATGATCTCGGGATAGAAATGGTCTTCCCAGATGTGCAGGCCGTCCTTCGTTTCGACGCACTCGTTCGCCACGCCCGGTCCCATCACCTCCGACAGGCCGAAGATGTCGACGGCGTGCATGTCGAATGCCGCCTCGATCTCCGCCCGCATGGCATTCGTCCAGGGTTCGGCGCCGAAAATGCCCACCTTCAGCGCCGTCTTGCGCGGATCGATGCCCTGCCGCTTGAACTCATCGAGAATGGCCAGCATGTAGCTCGGCGTCACCATGATGATGTCCGGCTCGAAATCGATGATGAGCTGCACCTGCCGCTCCGTCATGCCGCCCGATACCGGGATCACGGTGCAGCCCATGCGCTCCACGCCGTAGTGGGCCCCGAGGCCGCCGGTGAACAGCCCGTAGCCATAGGCCACGTGCACGCTCATGCCCGGGCGGCCGCCCGAGGCGCGGATCGAGCGCGCCATCAGTTCGGCCCACATATCGATGTCGTTCTTGGTGTAGCCCACCACGGTCGGCTTGCCCGTCGTGCCCGATGAGGCATGCACGCGCATCACCTGCTCGCGCGGCACCGCGAACATGCCGAAGGGATAATTCGCGCGCAGATCCGCCTTTGTGGTGAAGGGGAACTTCGCGAGATCCGACAGCGACTTCAAGTCATCCGGATGGACGCCGGCCTCGTCGAACTTCTTCCAGTAGTGGGGAACGTTGTCGTAGACGTGCCGCAGCGTCCACTTCAGACGCTTCAACTGCAACGCGGCGATCTCGTCGCGCGAGGCGATTTCGATGGGGTCGAGGTCGGACTTCTTCGGCGTCAGATCGAGCATGGACCGGACGGGCCTCCTTGCATGCGGGGCGCGCGGCCGGCAGCTTTGGCCACGGCACTCACCGTCTTGATGTTTCCTCAAGCGAGACCTTTCACGGCCTCGTCGTGTCTTGCAGGCTTTCGGTCTCCCGGCCTGATACCGGCAGAGAATAGGCATTCACCGACCGGTCGGTCAATATATAGGGTTGAGCCCCCGT
>JBDHTJ010000262.1:0-4760 GCA_039808585.1 Hyphomicrobiaceae bacterium | reverse complement strand
AAGCGGTTCCCGGCGCTCCAGCCGCGTGAAGGATGTGTATGAGCCACTTCGGCAGCTCACGCTGCGTTTAATCGGCTCCTGTTGATCCTCCTGTCGAGCGCCCCGAAGACTTCCATCAATGGACAACCCAGGTACGCGGGGGTGTCTTCAAGCAACGGGTTCGTATCCCGTGCGGAAGACGGCGCCGTTCGCGCCGCCCTTGTGCCGCGCGCGGGTCCCGCCCTTCCAAAGAACGAAAGACCATCAATTGACGAACTTTACCGACCTCGGCCTCGCCGCGCCCATTCTCAAGGCGCTCGAGACGCAAGGCTATGTCACGCCCACGCCCATCCAGGCACAGGCCATCCCGGCCGTCATCGCAGGACGTGACCTCCTCGGCATCGCACAGACGGGCACCGGCAAGACCGCTGCCTTCTCGCTGCCCATCATCAACCGGCTGGCCCGCACCACGGGACCACGCAAGCCCAACACCACACGCGCCCTTATCCTGTCGCCGACGCGCGAGCTTGCCTCGCAGATCGCCGACAACATCCGGGCCTACAGCGCCAACACCGGCCTTACCGTTACGACCGTGTTCGGTGGCGTCAGCCACCGGCCGCAGATGACGGCCCTGGCACGTGGCGTCGACATCGTCGTCGCGACCCCGGGCCGCCTGCTCGACCACATGGGCGAACGCACCGTGCGCTTCGACGCGACCGAGGTGTTCGTGCTGGACGAAGCAGACCAGATGCTGGACTTGGGCTTCATGCCGGCCATCCGCCGCATCGTTGGGGCGCTCCCCAAGCAGCGCCAGAACCTGTTCTTCTCGGCCACCATGCCGGCCGACATCGGCAAGCTCGCGTCCGAGCTCCTGAAGGATCCGGTCCGCGTAGCGGTCACGCCCGTGGCAACGACCGTGGAACGCGTGTCCCAGCACGTTATCCACGTGGAGAGCCACAAGAAGAAGGCCTTGCTGGCCGAACTCTTCGCCAACCCCGAGATGTCGCGCACCCTCGTCTTCACGCGCACAAAGCGTGGCGCCGATCGTGTGGCACGCTATCTCGAGGACGCGGGCGTAGGCGTCGCCTCCATCCACGGCAACAAGAGCCAGTCGCAGCGTGAAAAGGCGCTCGAGGCGTTCCGCAACGCCCGCATCCGGGCTCTGGTCGCCACCGACATCGCCGCCCGCGGCATCGATGTCGACGACGTGACCCACGTCGTGAACTACGAGCTGCCGGACGTACCGGAGAGCTACGTGCATCGCATCGGACGCACCGCTCGCGCTGGCCGCGCAGGCGTCGCCATTTCCTTCTGCGACCACGAGGAACGCACGCAGCTGCGCGACATCGAGCGCCTGACGCGCCAGACCATCGCCTCCGAGGATCGCCGTAACGATGCGAAACTCCAGGGCGACAAGCCCAAGTCGCAACAGGCGGGCAGGGCAGAGGGCGACGGCGACCGTCGCAACCAGTCGCGCCACAGCGGCCGCCGGAACGGCAAGCCCCAGCACCGCGGCCAGGACGGCGGCCGCCAAGCGCACGGCAGGCCGGAAGGTGATCGCAGCGGCCAGGGCCGGGAGCGTGACACGCGCCATCCGCAGCAGCGGTCGGCGGGCGACGCGCAGGCAGCCGCACGCCCCGAGCGCAGTTCGGAGCCGCGGCGCCACGAGGGTCGTCCGCAGCAACAGCAGCAGTCGCACCAGCACGCGCGCGGCCCCGATCATCGCCGGACAGAAAGCAAGCCGCAGGAAAAGCGGCACGAGCCCGCCGACACCAACGGCAATCAGCTCGCCAATGTCGCATTCCTGAAGCCCCACCGGCGTAAGGACGAGCGCGGCGGCTGGCGCCAGGATCGGCGAGGCGGCCGCAACGAGCAGCGCCATTCGGGCAGGGCAGGCGCGCGCTAACGTCGCGCCGGTTCAGGAAGGGGCCGTCCGTACTTATCTTCGAGGGGACGGCCCAATTCACCCATGACGCGCTTGTGAACCCTCATCCTTCGGGGCGGGGGCGCTCCAGATTGTCGCGCTGCCCTCTGCAGGTAGCTGCGGCCCCGAAAAAGGAAATGGCGATGGCCAAGAAGAAGCAGAACACCAAATCCGATTTCGTGCTGTTCAACGTTCTTTACGAGGATGGCATGGTCACCTCCAACAGGAAGGTGCCCGCGTCCGCAGTGGGCAGCCTCGACGGCGAAGCGCCGATCTGGGATGCCATCCAGCAGCAGGACCGCGAAATCGAGGAACGTTCGGGCAAGCCTCGGCCGCGCATCAAATCCATCACCCGGGCAGACTGAGCTACAAGGCATGTCGATGGCCCTCGATACGATGGAACCCGACAACCGCGCGGAGGAAGGCGGCGGCGCCTGCCAAAGCTGCGGCGCCTGCTGTGCCTACAGCGATACCTGGCCCCGCTTCAGCTTGGAGAGCGATGCCGAGATCGCCGCCATTCCCGAAGCATTGATTGCCGCAAATCTCGGCGGCATGCGCTGCCAGGACAACCGTTGCCTGGCACTTGCCGGCGAGATCGGGAAATGGACCGGATGCAGCGTATACGAAGTTCGTCCCCAGGTATGTCGAAGCTGCATGCCCGGGGATGACGCATGTGTGATAGCGCGTCGGCATTTCAGGCTTTATGAGATGCCCCGTCCTACCCCAATCAGCCCTGATCCCACAGCTTGAACAAGACGCCGAGAAAGGATTCGAGAGACGTCACATGAGAGGATTTAAAGGTCAGAACTTCACAGATCGCCTCAGTGCCTCCCAGAGTGCCCGTCAGGCTGCCGTCGAACGCTTGAAGTCCAAACTGGACCCCAATGACCCGACGGCCATCGCGCGTCGGGCCGAGCGCCTTGCAATCGCCGCCGCCCGTGAAGCACGGGCCAAGGCTCGCGAGGAGGAGCGTCTCGCCGAACTGAAGCGCCAGGAGGAAGAGCGCAAGGCACGCGAAGCAGCAGAAGCTGCCGAGCGTGAAGCTCAGCGCGTCCGTGATGCCCAAGAGCAGGAACTCCTGAAGCTTGCCCAGAAGGCAGCGCGCGATGCTCGCTATGCTGCCCGCAAGGCGCGCGGCAAGAAGCGCTTCTAGAACAAGCGTTCAGCGCCAGAGAGACCTTCTCTGGCGCGATACGCGCACGTCATTCCTCGCGTTCCATGGTTTCGGATAAGTGTATTGCCACTGACGGCAGAAGCCCCGAAACTCCACCTTCTGGCTGGCGCGCGATAATCGGGATCCCGCCGGCTGCCGGAAGGCGCTGGTTCAGACAGAGGCCGAGCCGAACATGACGGAGCCGAGCAGCTACGCGAAAAGCAAGCGGCTCATCGGCCATCTCAGTCTCATGGGCTTCGCTACGGCGCTGTCCGCCCGAGCGGTAGACCCGCTCATCCCGCCCATTGCCGCAAGCCTCGATGCGCCAGTAAGCCACGTGGCTTTGCTTTCCACGGCCTTCGCGCTTCCCTTTGCCTTCGTGCAACCCATTCTCGGCCCTCTCGCCGACTCCATCGGTAAGGTGCGCATGATGATGACGTGCGTCCTCATCATCATGCTGTCCTCTCTGGTATGCGCCGTCTCGACGTCCTACTGGGTGCTGCTTGTGGCACGCATCGTCGGAGGCATGGCGTCGGGTGGCGTCTTCCCGGTCGGCATGGCCATCGTCGGTGATCTCGTCCCCGTATCAGAGCGGCAAGTGGCGCTCGGACGCTGGCTGGCAGTAGTCATCTCCGGCAACCTCATCGGCGCCGCCTTCGCCGGAATCATTGGAGACGTCGCCGGCTGGCGCGCCGTCTTCGTGACGGTCGGCATCTGCTGCGCCATATCGTTCGTGAACGGCCTCATCCACCTGCGCGCGGCTGCCGACGTCCCCCGCAAAGCCTTCAGCCTTCGCGCCATCCCTTCGGGATACCTGGCAGTGGTCGCCAACCCGCGCGCGAAGTTCTGCTTCCTCGCTGTTTTCCTCGAAGGCGTCGCGGTTTTCGGCTTGTTCCCCTACGTCGCGGTTCTCCTCATGCAGGCCGGAGAGCCGCGGGCGGCCATTGCGGGGTTGGTCATCGCCGGCTTTTCCATTGGCGGAATGCTTTATTCGATGACGGTGTCGTCGTTCATGAAGCGTCTCAAGCAGCCTCAGATGATGATGACCGGCGCGGCCATGGCCGCGTTCGGCTTCCTGATCGTGTCGTTCAACCCGTCTTGGGTTGTCCATTTCGCCTCGATGGTGCTGATCGGCGTCGGCTTCTATCTTCTCCACGCCTGCATACAGGTGGAAGCGACGGAGCTTTTGCCGACGGCCCGCGGCACGGCCATTTCCATGCACTCGCTGTTCTTTTTCATCGGCAATGCCACCGGTCCCGTGGTCTATGCCTTGACCTTCGGGCATTTGGGCTCAATGCCCGCGGTGCTCATCGGCGGGTTCATCCTGCTCGGCGTCGGCTTCATGTGCACGCAGACGCTGCGCCGTACATAGAGCCTGATCGCTTGAGATGGACATGTCCCCGTGTCCATCGAAAGCGTGAATCAGACTCTCAACAAAGAGCCTGATCGCTTGAGATGGACACGTCCCCGTGTCCATCGAAAGCGTGAATCAGACTCTCAACATAGAGCCTGATCGCTTGAGATGGACACGTCCCCGTGTCCATCGAAAGCGTGAATCAGACTCTCAACATAGAGCCTGATCGCTTGAAATGGACACGTCCCCGTGTCCATCGAAAGCGTGAATCAGACTCTCAACATAGAGCCTGATCGCTTGAAATGGACACGTCCCCGTGTCCATCGAAAGCGTGAATCAGCCTCTCAACA
>JBDHTJ010000261.1:0-4762 GCA_039808585.1 Hyphomicrobiaceae bacterium | reverse complement strand
CGAAGTCCGATCGGACTCGGCTCGCGTGGTCCTTCGAGACCGGGGGATCGACGCCGTTCGGGCGACTGGCGCCCAACGTCGCCGATGTCGTCGAGCGGCCGGTGATCGGTCCGACCCCGCGTTGCCGCGGACGCGTTCGCGCGAGCGGTGAGTCGCCGCGAAGGGCGACCCTGAGGCCCGGGTACGCCGCCGTGTCGCCGGAGCGTCGGAGAACGGCGCACGGCGCGCGCCTCAGGACGCGACCCGCGCCGACGATCGGCGAAAAGAGCAAGAGGTTAGACGATCGCTCGCCTAACCTCTTGAATATCTGGCGCGCCCGGCAGGATTTGAACCCACGACCCCCTGGTTCGTAGCTTTGGACTTAAACAACCAGGTACTTGTAATTTAACGTTTTTCCGGAACGTCCGCTGCTCGATGTTTGTTCATCCGTGCCCAAGCGCGCTCAACAAAGTCGCGCAAAAGTCGCGCACGGATGTCTTGCCTCGATCGCTCGCCGCGCCGATGCGTTCGCCAAGGCGTGGCACCCTAGCGATCCGTTTAGCGGTTCGGAATAGACCAAGCCGACTCGACCCGCAGCTGGCACCGTTCGGAGCTCTTACCTCGAATGCGTCACGCCGTCGGCCAGCTACGTCGGATCGCGAAGAACGCTCAGCCCACGTGACAAGCCGCAGCATCAAGTGCCATGGCCCGCCAGGTGCGCCTTCGTCGGGAGAAATACGATAAATCGCTGACTAGCCGCCGCATCTGATGCACGACAGGTCGACTTAATGACGGCGCTTCATCAGTTGGGCAATAGCACGCCTTTGCCGGTGGTCTGGGTATCGAAAAGCTCATAGGCTTCTCTGGCTTGCGCTAGTGGCCAGGCATGGGTGAACAGGCTGTCGACATCTATTCTTCTTGATGTCACAAAGCGCGCGCAGTCGGCTTGTCCGTTCTTGCTGAATGTCCAGCTACCGAACACCGAGAGCTGCTTGCGATTCATCTCATTGCTGACGTCGATCGTCACGTTGCCACCCTCCCCCAAAAAGACAACGCGACCCCATTTTCCCGCGCAGCGCACGGCTTGTAATCGAGCGCTTGCGGAGCCGGTACAGTCCATGGCGCAGTCCACGCCCAGCCCCTTCGTCGCATCCTGAATCGCGGCTGGCACGTCGTCCAGACTCGCACTGATTGTGACGTCGGCACCGAATTCTTCGGCACGACGCAGCCTGCTCGCATCCAGATCGATCGCAATGACACGCGCTCCCATGGCGCAAGCGAGCTGCGTGCCACTAAGTCCAACGGGCCCCTGGCCAAAAATAGCAATCGTTTCGCTGCCGCGCAGTCCCAATCGGTCCAGGCCGCCCCACGCAGTCCCAGTGCCGCAGGATATGGCAGCACCGGCTCGAAACGAGAGTTCGTCTGGCAAAGCGATGAGCGAATCTGCGGGGACTACCATGAATGTCGCGTGCGATCCGTCGCCATTTGCGCCGAACGTTATCGCGCCGTCGTCGCACATCTGTGTCCACCCGCTTCGGCAGTGTCTGCAGCAGCCGCATCCTGAGTAGTGATGGTTCATCACCCTTGCACCCAGGCGACAGAGCTTGCTGGTCACGCCAGGGCCGATTTCTGCGATGACGCCGCACGGTTCGTGGCCTCCGATGACAGGCTCCGCGGACCGCTTCCCCAATCCTATCGAGTCTGCGCCGTGCTGCGCCCTGTAGTACTTCAGGTCGGTACCGCACATTCCCGACGCCATGATCTGCAGCACGACCTCGCCTGTGCTCGGCTTGGGATTCGGCACCTCGCGGATGTCAATCTGCCGGTCGCCGAGAAAGTAAACGGCTCTCAACTCAGCCTCCTTTCATGGTCGAATGCGAAGATCACCTGACGATCAATGCTGCGGGAAGCTCGGTAGCAAACGCTGGCGCGGTCCTGACGGTGGAAGGCCGTCTGAAGCGAGCAGGAGTGGGCCGCCGTCATTCAACCGAGTCGCATGACGAACGGATTGACTGGAGGCTGCGTGGAATTGTTGATCCATACAGTCTTGGTCTGCATATAGGCCTTGATCATCTCCTGGCCGCTCTCCCGGCCCAAGCCACTGCTCTTTACGCCTCCGAATGGCGCCATATAGCCAAGTGCACGGTATGTGTTCACCCAGACAGTTCCCGCTTGGAGACCCTTGGTGAAGCGAAAGACGCGCCCCATGTCCTTGGTCCACACCCCGGCTCCGAGGCCGAAGCTCGTGCCGTTGGCCAATCGCAGCGCTTCCTCTTCGTTATCGAAGGGAATGACAGCCAGGACGGGGCCAAAAACCTCGCGCTGGGCAAGCTGCGACCGATTGTCGACATCGCGGAAGATCGTGGGCTGCACGAACAGCCCCCCTCCTGGATGCGAATGAGCCTTGCCGCCCAGTGCAAGGACGGCACCCTCGTTCTCCGCGTCTGCAATGCAGCTCAACACCTTCTTGTAGTGAGCGGGATTAGCCAGCGGTCCCATTTGCGTCTCGGGGTCCAGCGGATCTCCTAGCTTGATCGATCCAGCCAGTGAACAGACTCTCTCAAGAAAGGCGTCGTAGATGGAGCGTTGCAGCAGCAGACGTGAGCCTGCAACGCAGGTCTGCCCCGCGGCGGCAAAGATTCCCGAGGCGACACCGGCTGCCGCAGCATCCAGATCGGCGTCCTCGAAGACGATATTGGGAGATTTGCCGCCAAGCTCCATCGTTACATGCTTCAAGTCGCCAGCTGCGACGCGGCTGATAGCTCGCCCGGTTGCATCCGAGCCCGTAAATGCCACCTTCGCCACGTACGGATGCGAAACGAGCGGCGACCCGACCGATTGCCCGGTTCCGCACACGACGTTCACGACCCCGGGTGGAAAACCGGCCTTCTCGAACAGATCGGCACAGGCGAGCGTGGAAGCGCTAGCGAACTCCGACGGCTTGACGACGAATGTGTTGCCCGCCGCGAGGCCGGGCGCCAGCTTCCAGGTGAGCAGCAACAGGGGCGAATTCCAGGCAGTGATAGCGGCGACGACGCCCAGTGGTTCCCACGTCGTGTACACGAAATGATCCGCCTTATCGATAGGCAGCACCCCGTTTCAGACCGGCGGAATTGATCGAGTTTCAGGTCGGCGACGGCAGCACCGAACCGTCCGACGATGCCGCATCGTCCTTAGCACGACGCCTCGCTGAACGTCCGCCTCGGAATTGCACGATGCGTGGACGCCGTTGCCCTACTCCGATATGTCGGAACCAGCCGCCTGGGCAAAGGCCCAAACCACTCGCACTGTTTGCCGGGCGACGTCTAGCGAGGATCGCCAGGTCATGGCCCGTAATGCCCGCTTGGCGGCGCTGCGCACCTTCGCACGGTTCCTCGTGGCCGATCACCCTGAGCAGATGATCACGCTGCGGAACGTGCTCGGCACGCCTTTCAAGCACGGCGCCAAAGATGGCTGGCGTCGATCGAGTACCTGTAGCAGAAGAACATCGAAGCGCCTCAGGACAGAATCGATCGCAGCTCCATGCGCGTTCGTCCGCGCTCCCTGCGCCACACCACGGCCACCTGCTCAAGGCCGGGTCCACTTCGCCATCATTTGGTCAATGGTAGGGACACTCACGCTTTAACGCCCCATGCACTACGCCCGCGCGGAACTCGATATGAAGCGTCACACCGGCACCGACACTCTGATCTGCTTGAACCTCTGAATAAATGCAGTGATTGCCGGTTCGGCCGCCAACACATCGTTGCTTGCCCCGCCGAAGAAGCCGTGCGCCCCACGTACGTGCTCAAGTACGTACTCCGCCTCCTCCGGCGTGGCAATCGGACCACCATGGCATAAGACAATCACATCAGGGTTGACGCGCCTCGCCGCGTCGTGCATGGCTTGCACCCGTTCAACGGCTTGGTCGAGTGAAATCGTTGTTCTACCACCACCGTGACCCTTGGTTGTAATCCCCATGTGCGGCACGATGACATCCGCTCCCGCACGAGTCATGGCTTCGGCCTGTTCACTGTCGAACACGTAAGGGCAGGTCAGCAGATCCATTTCGTGCGCGCACCGGATCATGTCGACCTCGAGTCCGTAGCCCATCCCGGTCTCTTCGAGAGCTAAGCGGAAGGTGCCATCTATGATGCCGACTGTAGGGAAATTCTGCACTCCCGCAAAACCGAGGCTCTTAATCTCCTCGAGAAGCCGCGGCATTGGTCGGAAAGGATCCGTGCCACAGATGTTGGCCAGCACAGGGGTGTCGTGAACAACGGGGAGAATCTCCCCGGCAAGTCTCAAGACGATTTCATTAGCATTGGCAAAGGACAGCACACCGGCAAGCGCACCACGCCCGGCCATTCGAAAGTAGCTCGACGTCGCAACGCCAATCAGATCGACTCCACCACGCTCCGCACAAACAGCTGCCAAGCCGATGCCCGACCCTGTACCGATCACCGCGCGGCCTGTGGCTATCGTGCGGCGCAATCGTTCCAGCACCTGTGTTCTGTTCACGGGTCACTCTCCTTGTTAAAGACTGCACAGCTACGTTCGTTCGCCGTTCAGTTGAGCGCGTGCCGACGACATGTCGCCGCGCTCACCACTGCCCAATCGCCATGTCACTGAAGCGCGACTGCTCGAGAAAGTTCGTAATGAATGCATCCGAAACAGTGGTCCGCCTCTTGCGTTCGACCAACCAGTGGAACAGCTGTGCGTGGAACCTCTGACAGATGCTCTCGTGGCCGGAATCGGCGCCGACGTCGTGGAACTCGTCCGGATCAGACTGTAGGTCGAACAG
>JBDHTJ010000260.1:0-4806 GCA_039808585.1 Hyphomicrobiaceae bacterium | reverse complement strand
GCCGCCTCGGCACGTAAAGCGACGGAACCCAGGGTCTCGGCAAGGGCGTGAAGGGCTCCGCTGAGGCGATCGAGCTCGTGCCGCGTCGAGCTGAGTCCGTGATCGTCTTTAGGTTCGACCTCTCGGCTGTTCCAGGTTTGGGCGCTTAGAGCATGACACGTTGTCAACATTGTCTCCACCGTCGCCGCCCAGGTACCGACCGGCCAAGGCGCTGGCTGCGTCTGGCATGCAACTCGCTTGATTTCGGAGAGACGATCGATACTTGCATTCAACAACTCCGTCTGTTCAACGAGCTTTTGATTGTCTTTCCAAGCCGCCGGTACTCTTACCCGGTTGCGTTCGATGACGTGGTCGACGGCCTCGGCCAAAGCCGCCTGCGTCTTGAGCGAGCGGCTCAGGGCGCGAACAACGCCCTGCGCAAGGACGTCGACGTGATCCTCGGGCTGATACCGCTCACCGAGGGCGAGAATGGCACTGTTCAAGGACTTGGCCACGCTGGCTGGCGTGATCTCGAAGGCACCGAACCAGAATTCCGCAAGACCTACGCACTGGGGATGCGCGAGTTGTGCGTAGAGATCGGACAGCGTCACAAGGCGGATCGAGATGGAGCGTCCAAGCTTGGTTGCAACGGCCAACATGGCTGTCTGCGCCGCGTCCCACAGTTGGGTGCCGGAGCGCCCGCGACGCCCCGTCGGGCCTGTCAGATCGCACGCGATATGAACACGATATTCGACAAGGTCGGAATGTGTTGCGAGCGCCGTCCGGAAGGAAGCCTTGATCTGCTCCCAATCGATCTCGGCGGTCGCTGTGAAGAACTTGGCTTGCAGGCCGATCTTCTCGGTAGCGGTCGGTGTCGCGTACCAGTAGGCCTCGACGCCGCCATCACCACCCGCGCCATGAAGGCGACGCCACGTGTCGTTGCCAGCGGCGCCAGTGCGGCGGACGACCTGACATACAAGCTCTTCGAAGGCGTCGCGGACGGAGCCGTTGTGCGGTCGGAGGTGCTTTATATCGAATGTCATGTCGGGTTATCGGCCAATGCGTTCAACTGACTGATTTGCAGCCAATTATACTTGCTTTGAAGTGATATGCGACCGCACCCCGCACCGGGAGTTGGCGCGCTGTTGCATTGATACTCTCACCACGGTCGCGCTCGTCGAATGATCGCCATGAGCGCTGTGCCGGTGCGACCTCGTCGATTCGACTGCGAAAGATCCTCGAACGACGTGGGTGCCGTGTGGCCTGCGAATACCCGCATCTGCGAGCTTAGTTGCCGTAATCGATCAACAAAGTCGGGCGACTGATCGGCGCCGACCATGTCGGCAGCGATGGTGTCCGCAACCTGCGCCGCGTCGAGAAGGGCCAGTCTATAGCGTGCGGCGGCGTCATCGATCGCTGGCGCAGACGTCGTGCGCTTCCTCCTGCCGCCGCATCGCGCCGTCCGGGTGCTCCATTGCCCCTTGAAGCCGCAGTCGAAGTGCCGGACGCTGTATGAGTTCTCGTAGAAATTTGTCTCGCCGCACTCGGGACACGACGAAAAGCTCATGACACGTCTCCCGGAGTTTTCGGCGCGCCGCCGGCATCATGATCGTAGTCACCGGTTTTGATCTTCCGTTGCGCAAGTTTGAAGCACCACTCCGGCGGCGTCAGTGACGGCTTGCGAGCGTCGTTCATCGCCTTGAAGAGCTTGCGCGCCTCGTCCTCGAAATCGGCCAGTGGCTTATGCGACCACACCAGTCGGGCCCGGCGGAACTCGCCCTGAAGATTTTTGAACTTCGCCGCCGCCTCGGCGTAGTCGCGGATCAGTGCGTCGATCTTGATCGCCTTACCGATGCCGGGCAGCAGCACGCCGGCCAAGGCGAATGCGGCCGTGACGATCTTACCGTCTCCGACGCCGCGCAGAATGTGCGAAGCCGCGAAGATGCTGCCGACGGCGCCGCCGATCCACAACGTGGCGCGCACACCCTTCAAGATGCGCAGCCAGATGAAGAATTTGGTGGAGGTGTAGAGCGCGTTCTCCTCCTCCTTGGCGCATTCCGAGATGAGGGCGTCCTTCATGATCAGCCCGCCATCTGAGGGATCATTGTCCCGAAGATCTTTTGCCATTCCTCACCTGCCAGTTGATCGAGGTTGTCGTACTCGTAGGCGCACGCCTTCTCCGCGCGCTGATGAGCTGATTGTGCTCGACTAAGCCAGCCATCGCCGAGATGGATCAGCTCGCCGGTCACCGGCATGTAGAAATGGCCGTTGGCGCGGCTGATGAGGTGGGCGAGGACATCACGGACGAGCCAATCGAACCAAAACTCGTCACAGTTCCCCCACGTGACCGTGCCGAGCGCTTCCTTGACGATGGCTTCGATCTGGAAGGACTTGATCGGCACATTGCAGAAGCGCTGCCACTGCTTGAGCATCTGCGACAGCTTGCGCACGTTGCACGCGAACTGAGCGTCGGCGTCATTGAAGGAAGCGAGCTCGGCCGCTGGGTGAACCCGCTTGTAGCGGCCGCGATCGTTGGTATCGCAGATCAGATAACCGCCGCCGGTCGCCGGAAATCCCGGCGCGACTTCGATGCCATAGCTATTGAAGGGGACGACCACGACCTGGCCGTCGCCGCGCATGCTGGTTTGGGGGTACGTGTTGACGAGAACCGCTTTCACCTCCTGCAGCAGCTGCGACTGCTTGTTGCCGGTACGCTGCTCAAAGCGGTGGTAGACTTCGACCGGCAGCTGGAAGATGAAGTCGACGTCGCGGGGCGGACGCACCGGCGTACCTTTGGCCCACGAGCCGACCAGTTCCAGATGTTCGGTTTCGCTCGACGTGCCCCAGTAATGGCGGTTGAGCGCGGCGACGACACCGCGATACTTGGTTCGGCCATCCTCGATTTGATCGGGCGTCAATTGCAGGTTGGCGTGGAACTGACGGAAGCGGCGACGCACGTACCGCCATGATGTGACGGTGTTTGTCGCTACGAATGGCGCCGTCGCGCCGAACGGCGGCGATTGCCAGAGATTGCTCATATGAAGCCCCTCGAAATTGCCCGTTGCTGCAACCGCGCTGTGGAGGGTCGGAAGAAAGACATTGACCCGCGAGTCGGATGCGTATAGTTTTCTTATGGGTCTAAAAAAACGACCCGTCAAGAAAATATTCGTATCGGCGGAGCCGGGTTGTGGACAGTCAAGACAACAAAAGGCGATGGGGCACGGATCAACGCCTTGAATTCATTGAATTTCGCCTGTTTTGGGAAGGCGGCGTGAACCGCAGCGACATCACCAACCACTTCGGGGTGTCTGTCCCGCAGGCATCCAACGATCTGAGCCAGTACAAGGAGCTCGCAGCCGACAACATCCAGTATGACGCCAGCGAGAAGCGCTATCTGCCGACGGCAAACTTCCGGCCGCGCTTCATGAAGCCGAGTGCCGACCGCTATCTGAGCCAGCTCAAGGCCGTCGCCGACGGCGTTGTCGCGCGTGATGAGACGCTGATCGAGAGCCTCCCGAGCGTCGACAGCATGCCGATACCTGGGCGCCGGATAGAGCCGGCCACGCTGAAGGCGCTTCTGGCGGCAATCCGCAGCAATCGGTCGGTCGAAATCTACTACCAATCGATGAACCCGACGCGCCCTGAGCCAATCTGGCGGCGGATCACGCCCCATGCCTTTGGACATGATGGGCTGCGCTGGCACACACGCGCGTTCTGTCACATCGAGAAGAAGTTCAAGGACTTCATCGTCTCACGATGCCGATCCATCCGGGCTGAAGGCGAACCCGGAGCGCGGCCCACGGATGACAGGGGCTGGCATACCCTTTTCGAGATCATCCTGACGCCGAACCCGGCGCTCACTCTGAGCCAGCAGCAGACCATCGCGCTCGACTATCAAATGACCGATGGCCGCGCAGTGCTACCGATGCGCTGTGCACTGCTCTATTACTTCGAAAAGCGCCTGCGCCTCGACATGGAGCCGGGCAAGGACAGGCCGGCCGAGAAGCCGGTCGTGATCGAGAACTGGAAGGAATTCGTGCGCGCGCGCGACGCCGCAATGGCGTGAGCCGGCTGCGCGACAAATTGATTGAGACACGAGGGGGATGAGATGATCGTCGGGGAATTGAAGCAGCAGATCGACAGCATTTGGAAGGACTTCTGGTCTGGTGGCCTGTCGAACCCGCTCGCTGTCATGGAGCAGATCACCTACCTGCTTTTCATCAAGCGGCTGGATGAGCTGCACTCCCTGGAAGAGAGCAAGGCGGCGGGCCTCAAGCTCAAAAAGCTGGAGCGGCGCATCTTCCCGGAAGGGAAAGACGGACGCAGCAAGAAGCGAAAGGATGCCCAAGGGAACGAGGTTGAGGACGGCGGCCGCGACTACGAGGATTTGCGCTGGTCGCGCTTCAAGCTCTTCGAGGCCAAGGAAATGTTCGAAGTCGTCGACGAGCACGTGTTCCCGTTCATTCGGGAGCAGGTTGCCAAGGACGGCGCCGTGGCCAAGCACATGCGGGAAGCCCGCTTCGGCATTCCGACGCCCGCCCTCCTCGCAAAGGTCGTCGATAAGCTCGATAAGATCGAGATGGCCGACCGCGACACCAAGGGCGATGTCTATGAGTACATGCTCGGTCAAATCGCGAGCGCCGGACAGAACGGCCAGTTCCGGACGCCGCGTCATATCATCAAGCTTATGGTGGAGCTGACAAAGCCCACGCCGACCGATGTGATCTGCGATCCGGCAGCGGGCACGTGCGGCTTCCTGGTTGCTGCGGGCGAGTACCTGCGCGAACACCATAAGGGGCTGTTCCGCGACGAGAGGCTGCGCAAGCA
>JBDHTJ010000259.1:0-4807 GCA_039808585.1 Hyphomicrobiaceae bacterium | reverse complement strand
CAAGCCTGGCACTTTACCAACCAGTCCAACGCCTTCTGCAATCTCATGTACACAGCCAGCGTTTGCCTTGCGGGCTCGGACGGATCGTTCAATTCGATGGGCGAAGGAATGATCGTCAACCTCGACGGCACGCCCATCGTCACCGGTAACGGCATTCCAGACGAGATCATCACAGCGGAAGTGCGCCCGAAACTGTGCGACGAGGCGCGCATCCATTGGGGCGTGGAGAACAACATCTATCAGTTCGCGCACCGCGGCTACGTGGCCGTGAAGGGTGGCGCGCAGGACTGCCCCTACACCTACATGACCGACCTGGTGAAAGGCAGCTACGTGCTGCCCTGGGAGAAGGACATCAAGATCGTTGATGGGACGTCGTGCGGCTTCCCCGCACCGACGCGCAATTACACGCCGCGTCCTCCAAACGCCGCGCCCGGCCTGCGCCGCGTGAGCTAAGGGCATGGCGCGCGTATCGAGCCTCTCATCGTCCAAGAGACGAAGCCAGGGAACAGGCAATCCGGCATGAAGGGCGGCAACTCTCGATCAGCACACATTGCCTGGACGATGCTTGGGCCCTTGCTCTTCTTCGTTCTCTGGTACGCCGTGTTCGCATTCGGTCTCGTAACGCCGAAGCTGCTGCCTTCGCCGGTGCGGACATTGCAATCGGTCTGGAGCAACGCGCTGAGCGGCGAGCTTGGTTACGATTTCCTGCAGACAGTGAAGCGGACATTGCATGCGTTCGCCATTGCGGTTCTTGCCGGCGTACCGCTCGGCATCGTGGTCGGATCCAACAAGCGCATCTACAGCGCCATCGAGTTCTTGATCGACTTCTTTCGCTCGACGCCCGCCACGGCGATGTTCCCCCTGTTCATGATCATCTTCGGCCTCGGGGATTTCTCGAAGATCGCGGTGGCGGCGTTTGCAGCGTGGCTGGTGGTGCTGTTCAACGTCGCCTATGGCGTGATGAACGCCCGTCCCACGCGCATGCTCGCCGCCAGCGTGATGGGCGCCTCGCGATGGCGCGTATTCAAGGACGTGACCTTCTACGAATGCCTGCCGCAAACCTTCATCGGCGTGCGCACGGCAGTCTCCCTCGCGCTGGTCGTGATCGTGGTCGCGGAGATGTTCATCGGCTCCGACAACGGCCTCGGCAAGCGCATTATCGACAGCCAGATCACCTTCGACCTTCCCCAGCTCTACGGCACCATTCTGGTCTCTGGGGTGCTGGGCTACGGGCTGAACCTTTTCTTTCTCGCACTGGAAAAATGGCTCGTGCACTGGTCCGGCCGCTAGGTCCGCAGTGCGCACATCGACAGGAGTTTCGACATGCAAGGACGACGCAAGTTTCTCAAGGCAGCCGCCGCCACGGCCGCAGCTGCCGCTTTCCCTGCGCCGCTCATCGCGCAGGCCAAGGACAAAGTGGTGGTGTCGTGGCTGCCCATCATGCAGACCTTCGGATACTACGTGGCCATCGAGGAAAAACTGTTCGAGAAGCACGGCATTGAACTGGAATCGGTGCGTTTCCAGGCGCCGAACCAGATCATCGACAGCCTCGTGTCGGGCCGTGCAGACGCCGGGGCACCTGGTGCTGCAGCCGGCATCGCCGTGCTCGCCGAGGTGCAATTCCCCGGCACGTTCAAAGTGTTCGGGCTGCAGGGCGGAGGCATCAAGGTCAATCGCATCAACGACGGCCTGATCGTCGCCAACAATTCCTCCATCAAGACTTTCGCCGACCTCAAGGGGAAATCGCTTGGCCATCTCCCCGGCATTCAATGGAAGACGATGTCGCGCCACGTTGTGCGCAAGGCGGGTCTCGATCCCGACAAGGATGTTCGACTCGTGGAGCTTGCCGTCGGGCTGCAGGTGCAGGCGGTGGTGGCCGGAACGGTGGATGCGACGCTGTCGCTGGAGCCCGTCGGCTCCATCGCCGTGGCGCTGGGCGAGGCCAAGCGGGCGCTCACCAATCCAATGTCGTCGGCGGTGTTCGACCCCTTCTACTCGGGCGTCTCGCTGCTCACCACCAAGTTCATCAAGGAGCGGCCTGCGGTCGCCAAGCGCTTCGTCCAGGCCGTGGACGAGGGAACGGCGCTCGCCGAAGGCAACTATGGGAAGTATCGCGAGGTTCTGCCGAAACATACGGCCGTGAAGCCTGAGCAGGTGGCGATCGTCGCGCAGCCGTATCTGAGGGCGTGGAAGGACCTGGGCGAGGTGGACCTTGCGTCCTACCAGGCTTTCGTCAACGTGTTCCGCGCCGACGGCGTCCTCAAACAGGATTTCGACATCAAGCCCTTCATCCTGAAAGAGCAGGACTTCGCGTGACAGCTGCACGGCTGACAGTGGCTGGCCCGGCTGCATCCGCCTCTGCCCCGGGCGCAGGCGCGATGCGGTCGGAAGGCCGGGCGCCGCGGACGCACATCACCGTTCGCGGCTTGGCCAAGACCTTCGCCGGCGTACCCGTCTACCAAGGTTTCGACCTCGACATTCCCTATGGCGAGGTGGTGTCGGTGTTCGGGCCCAACGGCTGCGGCAAGTCCACCCTGATCAACATGATCGCCGGTCTCTTGCCGTTCGACGCTGGCGAGATCCTCTTCGATGGCAAGACCATTTCGCAGACGCGCATTGGCTACGTCTTCCAGAATTACCGGGAAGCGCTTTTTCCATGGCAGCGCGCCATTGACAATATCCACTATCCCTTGCGCATGCTGGGGATCGGCAAGGTGGAGCGGGCCCGGCGGATCGACAGGCTCGTGCAGCGCTTCGACCTCAAGTTCGATCTCAACCGCTATCCTTACGAGATGTCGGGCGGCCAGCAGCAGACCGTCTCCATCATGCGCGCGCTGGTGGTGGAGCCGGAGGTGCTGCTGCTCGACGAGCCGTTCTCGGCGCTCGACTATGAAATGACGCTGATCATGCGCCAGCAACTGCAGAAGGTGCTGGGCGAAACGCGCACCACGAGCATGTTCGTCAGCCACGACCTGGAAGAGGCGGTGCAGCTGGGCGACCATGTGCTGATGCTGACTCGGCGCCCCTCGCGCATTGCCGACTTCATGGCCGTGCCGCTCGCCAAGCCGCGGCCGCCGGAGATCGTGTCGGAGCCTGAATTCGTCGCCCTGAAGGCAAGGGCCCTTGACGTTTTCCAGCAAGCTGTGAAGTCTGGTTGAGCGATAGAAGGAAGAGCTCTCGCACTCGGAGCGGAAACGAAACGATGAAAAACACCCAAATCACCCGCCTGGCCGTTGCCGCTCTGGTGGTGACAATGTCCTCCTTTCCCGCCTTCGCCCATCACATGATGGACGGGGAGGTGCCGAAGACGCTGATGCAGGGGCTGCTCTCGGGGCTCGCGCATCCCGTCATTGGGCTCGATCATCTGGCCTTCGTGGCCGCGATCGGCGTGGTGGCGGCGCTGGCGGCGCGACCGGTTGCTATTCCCTTGTCCTTCATCGTTGGTACGGCGCTGGGATGCCTTGCCTACGTGGCCCGGCCCGGGCTTCCTTTTGCGGAATTGGCGGTGGTGGCGTCGCTGGTGCTGGGCGCTGCCTGGCTGTTCTTGCGGCGGCCGCTCGACACGGGTGCGCATCTTGCTGTCATCGCGCTGTGCGGGCTCGTTCACGGCTATGCGTACGGCGAAAGCATCCTGGGTGCCGAGATGGCGCCGCTCGGCAGCTATATCGTGGGCTTCCTGGCCGTTCAGTTCGGCATCGCGGCTGCGATCGCGGCAGGCGTGCGCAGGCTGGCCGACGCCGAAGTCATGCGTGAGCGCACGGCGGCATATGGTGCGGCGGCGGCCCTGCTCGCGGCTGCGACCTTCGGTGCGATGTCGACGATGCTGGCCTGAGGCGCGGGCTACTTCTTCAACTCGTCTTCGATCTTGTTGAACATGTAGGCCCACTTCGCCTTCTGGGTGTCTACGAGAGCGCCCATGTGCGCCCTCAGCCCATCGAGGACCTTGCAATCGGGTGTGGCTGCGGCGCCTGTTTGGCCGCCGCTGGTGATGCGCGCCAGCAGTTCCTCCGACTTGGCGTCGAAAGCGGCGATGGTGTCGTCGCGCACGAGGGGCGCAGCGTTCTTAATGAAATCATCGTGGCTCCAGCCGCGCTTGTCCTTGAGCAGACGCAGCTTGCCCTGGAAGATCGGCGTGTTCTGGTGGTTGAGGGTGCGCAGTGCGCCGGCCGCCTCATCTACCACGGCCTCGAAGTCGGCTTTCGTGCAGGTCTGCGCGCAGGCGGGCGCCATCGCGCTCGCCACGGCGATACAAGCCCCTATGAGCCTCCCCGCAAGCCGCATGCCTGCCCGTCCCCCTTGCCGGGCCTTACCCTAGATCATGTCCGGTATCGATGGAATCGAAACTGCCTTCGCGGACACGCCGGTTTTTGCTTGAGAGTCTGATTCACGCTTTCGATGGACGCTTGAGCGCGTCCATCTCAACCGATCAGGCTCTCGGTTTTTGCTTGAGAGTCTGATTCACGCTTTCAATGGACGCTTGAGCGCGTCCATCTCAACCGATCAGGCTCTCGGCGTTTGCTTGAGAGTCTGATTCACGCTTTCGATGGACGCTTGAGCGCGTCCATCTCAACCGATCAGGCTCTCGGTTTTTGCTTGAGAGTCTGATTCACGCTTTCGATGGACGCTTGAATGCGTCCATCTCAACCGATCAGGCTCTCGGTGCAAGAGCGGCGCGATCAGAAGGCCGGGCCGAACTTGTTGGAGCGCGGGAAGCCGTTGGGCGCTTTCAGCCCTGCCTGACCGCGCTGGCCGAGATAAGGCTTCAGCTCCGACATCGGCAGCGTGTGTGTGCGGCCGGCGCTGTCGG
>JBDHTJ010000258.1:0-4820 GCA_039808585.1 Hyphomicrobiaceae bacterium | reverse complement strand
CTAACGCCCAACGCGGATGTCAGGCTGGCAGTCGACAAGTTCCGCAAGCGCCGCGAACCGCCGTCTCAGACGCTCGCCGTCGAGCGCCGCATAGGCCTTCGGCAGCGACAGGACGAGGCGGTTGCCCTCATAAGATAGGGGTGCCTCGTCGATGATTCCAGCCTGCCCGATGGAGATCATGTGCGCGGTCCGGATGGCCGCGCCGAGGATGCGCGCCCGCTTGTACTGCCTCTTGGAGATCAGGCTCTTGAGCCGGTCCGACAGCCGGTCGGCGGCCTCGCCGTCCCCCCCGCCGCCCGCATGCCGGAAATACACCGCGAGCGCCAGGAACACGCGGTCCGCATGGTCCACGGCCGCCAGCGCTCCGTGCGCGATGAGGATCAGGCTCTGCTCGCCCCGGTAATCCGGATGCGAGCGCCAGCTGATATCGGAAAGCATGCAGGCGGCATGGCGAAGCCGCTGCTCATCGGGCGTTTCCTTGGGACCTGGCCCCTCGAAGAGCGCATCCGTCCACTTGGCCAGTTCCTCGCCGTGCTCGGCCGATCGCGACCGCAACTGCGCATACTCACGGCAGAACGAGATCAGCGGATCCTTCTGCCGCTCGGCCACCGGAAGCAGGCTGTACAGCAGCCCCTCTCGAATGCCGAAGACGGAGAAGTGCACCCGCGCCGGCTGCAGATGCTTCAACAGCCGCTCCATCACCAGCGCACCAAAAGGCAGCACCTCCCGCCTGGGCCTCGCCACGTCCGCGATGCCCTTCATGGCAGAGATCTTCTTTGTCCGCCGGATCTCTTCGCAGAAGGCCATCGCCTCGCGCGTCGAGATCGTGTAGCCGTGCATCACCCGCAGCGGATAGTCGTGGATCTCCATGTGCAGCCGCGCGATCGAGCGCCACGTCCCGCCCACCGCGTAGAAATCGCGCCCGCGCCCCGCGCTCAGCCACGAAACCTTGCCGATCTCTGCATCGACATGCTCGAGCGCCTTGTCGATGCGATCGCCCGCGACGTCGATGAGGCGCAGGCCGCCGAGCGGTAGCGTCACCGCCTGGCGCAGCTTGTCGCCTGCCACGTCGATCAGCTCCAGGCTGCCGCCACCCAGGTCTCCCGCGATGCCGTCCGGGCTGCGAAACCCCATCAGGATGCCGTTCGCGGCCAGTTCCGCCTCGCGCTCACCCGACAGCACCTGGATCTTCACGCCCAGTGCCTTCTCGCCCCTAGCGATGAATTCGGGCCCGTCCCTGGCGTCGCGGCAGGCTGCGGTGGCGATGGCACACAGCATCTTCACGCCGAGAAGATTGGTGATGGCCTTGAAGCGGCGCAGCGCATTGAGGGCCCGCTCCACGGCTTCCTTGCCGAGGAAGCCGGTAGAGGCCACCTGCCGCCCCAGGCCACACAGCACCTTCTCGTTGAACGTCGTCGTCGGGCTGCGCGCCAGCCCCTCGTACACCACCAGGCGCACGGAGTTGGAGCCGATGTCGACAACGGCTATGGGCTCGAGATCGCTGTCGCGGTCCAGTTCGCGCCGATCGCGCATTCTGCCGTCCTAGCCTTTGAGGGCGCTTCCTTGCGGGCAGTGTCTACCGCCCCCGATAGCGCCCGAGCAAGCCGGACCGAGCGTCGCGTCAGCCACCCTGTGCAAGGCTGAAGCGGCGGGGGAAGCTGTCCTTCAGCGATTGTCCCCGCCCAGAAAGGCTCGGGTTGGTCATGAAATACTCGTGCGCGTTGAAGGGTTCCTCGCCGGGCTTGGGCATGATCCGTTCCGAAGACCCGTCGGAAAGCACGCGCCAGCTCTGCTGGTTGTCCTTCATGTTGGCGACCATGATCTGGTCGAGGATCTGTTCATGCACGGTAGGGTTGATGATCGGCACCATCACCTCCACCCGCCTGTCGAGATTGCGCGGCATCATGTCCGCCGAGCTGATGTAGACCAGCGCCTTCGCCGACGGCAGGCCATGCCCGGCACCGAAGCAGTAGACGCGTCCGTGCTCCAGGAAGCGGCCGATGATGCTCTTGACGCGAATGTTCTCCGATAGGCCGGGAATGCCGGGCTTCAGGCAGCACACGCCCCGCGCCACGATGTCGATCTCGACGCCCGCCTGGCTCGCCTCGTAGAGCGCATCGATGATCTTGCCATCGACGAGCGAGTTCATCTTCATCCAGATGGCGCCCTTGCGGCCGGCCTTCACGTGCGCGATCTCGTCCTTGATGTGGGCAAGGATGCGCGCCCGGATGCCATGCGGGCTTGCCGCCAAAAGCTCGATCTCGGCGGGCTCGGCATAGCCGGTGATGAAATTGAAGATCCGCGTCACGTCGCGGCCGATCACGGGGTCGGCGCTGAAGAACGACAGGTCCGTGTAGATCTTCGCCGTCACGGGGTGATAGTTGCCCGTGCCGATGTTGCAGTAGGTGACCAGTTCCGTCCCCTCGCGCCGCACCACCATGCCGAGCTTGGCGTGCGTTTTGAGTTGCAGGAAGCCGTACACCACGTGCACGCCCGCGCTTTCCAGGTCGCGCGCCAGCCGGATGTTGACCGCCTCGTCGAAGCGCGCGCGCAGTTCCACCACCGCCGTGACGCTCTTGCCCATCTCGGCTGCTTCCATCAGCGCGCGCACGATGGGGCTGTCGTGGGTGGTGCGATACAGCGTCCACTTGATGGCAAGCACGTTGGGGTCGGCCACGGCCTGGCGCAGGAACTGCACCACCACGTCGAACGACTCGTAGGGGTGGTGAACGACGATGTCCTTCTTGCGGATGGCCTCGAAGCAATTGCCATCGTATTCGCGGATGCGCTCGGGGAAGCGGATGTTGAACGGCTTGAACAGCAGGTCCGGCCGCTCCGAAACGATCAGCTGCTTGGTGTCGGCAAGGCCCAGCAGGCCCTCCCGCATGAACACCGCGTCCTCGCGGATCTCCAGTTCCTGCGTCACGAACTGCTGCAGGCGTTCCGGCATCTGCCCGTCGACTTCGAGGCGGATGACGTGCCCGCGCCGCCGCCGCTTCAGCGCCGTCTCGTACAGCGCCACCAGATCTTCGGCTTCCTCCTGCACCTCGATGTCACTGTCCCGCAGCACGCGGAAAGCGCCCTGGCTCTTTGGCACGAAGCCTGGAAACAGCCGCGTCAGGTACATCGAGATCACGGACTCGAGCCGCACGAAGCGGATCGAGAGAGGCGCGTCGCCCACCTGCGCCCCCTCTTCGGCCGGCAGCCTGATGAAGCGCGTCAGCTGGCTCGGGATCGGAAGCAGGGCGTGCATCGTCGTGGCGTCACGCTCGCGCCTGAGCTCGATACCGATGGTCAGGCCGCCGTTCTGGATGAACGGGAAGGGATGCGAAGGATCGACCGCGATCGGCGTCAGGATCGGCATGTACTGCGACATGAACTGCCGATCGAGCCAGGCACGCTCGCCCGCACTCAGATCCACCGGCTCGACCACATGGATGCCCTTGAGGGCCAGAGCCAGCTTCAGCTCCACCCAGTGCTTCTGCTGGTCGCCCACCAGCGCGCCGGCGAAGCGATTGATCTCGGCAAGCTGCTGCGAGGGCGTCAGCCCATCCTGGCTCGGCTGCGTCACGCCGGCGGCCACCTGCCCGTACAACCCGGCGGCCCGCACCATGTAGAACTCGTCGAGGTTCGAGGCCGAGATGGACAGGAAGCGCACCCGCTCGAGCAGGGGATGGGCCGTGTTGGCCGCCTCCTCCAGCACGCGTCGGTTGAATTGCAGCCAGGAAATCTCGCGATTGACGAAGCGGGCCGGCCCTGTTGGCACCGCAACGGGCGCAGGCGCCGCCGCAGCTGGCTTCGCGCCGCTGGTCGCTGCGCCGGAGGTGGCATAGTCCTTCTGCACGACGGAACTCGTCGCAGCCCGTGCCGCAGCGCTGCGGTTGCTACCGCTGTTCTTCGCTCCTGCCTTGCGTCGCGCCATGACATCCGCCGTTGTTGCAGCCCATCGTGCTTCTGCCGAGTATGCTAGGGCCGCATTGTAACATTGTGACAGGCGAGTATCCGGCTGTTATGCTTACAGAAACGTTGACAAGCCTCAGCTCGGTTCAAGCTTTCCTAGCACGTGGGCAGCCAGGCCACGGGTTACTTTCTTCTGCGCCGACATTGCCGCACGGTCGATTTCATCCACCACCCGCGCGGCCGCCTCCATCGACTGCTCCATATACAACGCGATGTAGTTGATCACTTGCGGGTCGACCAGCAACTGCCGGTCCGCAAACTGCTTCACCAGCACGGCCTTCAGCAGCCCCTCGTCCGGGTTGGCGATGGTGACGATTGGCAACGCCCGCAGCCGCGAGCGCAGGTCCGGCAGCTTCACGGGCAGATCTCCCGGTGCCACCTCCGACGTCAGCAGCATGGAAAGCTTCCGCTCCCGCACCAGGTTGAGCAGGTGGAACAGCACGCGCTCGTCTGCGATGCCTTCATGCAGATCCTCCACCACCAGCGCACCGGCGGCAAAGTCGATGTCGTCTTCGCTCAATCCTCCGGCCTCGAGCCGTGCCGCGCCCGATTTCAGCCGCCACACGTTGGCCAGATGTGTCTTGCCCGCCCGTGGCGGCGCCACCACCAGCAGCGACGCCTGCGGCCAATCCGGCCAGCGATCGACGGCTGCCGCCGCGGCCCTGTTGGCGCTGCTGATCAGGAAGTCCTCGGCACCGAGTGCCGGGCGTTGGGCAAGGTCCAGAACCAGCTGTCCCTGAGCCTCATTCATGCACTGCCTCTCGTTTCATAGCGGGCGCTGAAGCTGACGCGATACGAGTGCCGCGATAGAAGGGGCTGTCCAGGTACAGATTTATGGCGAACCGGATCAGAACGCTCGC